>JANYIU010000079.1 GCA_025361955.1 Holophagaceae bacterium
GCGATCCTGTTGATCGCTCTGGGCATTGTCGCGTTCACCTACCAGGGCATCATCTACACGACCCGAGAGAAAGTCGTCGATCTTGGCCCCATCCAGGTGACGGCTGATAAAACCAGGAAGTTTCCACTGCCACCCATTGTGGGGGCTATCGCGCTCGTGGGCGGCATCCTAGTGCTAGTCATGGGAAGCAAGAAGGATTGACGAGCGGCCAAACATCGCAACCACAAGGAGGTTGGCATGACGGACAAACGAAAAGCATACGAAGAAAAATTTGATGCGCAGTTAAAAGAATGGAGTGCCCAGATCGCTCTGTTTCGCGCCAAAGCGGACAAAGCCAAAGCCGAGGCGAAGATTGAGTACTACAAAACAATTGAAACTTTGCAGGGCAAGCATGATGCAGCCAGGACGAAGTTGCAGGAATTAAGGGCGTCTGGCGATTCCGCCTGGGAAGACCTCAAAACCGGTTCCGAAAACATCTGGACTGAAGTCAAGACTTCCTTCAAGAACGCGGCTTCAAAGTTCAAATGATCAGGGCCTTTGAACGCATCGGTCCAACCAAAGGTTCAGGGATTAACCGAAAGGATTAGCGCCATGTTGGGAACTATTTTGATCATTGTCTTGGTATTGATGCTGGTGGGCGCACTGCCCTCATGGCCTCACAGCCGAAGCTGGGGTTACTACCCAAGCGGAGGACTGGGCTTGGTCCTGGTCATTCTCGTCATCCTGCTGCTAATGGGTCGGCTTTAGGCGCCGTTACGAAATAACCAGTGTTCTTGTGGTTGTTTCGTAGGGCTCCTTATGCCGCTCTCGCCACCGCGGCAACAAGGTTTTTAAGTGACAGCGACTTAGACGGTTGAACCCTAGGGGCGGCCCTATTTTGCCTGCTTTCATCGATCCAACTTGGAGGATTTGATCATGCCTTTGATTAACGTGGTGGTGGTCCTGATCGTGGTGGGTGTTCTTCTCTGGCTCATCAACCGGTTTATCCCGATGGCGGGTTCCATCAAGACGATCTTGAATGCCGTCGTAGTCATTGCGGTTATCTTGTGGCTCCTGAGAGTGTTTGGAGTGCTTGGTTCGCTCTCCGGCATCCATGTGGGGAAGTGACAGGAGCAATTCGGCGCTTATTGGGCACCGGTTTGGCGTGCCTGGAGCCAGAGTTCATTCGTCTCTTGGCTCCTTGAGGGATTCTTATTCCTCTACGTTCAGCCGGTAGCCCACGCCGGGTTCCGTGAAGAAATACATTGGCCGGGTGGGATCCACTTCCAGCCTGTTCCGGAGCTGGGCCATGTAGATGCGCAGGTAATGAGTCTGACCTTCGGCACCGGGACCCCAGACTTCGGCCAGCAGTTGAGCGTGGGTGGGCACCCTCCGGCGCTCTGGATGAGGGCTTCTAGCGTAGCCCGCCAGAAGAACATGAAACTATATCTCACCTAGTCGCACTTTATGTTGAGGGGCGACATGGCCCATGCGGGACGAATTGAACTCACGGACCGCAAAGGACGCGCCTGGAAAAGATGGCGCGGAGCCGGACGCTTGCCGCACGCAAGGTTCTGCGAGCGAAGATTGTCCTTCGCCGTGCGAACGGAGCGTCCTTTCGCGACCTAGGGATGGCCTTGAGTTGCGATCACAGAACCGCCTGGAAATGCATCCATAGATGGGCGGCGGCGGGCTTTGAGGGAATCGAGAAAGAGCAAGCGGGCCGAGGTCGGATATCGTGACCCTTTACCTGGATCCTCCCGAACACGCCATCGTTTTGAGCGTGGATGAAAAGAGTCAGATCCAGGCGCTGGACCGGACTCAGCCAGGACTTCCGATGAAGGAGGGCCATTGTGGAATGATGACCCACGACGATGACCGAAGGAAATCCCTGTGGGATAAGCGGAACGGAACGACCACGGTATTCGCAGCGCTCAACACGCTGGACGGAACAGTGATCTCCGAGACGATGCAGCGCCATCGACACAACGAGTGGCTGAAGTTCCTCAAACGCTTGCACCGTGAGA
>JANYIU010000084.1 GCA_025361955.1 Holophagaceae bacterium
GCCGCCCTGCCGGACGATGCGGACCATCCCCTTCTCGTGGAGGTCGAAGACGAGTTTATGCACCCTGAACTCCGGCGCTCTCATCTCGATGACCACCTGATCAAGGGTCTTGTGACCGTCCAGGCGGCCCAGAAGGTCGGCATCCTCTGAAGCCAGGGGTAGCATCTCCGCGATGACTTCAGATACCGCAGCGAGGACCGCATCGCCACCCTTGACGACGCTCCGGATGCGCTTCCATTCATCCACTCGACGCGCGCCTTCCAGCACGATGCCGGTGACATCCAGGCTCAGTAACATGGTCTTCTGGGGGGAGGTCTGAGCATCGTGGAACTCGAATGTCCCCACCTCCCAGAGGAAGGTATCGAAGATGGATTCTTCCACCTTGAGCTGAACGATGCGGCGGATCTCGGTCTCAGTGATGAGTTGGCGACTCACGAGAATCCGGCCTAGCAGCTGGTTCTCGTCCTCCTGAGTGGCCAAGGCCTCCCGCAGTTGTTCCTCGTTGATGCGGTTGCAGGCCAGAAGGTATTGGCCCAAGTATTCCCTGGGATCCGAGGACCATACACTGCTGATCTTGCCATCGTGGAAGTAGACGCGTTTGGTGTGCAAGAAGCCTTTGAGCTCAAGCACGCCAGTCTTCTTGCCCACGGCGAGCCACTGGAAAATATCTTCCAGACCCATCGTGGTCAGATCACCCCGCAGTCCCATCTGCTGTCATCTCCTCGGTGCATCCTAGCCAAGTCCAAACCCTCTCAGCAAGGCCTCTCCCCTCTCATCGGACGGCGAGGTGCTGAGCTATAAAGATTCGATCACTTCTCTCAAAGCCTGGTTGAGCAGAGTTGGGTGATGTCTGGCCAATTGCGCTTCCGGGTCAAGGAGAGGTTGTGAAAATACAGGCACCCCACAAAGAGTGCGGCAAGTCGATTGCAGCGGGGAGCCCCCTTCTTCCAAATATCGGTGCAGCACCTGCTCGGTCAATGAAGCACTGTTGGCCAGGACCGCATGAATGGGAAAACAGCCAAACGCCTGGAGCGTGGCCACATGGGTTTCGAGATCCAGCCCCGCGCTCTCTCCAGGCTCGGTCATTAGATTGGCGACATAAATCACCGGAGCCTCTGCTCTGGCGATCGCCATGCGCAGTTCAGGAATCAGCAGAGTCGCGACAGTGGAGGTGTAGAGGCTCCCAGGGGCGAGCAGAATGAGATCCGCCTGCATGATCGCCAGGAGGGTCTCCGGTAGGGGTTCTGCATCGATGGGTTCCAGCCAGATCCTGGACACAGGCGGGTTGCAGGCATTCACGGAAGTTTCGCCGATGTGGCGATTGCCTTGGAAATCCTCAGCACAGAGCGTCACGGGCACGACCGTCGAGGGGTACAAACGACCCACGGTCACCAGCACCCCGGAGAGCTGGCGTATGGCGCGCACCCAGTCTCCTGTGATATCGGCCATGGCCAGCAGCATGAGATTGCCCAGGGAGTGCCCGGCCATATTGCCTTCGCCCTTGAATCGATAATTCAGCAGGTCCGAGAGGACGGACTGCTCCTGAGTCAAAGCAGCCAGGCAGTTGCGGAGATCCCCAGGTGGGATGCCGCCCAATTCGGCCCGCAGACGACCCGAGGAGCCCCCGTTGTCCGAGACGGTTACGATGCCCGTGAGTTTCCAAGGATCCCGGCTGCGCCCGGCTTCACCCTTGAGTGCCCGCAGCAGTGCGGCCAAACCCGTCCCGCCCCCGATGGCTGCCACACGCAGCGGCTGATCGGCGTGCAGCCCTCGCTGTCCCTTCACCGCGTGCTATTCCAGACCGAGCGCCACAAAAGGCGCCGAAGAGCGGACTCGATCGAAATCCCGTTCAAGACGGAATTGGTGCAGGAAATCCTGATTCAGCGAAACCGCCTGACGGATGGCTTCCGAAGCAGCTTCAGCCTCGTCCTTCTGGGCGTGTGCCGTGGCCTTCAAATAGAACAGCCTGGCATCCTGGTCGTGGGTCTTGAGAGCCCTGTCCAGCAGCGCCAAGGCTTCGTCCGCGGCTCCCCGATTGAGGAATAACTGAGCAGCCAGCTCCGGGTTGGTGAGCGTCTCCGCTTCCTTCTGGGTGCGTGATTGCAGGGCCATGATGTAGTTCCTGGCGGAACGCGCCATGGCGATCATGCCGTGCTTACCGGCCTCGAGCTGCAGTGCCTCCAGCGCAGCGATGGCCTTGTCGTAGTGCTTTTGCTCCACCAGGTCGAGGGCCTCGGAAAACTTTCCCTCCAGGGTCTTATCAGGAGCGGAGTTTGTGGATCCGGGGGTCTTCGTTTTGGTTGCCATGCGTGCCCTCAGGTTGTCACCGAACCTTCACTATAGCGCAAAAATCCTAGCGTGGAGCGTGTGTCTCAACTCTGCGTGAATAGGGCTGATTCCCGATCCAGAAGACGAGCGGAGGCCCAGGTCATCAGAATGGAAAGCCCTGTCGTCATGCAGAATGCCACTAGGTATTCCACGACATCGCCCTGTCGACTGAACAGGTTGCGGATCGCAAGACTGACATTGAGGATCGGCACGTAGGGCAGGAACGGCATTCGTTCAAGGCCGGGGGCGAGGGAAAAGGCGCCGAGCAGGACGATCACGAACAAACCCGGCATCAGGGAGGTCCCGGCCTCAGCCGTATTCCTGGCCCGCACGCCCATGAATAGAATGAAACTGGAGAACAGCAATCCCAGCGGCACCATGAGCAGGAAGCACAAGAGCAGGATGCCCGGACTGGTCATGGTAGCAAGCTGCCCGGTGACCCCTGGGTCTGCTTGCGGCAGCCGGGCGGTGGTCTTTCCCATCAATACGGCGAGAGAGAAGCCCATGCTCGCCAGATTAAGAAGGGCGGCGAGGAGTCCCATGATGAAGATGTACGCCAACTTCCCCCATATGATTTGGTTCCTGGGCAGGCGTGTGGCCAAAAGGGTCTGGAGGGTGCCCCGCTCCTTTTCCCCCGCAGTGACATAAATCCCGTGTTGCATGGCGCCCTGGAACAGCATGAGCATCAGGACATAGGGCAGGAATGACCCCAGCGCCTTGCCCGTTGCCAGTCCGGCCTCCGCAGCGCTCTCGGTAATCAGCAGGCTGGGCCGGGTCAACTGAGGCGGAGCGTGGAGAGCCTGCAGTCGCATCTGGATCTGCTCTTCATCCAGCTTGCGGATGGCTTCTCGCAAGCGTTCCAGAGCCAGTTCGCTGGAAGGTTCCGTGGCGTCGACCAGGATGTGGATGACGAAGGGCTCCTGGCTCTCCAGCTTCTGGGCGGCTGATCGCTCCACCTCGACCTGGAGATCCAGGCTGTGATCTTTCAAGATTATTTTGCTATCACCAGGATGCTGATCGACCAGTTCGAAGGTTTGCCGCGCTGCTCTCAGTCGAGGTTCCAAAACCTGGGCCGGATCCACGATGGCAATGCGACTGGGCCTGCCCAAGCGCTTGGCGGCATCGCGCTGTCCCAACCCGGCGATCAGGATGAAGACCAGGGGATAGAGCAGGATCGGCAAAACGAACGTCCAGAAAAGCGTCCTCTTGTCCTTCGACAGTTCCAGGAATTCCTT
>JANYIU010000166.1 GCA_025361955.1 Holophagaceae bacterium
ACCGTCTAAACATGACCCGGATCATCGGGTCCGTAGAAGACTTCCACGGGTAGGGCCGGAAGGGCCTGCCGGACTTTCGCCGCCACCGCATCCAGGAGGGCGGCTTTGAGCGGCCGGGCCTCGGGTTCAGGCGTGGCGCGAGCGACCGTGTAAATCTGGATACCTTCGAGCCGGCCACCGCCGGTGAGAAGCTCACGCAGGCGCTCGATGTAGGCGTCCACTTCTAGAGCGGAAGGCCCCTGCCCCCGCCACTCCAGGAACAGGGTCTGGATGGTGATGGGCCAGCGCCTGGCCGTGGCAACCAGATTGTCCAGGATCTTCGCAAAGGGGACCCGTGAGCGATTGACCTCCCGGTAGTGGGCTTCCGTGCCGCCGTCGAGCTTTGCCCAGACTTCGCCCTGATTCGCCATCAGGATCTCAAGACCCTTGATCACGCCGGGAGCCTGCAACAGAGTGGCATCCGAGATCAGGACCAGTTTGCAATCGTGGAGACCCTTGGCGGCCTTTAGTCTCGCCAGGCGTGCCACACACTCCGCGAACTCCTTGGCCATGGTGGGCTCGCCGTCACCCGAGAACGCGATGTCGTTGAGCCGCCGCTGTTCTGGCCGCGCGGAGTCAAAGGGCGCTACTTGATAGAGCTCGCCGCTGACCACCAGGTCCATGAGGGCTGCCATCTCCCGCTCCAGCTGGTCCAGGTCCACGTCCTTGCGCCGGGGCGGGTTCACCCGGTCCACCTCGCAGTAGACGCAGTCGAAATTGCAGGCCTTATTGGGATTCAGGTTCACACCCAGGCTGACGCCCTTGCTGCGCCGGGAAATGACCGGATAGCAGTAGTGGAAGTCGTACCAGGATCGCTTGTGGTCTAAGTGGGCTTGCACGAGTTCACTCATCTTCCTAAGGTACCTCCCTCACCTCATCTTTGATGCATCAGGGAAATCCCCGAGTAACGAGTAGCTTACCTGGGCCTGTGGATTTGGGCGGTACGGACGGACCCGTTCTGATTATAGGGTCATAAGCCGCTAGGTGAGGGCTTGCGGTGTGAATGCGATGAAAGGCCGCGCATAAGGTTTTTCATGTTCAGTCCCGCACTTGAGTCCATGCATCTGCCCAGTCTCAGATCTCTGGACGCTCTCCGGCGGGTTCCCTTTTCTGAATAAGCTGAAGAGGTGCTACAACTCCCCGTAAGGCCTGTGCTCGGTGCCCATGCAAGAGGCGGTGCGGCTGCATTCCTCTTCAGGCACTAGGGGCAATGCCACCGTGGTGGGCTATACGATCACGCAACGGAGCGAGATCCACGGAGAGTGAGGACCCTAAATCCCACATGGCCAGGCTTCGTTTCCATTCCGCAGAGGGATGGAGGTAAATATTTATTACATTTTAATTTTTGAAATTCCAGATTCTAGAATCCAGATCCGAAATCTAGAATTCGCGTTTTGGTTCGTCCTTTAACAGACCAGGCAGCTCCGACAGGAGGTCGTCCAATCCGGTGGCCTGCTCCAGTTTCCCCGCTCATCCTAAGTTGCCATCCATGCCCTAGAGATCACTGCAAGGCCCAAAGTTATCCTTGAATTCCGGGGCATCACCTTGGCTACCACTCTATTTCCTCGGTGCTGCGCGCCCTTTGCTGGAACAGGCAGCGGCGTCAGACTCTTGAAGGCTTGCGGGCACGCCGGGTCGATTTGCGGTGGCTGACTCGGATGACCTGGGCTGATTTGCCTTGGCTGGCCTTGCGCTGGCTGGTCTTGCGGTGGACCACCGGCGTCAGGGACGTCCCCTCCATCCACTGTTTGATGCGATTGGCGTCCTGGAATCGGCTCAAGGCCCCATCGCCGTCCAGCAGTACGATCACCATGGAGCGTTGGGCCACTTTTGCCTGCATCACCAAGCAGCGCCCTGCCTCGTTGATGAAGCCGGTCTTGGAAAGGCCGATCTGCCACTGGGGATTCCAGAGCAGGCGATTGGTGTTGTGGAACGGGATGCTGCGGCGTCCGGATTGGATGGAGGCCGCGTCGCTAGTGGTGAAATCCCGGATCTGCGGGTACTGGTAGGCCGCTCCCACCAACTTCGCCAGATCCTGCGCGGAGGAGACATTCCCCGCGTCTAGACCCGCCGGATCCAGGAAGTACGTGTCTAACAGCTCCAATTCAGCAGCCTTAGCGTTCATGGCTGGAACGAAGGCTTCGAGCCCGCCGGGAAACGTGCGCCCCAAGGCATGGGCGGCACGGTTTTCGGACGACATCAAAGCCAGATGCAGGGCCTCGCCCCGGCTGATCTGGGTTTCCACCGGCAGGCGGGAACGGCTATGGCGCAGCATGTCCATGTCCTCGGCCGTGATGGTGATCAGTTCGTCAGGATCCAGTTGCGCATCCAGGACCACCATAGCCGTCATCAGCTTGGTGATGGAGGCGATGGGCAGCACGTCTTCTGCGCGCTTTTCGACCAAGCGTTCACCCGTGTCCTGATCCAGGACCAGGACCGATTGGGAAAGCAGAACAAGGCTCGCGTTCGTGCGGGCCGCCGCCAGTGGCGTCAACATTCCTCCAGCCAGCAGGAGCCCCAGAAAATTACGCAACCCCATGACCATGCCTCTCGTTTCCTTGATTCTAACAAATGACCATAACTCAGCAAAGAGAGCAAATTCTGTGCCGCAGGAATTCGTATTAAATATCTTATCTTTATGCGCGTGTCCTTACTTGCAGTCGCACTCTTCCAACTCGCATACAGTAGCCAACCTTCAACTTGGGTCTATGTCCGTGGCGCCTATCGGTGGTTCTGAACTCCTAACTTCCGCGATGACGACCTGGGTTTCCGCGTCGTGAGGAGCGCCGGAAACGGATCAAAGATTGCAGATTTCGACGGGCTCAATGTCCTCGGCCAAATCGAAATTGAAGATCTTCGAATAGAAATAAAGTTCGGCCTGCAGCGCGCGCTTGATGTTCTCGGCCTTCCGGAAGCCGTGCTGTTCCCCCTGGAAGAGCAAGTAGGCCACCGGAACACCCTTGGCGCGCAGGGCCTCGAACATGACCTGGGACTGGGCGGGCGGAACCACCGCATCCTCCGAGCCTTGCAGGAGGATCAGGGGCGCAGCCAGATTCGCTGCATGGTGAAGGGGCGAGCGGGCCTGGTAGAGGTCCTTGCGGGCCGGATAGGGACCCACGAGGGTATCGAGGTAGCGACTCTCAAACTTGTGCGTGTCCTTGGCCAGGGCTTCCAGGTCGCTTACGCCGTAGAGGCTGGCCCCAGCGCTGAACACGTCCTTGAAGGTTAGCGCCGCCAGGGTGGTGTAACCTCCGGCGCTGCCACCGCGGATCGCCATCCGCGAGGCGTCCACTCGGCCCTGGGCCGCCAGCCACCGGGCCCCGTTGCAGCAGTCGTCCACATCGACGATGCCCCATTGGCCGTTCAGGCGCATGCGGTAGGCACGTCCATAGCCTGTCGAGCCGCCGTAGTTGACATTTAGTATGGCAAAGCCGCGGCTGGTCCAATAGTGGATCTGATAGCTCAGAATGGTGGAGGCGGCGGCCGTCGGTCCGCCGTGGCTCATGACGATCAATGGCGGTCTCTCCCCTGGAGAAACCATGCAGTCCCGGTTCGCGGGAGGGTAGAAAATCCCATGGGCTGTAAGGTGATTCTCGGTTGGGAACTCAACCGTCTGCGGTTGGGAGAAATAGCCCGGATCTATGGTGGGATTGAAGGCTTGCTGAAGAACTTCGGTCTCCCCGGTGGCCAGATCAAGCCGGATTATGGAAAGCGGCTGGGTGGCGGAACCTGCCTTGAAGACAGCGGTCCCACAACTCACCTGGACGTCAGTGCAGGCGGTATAGGGCAGCGGGAGCGTGGTTAGTCGGCCCGTGTGGGTGTCGAGACGGGCCATGGTCCACGTGCCAGAGCAGGAGTAGGCACAGAGAATTTCACCTTCGGAGATGAAGCCATACGTCTGCTGGCCGAAGCTCCACTGCGGCTCACCGAACTCGGCCGCCATGGGGCAGAGCGGCTCAATGCCTTCCCCCAGACGGTACAAATTCCACCAGCCGCTTCGGTCCGAGACGAAGTGCAGGACACCCGCCGGCGACCACTCCGGCTGGAAGACCGATTCGTCCGGTCCTCCCGCGACCTGCCAACTTTCTCCAAGGGTGCCGTCCCTGCGGACGTTGGCAACCCATAACTCGGTACCGTCCCAAGGCATGTTGGGGTGGTCCCAGCACAGCCAAGCGAGACGGGACCCGTCTGGACTGAGCCGCGCTGTGGAATAGAACGAAGATCCTTTCACCAGTTGGGTCTCGTCCCCCTCACCCTCGAGCGGGATGGCCACGAGGGTATTGATGGCTTCGCCTTGACCGGTGTGGTCTTCGCGGACACAGAGCAACCGCTTGCGCTCCCGGTCCAGTTCGAAATCAGCAAAGCGATTTCCGGCGGTGGAAGCCAGCACCTCGGGGACTCCGCCCGGAACCTGTCGATAGAGATGCTGATCCTGGAACTCGACGAAATAGATCGTTCCCTCGCACACCGCGCAGGCACCGCCGCCGTACTCATGGACGCGGGTCCGGACATTGCACTCCAACGGAAGGCAATCCACGGGTCTGGATCCTGGGCTGAGCCTCACCAGGGCGTTGCGACCACCTTCGAAGGGGCGGCCCTCGAGCCAGTAGACATCGGTTCCATCGATCCAGGTCTGCCCGAGCGTAAGGGTCTGGGCCGTGATCAGCTCCGCCGTGATGGGGGACTTCCAGCTTCCGCAGGGGACTATCATGGCGAGCGCCTTTCCGGGGTCCTCCATCATGGCATGGCCTTTAAGGCCACCCTTGGCCTGCTGGCCAAACGCTCCCAGAGGATCTTGAGCACCCCTTCTCGCGCCTCACCCGCCAACTCCAGACGCTTGGGGACGCACGTGCTCATCGGGCAGGGCGTTCACGCGGCCTTTGACAGGCTTCCCTGTATTTCCAGAATCGCCACCTTCTCAGCCCGGGTGAGCGGGGTGCCCTCCCCCAGAGAGCCCAGCATCACCCTGGCCCGCACACTGCCTGCGAGCCTCCGTTCCAAACAGCGCCGTTCCAGATCATGGCTCCTCTGCGATGAGTTGGCCCACGGGCGTGGTCTTATATGGGATGCGCACGGTGTCTGGGGTGTGCCCAAACTGATAGATCAAGATCGGCCCACAGACTCGACCTTGGCAGGGACCCATCCCTGCACGGGTGCAGAGCTTGGTCTCCCGAGATCCCCAGGAGGGATCGATGGCACCATAGGGCACATCCTCACAGCGGCAAATGATTGTCTCGGGCCGCGGCAGGCCGCGCAGTTCCGGACGCAGCGCGAAGATCCGTTCCAGCTGCCGCCCCGTGCTCCTGGCTCTGGCGCGGGCTTTCACCAGTCGGTGTCCCTCGACCGATGCTGCATCCCAGACTCCGGCCGCCGCCAACCCTGCGATGGCGCCCTCCGCCAGGGCCGCGTCCACTCCGGCCACCCCACACAGCTCTCCCGCAGCGAAGATGCCATTCACAGAGGACTCCTGGGCTTTGTTCACCTGCAGTCCTGCGTGAGTCCCTGCACAACCCAGGGCAACTCCCAACTCCCCATTGGGCACCAGCCCAAACCCGCAGAAGAGCCATCGGCACTCAAGCACTTCCTCGCGCTGGCCATCGGTCAGCCGCACCGCCTCAAGGAAGTCCTTGCCGTAGGCTTCTTGCACCCACCACCCGGGGCGATAGGGCACACCGAACAGACTTCGCCCAAGCTGCGCGGCCTGCAGCGCCTTGGACGGATGGGCCAGCAGCACCGGGAGCATGCCCAGCACCCGCCGCCAGGGTGTCTGTTCCAGGATGGCCAGTACTCGCCCGCCCGCCTTGCCAACGGAGGCGGCAACGGGTAGGAGCAGCGGTCCCGTACCCGCCACGAGCACTCGCTCACCGTGCAGTTCCAACCCCTCTTTGAGGAAGGCCTGCCCGCCCCCGGCGCCCATGACGCCCGGCAGGGTCCAGCCCGGGAACGGCAGGAATCGCTCCCTCGCCCCGCAGGCCAGGACGAGCTTTTCCGCCGTAATCGCCACCCGCCGCTCCCCCTGCGATAGCGTAAGCCGCCAGCTGCCTTGGCGGTCTTCCACATCGAACACACTGGCGCGGAAAAGGACCTTCACCGCCGCTGCATCAAGCTTCGTCAAAAGGCTCTGAGCCTCATCAGGCACCTGCCCCAGCCGGTGTCGCCAGATCTGACCTCCAGGCCGGGAACCTTCGTCCAGCAAGCAGACCCGTTTACCCGCTGCGGCTGATGCGACTGCAGCAGAGATCCCGGCGGGCCCGCCACCGACCACGGCCACGTCAACGTGTTCAACCATCGGTGTGGACCTCCAGGCCAGCCCGCACAGGTTCCAGGCAGGCGCGCACCCAGGTTCCATTGACTCGCACCTGACACTCGTAGCAGGTGCCCATGCCACATACCGGTGCCCTGGCCTGCCCTGAGCAGCTCTCGCGGAAACGGAAGTGGCCCGCGCGGAGCAGGGCCACAGCGAGGCTTTCCCCTGAAGTGGCCGCCACGAGCTGTCCATCCACCCGGATGATGCAGTGATCAGCCATGGGCGGGCTCCGGCAGGAAAGAAGCAGGGTCGAGGAAGGCCGGCGTACCAAGCAGGTGGTGCGCCATCAGCTCGGCGGTGACCAGGGCCGTGGTGATACCCAAGCCCTCGTGGCCTGCAGCCACGAAAAGTCCAGGTCGCCCAGGCCAGGGGCCGATCACCGGCAGGTTGCCTGGCCCGCAGGGGCGAAACCCTGTCCACACCCGGAGCACGGGCACTCGCTCGAGGGTGGGAAGGAACGAGACCGCCTTGCGGAGCATGCGGCCCAGCAACTCGCGGTTGGGAGATCCGTCGAGACCGGCAAACTCCCGGGAGCTGCCGATGAGCAACTGGCCGGTGGCCCGGGGCTGTACGTTGAAGGCCACGCTGGTGGTTGCTCGCCCATGGGCGCTCTTGAGGTAGCCCAGCTCCACCAGCTGGTGGTGGACCAGCCCAGGCACTCGCCCAGTGATGGCCAGGTGGCCCTTCCGGGGTTGGATGGGTAGCTCCGGCAGCAGGGTCGTGGTCCCTAATCCAGCCGCCAGGATCACCGCATCCGCTTGCACCAAGCCCGGTTCCGTGCGGACGCCGCCTGGCACCAGGGCCTGCACCTTCTCCCGGCAAAGGGTGGCGCCGCGCTCCAGGGCCCGTTTCAGCAGGAACCGCGCGGCGCCCATCGGATACAGTACCTGATCACCCGCTACCCGCAAGCCCCCGGCCAAGCCAGGACGCAATGCGGGCTCAGCCTCCCAGAGTTGACCAGCAGTCAGCACCTCGCAGGCCAGCCCAAGGCCGGAGTACCGCTCCGCCTTCCTGCGGGCCTCCTCCACCTCCTCCTCGTCGGCAGCCACCCAGAGGGTCCCGCAGACTTCGCGCTCGCAACCCTTTGGTAGGTTCTCCTGGCGCCAGAGTGCCACGCCCCGGGCCGTGAAGGCCATCTGCATGGGGCTGTCGTCCAGCACCACCAAATGCCCCATGGCGGCGGCGGTGGCTCCGCCCCCAGGAAGGTCTGCTTCAAAGATCGTCACAGAACAACCCGAAGCTTGCAGACGATCCGCGATGGCCACCCCTACGATCCCCGCGCCCACCACCAGAATGCGCTGATTCATCCAAGACCTGCCCGGAAAGGATCCTCAGGATCGAAGAAGAGGGTGGACCGTCCCGTGATGAAGGCACGGCCTTGCACGTACGGAATGATCTGATCGCCCTGGACCTCCAGCCAGCCCCGGAACAGGCTGCCGGTGAGGCTCTCCTGGTTCCACACCTGACCGAGCGCCAACTGGCCCTTGGCGTGCAAGCAGGCCATCTTGGCGCTGGTGCCGGTGCCGCAGGGGCTGCGGTCGCACTCGCCCCCGGGGCAAAGCACGAAGTTCCGGGACTGCGCGTCCGGCCGGGAGGGCGGGCCGAAGAGCTCCACGTGATCGATCTCCGCACCTCCTGCCCCGGTGATGCCCTGGGTTTTGAGGGCCGTCTTGATGGCAGTGGCCGCAAGGGTCAGTTCGTGGCGGCGGGCGAAATCCAGTTCGAGGCCCGGCACCTCCGCCAAGAAGAACCAGTTCCCGCCCCAGGCCACATCCCCCGTGACGCGTCCCAGACCCGGCACGTCCAGATTGACACCGGCGGCATGGAGCCGCGAAGGTACGTTTTGGAGTGTCACCAGGCCGTCGGCCGCCCGCTCGGCCTTCACGGTTCCCGCAGGCGTATCCACCTGCACCAAGCCCGCGCCGATGCGCCCCAGGAAGGCGAGGGTCGCCACCACGCCAATGAGGCCGTGGCCGCACATCCAGAGGGGCCCCACGTTGTTGAAGAAGACCACGCCGCAGGCGGATTCTTTGTGGATCGGCGGGGTCAGCAGGGCGCCCACAATGGCCTCAAAGCCGCGAGGCTCCAACACCACAGCCCGGCGCAAATGATCGAAGCGTTCCATCAGCTCTTCCCGGCGACCGCCCATGGTGGCGGCTTGCAGCTCCGGCCAGCCGCCGGTGACGACCCGCGTGGGCTCACCTTCCGTGTGGGAATCCACCACGTCGAGGTAGGGCGGGAACTCGGGCATGAGTGCCTCAGCTGATCTGGATGGTTTTGATCTCAGTGTAGAAGTCCCGAGCCGCGCGACCTTGCTCACGACTGCCCGAGCTGGAGCCCTTCACACCGCCGAAGGGGGCATGGGGATCCACCCCCGTGGTATCGCCGTTCACGCGCACCAGGCCGGCATCGATGCGTCGGATGTAACGCAGGGCCGCAGCCAGATCCCGGGTGAAGAGGGCCGCGCTGAGCCCGAAAACACTGCCGTTGGCGAGCTGGATGGCCTCGTCCAGGTCTTCGGCGGGCAGCGCCACCAGCACCGGCGCGAAGAGTTCCTCGGTGGCGAGTGGACTGTCCGGCGTCACGCCGCTCACCAGCGTGGGTTCCAGGAACAGGCCCTTGCCGAAAGCGCCCGCGCTCACCGCCCGGCCTCCGGTGTGGATGCGCGGAGCCTGTTCCGTCAGCATACGAAGGGCTTTGGTCCGGGTTGCTTCCTGGATCAGCGGGCCGATGGTGCAGGACGGATCCGTCACCGGGCCCAGCACCTGAGCTCGAATCTGGGCTTCGAGTTTTTCCAGGAAGGGTGCCATCACCTTGCGCTCAACGATGACCCGGCTCGTGGCTGTGCATTTCTGCCCCGCGAAACGCATGGCCCCGCCACAGACCAAGGCTGCAGCCTTGTCCAGATCTGCGTCAGCCAGCACCAAGGCCGGGTTTTTGCCGCCCATCTCGGTCTGAAAGCGGGCGTTCCTCACCGAGGCCGCCTGGGCTACCCGCGCGCCCACAGCCGCCGAACCGGTAAAACTCAGCGCCCTGACCTGGGGGTGATTGAGCAGCGCCTCGCCTACGGTGCGCCCCAAGCCATGCACCACGTTGAAGAGGCCAGGCGGCACTGCCGCCTCCTGGGCTGAGTGGGCCAGGAAGTCGGCGCAGGCGCTGGACAACTCGCTGGGTTTGAGCACCACCGCATTGCCGAAGGCGAGGGCGGGCGCAGCCTTCCATAGGGGAATTGCCACGGGGAAGTTCCAGGGCGTCACCAGACCGACCACCCCAATCGGCACCCGCAGGCTGAACTGCAGCGTGTCCGGGAGCTGGCTGGGCACCACCTCACCCGCTGCGCGCACCGCCTCGCCGGCGTAGTAGCGCAGAATGGCTACCGCCCGTGCCGCCTCGCCCCAGGCCTCCTGGATGGGCTTGCCCACTTCTCGGGCCATGAGCTGGGCCAGTTCCTCGAGCCTCCCCTGGAGCACCGAAGCCCAACGAAGCAACACCTCCGCCTTCCCCGGCCCGGGCATGTCGGCCCAGCGCTTCTGGGCGGCCACAGCCTTGGCCACCGCCGCTTCCACATCCGCCGCGGCACCCTCCGGGACCTGGGCCACCACCTCCGCAAGGTCAGAGGGGTTGAGGCTCGGCAGGGTGACGCTGGAGGAGCTGGGCGTAAATTCGCCGCCGATGAAGGACTGGAGTGGGGTCATGGCAATCTCTATAAAAAATAAATGATCGGTGCTGAGAGCAGTCAAGAGGTCCCAGGGAGGGTTGCTCTATTGAGGTTGGTTCCTGGGATGCTGGAACTGATATATCTGTGCCAGGCCCTGTGCAGTCTCGTTTTACTAAATTCTGACCGTCTCCAGCGGTTCCAGATTGGCGTCCGGCCGGGATCTGTCCTGGGTGAGCTTAGTCCTACATCCCTTTGCCGAGAACCAACTGGGATATTCCGGTGGCGGTGTAACGGTAGGTGTAATAAGCGCCGTCTCCGGCAACCCGGATGTTCCGGAAACGACCGGAACCATTGGTCAATGGAGGCTCCAGGGCGCGGAGGACGCGCCGTTGCCCCTTCAGGTCCACTCGGCGGAACTCCCCCTTGCCGGCGAGGGCGGAAAAGACCAGAAAGCCATCGCTGAAGTGCCAGCCCAGCATCCGTTCGGTTACATCGGCAGGGACGCGTCCGAATTCTTTTCCGGCAAGGGTGTCCAGGGCGACGAACCAACTGCCCTCGTTCCCTTCCCGGACCTGCAGGGCAGTCTGGCCCCCGTCCGGGGTGGCGGCGAAAAAGATCCTCCACCCGGGTTGCAGGCCATCCATGGTGACCTTCACGCGCTCCAGATTGCCGGTTCCATCCAGGCGCTTGCGGGCTAGGGTCTGCCCGGAATAGATCAGCACCCAGCGATCATCTTCTGAAATGACAAACCGGGCGGGCGGCCCCTCGCTGCTCGTAAGGGAAAGCCCCAAGGCCTTCAGCTCCTCAGTCGTCACCAGGGTTCGGAGATCCCCTCCCCCAGAAGGCAGGGCATAGACGCGTTCGGTATCCGAATAGAGGATTGCCTTGCCATCGTTCGAGAAGGCTTCCACTTTACCAATTCCCACCTTCCGGCCCTTGGATTGATCCGCAGGAAGCACCCAGATTTCGTCCTCTCGGGACACCAGCAACTGGGAACCATCCCCCGACACCGCCTCCAGAGTCCCTGCAGCCCATGACAGATCCCGCTCCTTGTCCTGGCCCTTCACCCGTCCCCGGGTGGCCAGCACTTCCGTCCCCACTTCGAGCAGGAGCCCCTCGCTGGTGGCCCCATAGATCCGCAGATTGCCTGCGTTCCGATGCAGGGCCTGTTCTCCGTTCTTTTTCAGGAGACCGATCAGGTTCCCCTGCGTGGCGAGAAACAATCCGTCGCCCTCGGCGTTCCAGGCTATGCCCCGCAGATTGCCCTCAAAGAAGCCGCCCCTGGGGCTCAAGGAGCCCCCGTCCTTCCAGCTCTCTACTTGGCCATTCGCTCGCCAGCATTTCAGATGGAAAAAGAACCGGTTGGTCTCCTGCTCGAAGAAGGCCAAGGCATCGCCCTTCGGGGAAATCTTGAGGTCGCGGATCTTCTGTTTCGACTTGTAGCAGATTCGCCCCGCGGGGAACTCGATGACATACCCTTCAGGGCTGTTCCGGAGCAGCGCGACCTTGGTGCCATCGGGGGTGAGGTCCCCCTCCAAGACCTTGGTGGCGATCTGCATGGCCGCAGCATTCTGTCCGAGATCCATCTGGAACACCGAGCCTTCGGCGTTCCTCAGTAGGGCTGTCCCGGTGTTGGCGATGGCCAGCACTTCCGTCGCGGGGGGCGCTTCCACCTCCGTGATGGACCGGATATCCCTGCCTTCCCGGTGCAGTAGCCGGATGGAACCGGCACCATCATTCACGGCGAAGGCTGCGTGCTTCCCATCCCGGGAGATGGCTGCGGACTGGAGGATGCCGGTCAGTTCCGCAGCTGGTTCGAATTTCTCGTCCAGTGCCGAATGCCACAAACGACCGATCTTGAGGATGCCCCCTACCGTCAGCAGGGCCAAGGCGAGGACTCCTGCGAGAACGAGGTAGGCGAGGCTCAGCTGCACCCGGTCCCAGAAGCACACCCGGAGTCGCTGGGGGAGCCGGATCGGCAGGGGATAGAGGAATTTGTGGGGCGAGCGGTACCAAGGGCCCTCGCTGGGCTCGGTCACTGCGAACAGCTTCGTCCTGGATATGCTGCTGGCTTCGGCAAGGTTCTCCAGCTGGAAAGAGAGGTCCTGGGCGCTTTGGAACCGTGCGTCGGGATCTTTTTCCAGACAGCGCCGGAGGATGCGTTCCATGGCGGGAGGCAGGCCCAGTTCCGGTGCGATCTCCGGGGGATCATCCCGGAGAATGGCATGCATGGTGTCGATGGCGGAATCCCCGAGGAACGGGCGATTGCCCGAGAGCATTTCCCACATCACGACCCCGAGTGCGAAGATGTCCGCCCGGGCATCCACCGGCATACCCTGCACTTGTTCTGGAGCCATGTAGCCGATGGTCCCGAGCACCATGCCCGCCTGCGTTCGCAGGGCCCGGGTGGCGTCCTCGCCAGGAGTTTCGGCCGTCGGTCGCGCCGCCAGCTTGGCCAAACCGAAATCCAGGATCTTCACGTGCCCCTGCTTGGCCAGGTAGACGTTCTCGGGTTTGAGGTCTCGATGAATGATCCCCTTGGCGTGGGCGACGCCCAGGGCGCGCGCAATCTGGGCCGCGATCTCAGCTACTTTGCGAACCGGCATGGGCTTCTTGGCCATCCTGGCCCGCAGGGATTCCCCCTCCAGCAACTCCATGACGAGGTAGGGGGAGCCGTCCTCCGCGGTGCCCACATCGTAGACATGGACGATGTTCGGGTGGTTGAGTGCGGCCACCGCCAGGGCCTCCTGCTGGAAGCGTTTGAGCGATTCCGCGTCCCGAACCATTCCGGGGGGCAGCACCTTGATCGCCACCTCCCGCCCCAGGCGGGGATCCGCCGCCACGTATACCTCGCCCATGCCACCTGCCCCGAGCTGTCGGAGTACGTGATAGGGACCCAGGGCAGTACCGGATTCCAGGGACATGACAACCTCACAAAAGAACAGTCTGGAGGATACCCCCTCCCGTGACCTTCCAGGCCTCTCTTGCGCAGTCCCGAAAGACCGGAAATTTACTAGATCGCAGCAGAATTAGGGAAGCTTTGGCCCAGTGGGATTCAGCCTTTTGCTAGACATTCCGCCATGGCCTTCCCTATGTCGGCAGGGGATTTCACAACGATGATTCCGGCGGCGGCCATGACCTCCATTTTTTCTGACGCCTTCCCCTTGCCGCCACTGATGATGGCGCCTGCGTGGCCCATGCGGCGGCCCTGTGGGGCCGTCTGTCCCGCCACGAAGGCCACCACCGGCTTGGTCATATGGTTCTTGGTATGGACCGCGACCGCCTCTTCGGCGCCGCCCCCGATCTCGCCGATGAGAACGATCGCATGCGTGTCAGGATCGTGGTTGAAGAGGTCCAGGATATCAATGAAGCTGCTACCAGTGATGGGATCGCCGCCGATACCGATGCAGGAGGATTGGCCGATCCCCTGGGCGGTCAATTGTCCCACCGCCTCATAGGTGAGGGTGCCCGAACGGGAGACCACGCCCACATGCCCCGACTTATGGATATGACCGGGCATGATGCCGATCTTGCCTTTTCCCGGACTTATGACTCCGGGGCCATTGGGGCCGATGAGGCGGCTGTTGGGATAGTCGGGCAGCACCCGCTTGACCCTGACCATGTCAAGCACAGGAATGCCCTCGGTGATGCATACGATGAGTTCGATGCCTGCGTCCAGAGCCTCCAGGATGGCATCCATCGCAGCCAGGGGCGGCACGAAGATCATCGTGGCGTTGGCTCCAGTCTCCGCTCTGGCCTTGGAGACTGAGTTGAAGACGGGAAAACCCTCCACCACCGTGCCGCCCTTGCCGGGGGTCACGCCGCCCACCACCTGGGTGCCATAGTCCCGGCAACCTATGGCATGGTATAGGCCCTGTTTCCCCGTGATGCCCTGCACGAGCAACTTTGTAGCGCGGTCCACCAACACGGACATGTCCAGTCTCCTTTTCCCATTCAAATAGAAGCGACAGCTTTTTCGGCGGCATCCTCGAGACCCGAGGCGACTATCAGTTTCAGCCCACTCTCAGCCAGAATGCGCTTGCCTTCCTCGACCTTGGCGCCCTCAAGACGGACGATCACCGGTACCTGAATGCCGATCTCCCGGGCGGCGCGGACGATGCCCGAGGCGACGATATCGCAGCGCATGATGCCCCCGAAGATGTTCACCAATACCGCTTTCACCGCCGGATCCTGGAGGATGATGCGGAAGGCGTTCTTCACGGCGTCCTCGGTGGCGCCACCGCCCACATCCAAGAAGTTGGCGGGACTGCCCCCGTGGTACTTGATGATATCCATGGTGGCCATGGCCAGCCCGGCACCATTGACCATGCAGCCAATGTTCCCGTCCAGCTTGATGAAGTTCAGGTTGAATTTGGAGGCCTCGACCTCCTCGGGGGCCTCCTCGTTTGAATCACGGAAGGCCAGGATCTCAGGGTGCCGGGCCAGGGCGTTGTCATCGAAGCTCATCTTGGCGTCCAGGGCCAGAACCTCACCCTGCTCGGTAATCACGAGGGGATTGATTTCCACAAGAGAACAGTCGTTTTCCAGGAAGAGGCGATAGAGGTTCCGGACGAACACCACACCCTTGTTGAGCGTGGCACCGGCGAGTCCAAGCGCGAAGCAGATCTGCCGGGCCTGGAATCCCAAGAGGCCTACGGCCGGGTCGATGACCACCTTGACGATCTTCTCGGGTGTGTTCGCGGCCACTTCCTCGATCTCCACACCGCCCTCAGTGGAGGCGAGCAGAGTTATGCGGCTGGTGCCGCGGTCGACCAGGAGGCTGAGATAGAGTTCCCTGGCGATGTCCGCGGGATTGCAGACGAACACCGTTCGCACGAGGCGTCCCTCGGGTCCCGTCTGCTTGGTGACCAGATTCATTCCCATCATTCGGGTCCAGAGTTCCGCCGCCTCATCCGGGGTCTTCGCGAACTGCACGCCACCGCCCTTGCCACGTCCCCCCGCATGGATCTGGGCCTTGACCACCGCTTTCCCACCATACCTGGCGGCGATCTTGCGGGCCTCGTCCTGGTCCAGGGCGACCTGCCCTTCCTGGGTGGCCACTCCGTACTTCCGGAGCAGCTCCTTGGCTTGATATTCGTGGATATTCATCACTTCCTCCAGTGGGAGTGGCGGGCTGGCAGAGTTGAACGAGTCTACCCGCAACCATCAGGAACGGACATGCTCTATACAATAGATGCCCGCTCCTCGGAGAACATCATGGCCCAATTGGATAAGCTCCTCGCCCATGCCGCGTTGAAGGGGGCGCAATCCCTCTACCTGGAGCCCAACCAGCAGCCGGTGCTGCGGATGCCGGACGGCCGCAGGGTTCCCCTCCTGGCCACGCCGGTCCCTCCCACCATGCTGGAACTGCTCACTCAGGAGGTGCTGCCAGCACGCCTGATGGAATCCTGGCTGAACAGCGGGGAAGCGCGTTTCAATTACAGCGCAGGCCCCCACACCTTCTGTCTGAACCTGCAGCGGGTCGCCCAGGGCATTTGCATCGAAGCGGAACCCCTGGCCATGGAAGCTCTGGACGAGTTGGAAATCACCTTCCCAGGAACCTCGGATGCTGCCCCTCTCCCGAGCATCCCTCTTGCCATCAAGCTGGACGAGGAGCGGTCGGGTCTGCCGGATCTCCCGCCCACCCTGATGCTGCGTCCCGCGCCTCCCGACACGGCAGCGGCGGATATATGGCCCGGCGCCCAAACCCTCGCGGAGCGGTTGATCCAGTCCCTGCTTGACCAGAAGGGCTCCGATCTTCACTGCAGTTCCTTCGAGGTGCCCATCGCCCGTATCCACGGGGACATGGAGGAACTCTCGGAGTTCGGCATCCTGGGACCCAACCAGATCACGGAAATGATGCAAGCCTTGGCTCCGCCCCATGTCTGGACCCGCTTCCAGGAAAAGAACGACGCCGACTTCGCCTATGCCTTCGAAGCCGGTGACTGCCGGCTGCGGGTGAACTACTTCCGGGACCGCGTGGGTCCCGGGCTGGTCTGCCGGGTGATCCCCAATCAGATTCCGGACCCGGACAAGCTCGGCCTGGCGGACCCCATCCGGCGACTGGCGGGTCTCTCCAAGGGCTTGGTCCTGGTGACGGGCCCCACGGGTAGTGGCAAGTCCACGACCCTGGCCGCCATCATCGACCTGGCCAACCGGCAACGCAACGATCACATCCTCACCATCGAAGATCCCATCGAATTCGTCCATCCCCGCAAAAACTGCCTCGTGAACCAACGGGAGGTGGGCAGCCACACCGAAAGCTTCAAATCCGGCCTGCGAGCGGCCCTTCGGGAGGACCCCGACATTGTTCTGGTGGGCGAGATGCGCGATCTGGAGACCATCGCCATCGCGCTGGAAACAGCCATCACCGGCCATCTGGTGTTCGGCACTCTGCACACCAGCAGCGCCATAGGGACCATCGACCGCATCGTGGATCAGTTTCCGTCGGACCGGCAGCAGCAGATCCGCGTGATGCTGGCCGATTCCCTGAAGGCGGCCATTTCCCAGAGTCTGCTGAAGAAGATCGGGGGCGGTCGCATCGCCGCCATCGAGAGCCTCTTCATCACACCCGCCATCGCCAACCTCATCCGCGAAGGGAAGAACTACCAGATCACCTCCGCCATGCAGACAGGCCGGGCCTATGGCCAAAAGCTCATGAACGACGCTCTCATGGAACTCATCCAGGCCAAGCAGATCGAGCCCATGGAAGCCTACATCAAATGCCCGGACAAAGAGACCTTCATGGCTACCCTCAAGCGCGCCAACTTCAACTGGGATCCCAGAGGCGAAGAAAGGCCCATGCCGCTGTGATGCCGTGAACAAGATTCAAGCTGCGAAGGCACGCAGGAGGCGCTCTACTTGCTTCTCTCCAGCAGGATTTCTGGGATCTCAAGCAGGAGTTTCTTGATGGAAGCTTTTCCAGCCACCGCTGACAGAACGGCCACTGCAGCCTTGGAGGATTTCGCCGCCAGGTTTCGGGTTTCCGAAAGGGCATCGTAGCGGGTGATCAAGGCTCGCAGCTGCGCTTCATCCTCAGGTTTGATCGGGCTGGCTTCCCCAACCTCCCAGATGCGGCGGACGATGGGCTCCGTATCCCTGGGCGCCCGCTCCAGCAGAGTCAGCATGGGCAAAGTCAGCTTCCCTTCCCGGAGATCCGAGAGAACCGGCTTACCCAGTTGCTCGCTGGTGGCGGTGTAGTCCAGGAGATCATCCACCAACTGAAAGGCCCGGCCGATCTCCAGGCCATAGTCCCTTAACGCAGCGCAATCGGGCGCTGAGCGATCAGCCATGACTGCGGCGCTTTCCATGCAGCCACCAAAGAGCAGCGCGGTCTTGCGCTCCTGGATTTCGAAGTAGTCCTTCCTTAGGGTGCCAAGATTGTAGAGGCAGTCGTTCTGGATGAGCTCGCCCTCGATCATGCGGGTGGTCACGTCCGAGAGGATCTCCATGAGCCGCCAGTTCCGGCCGCGAATGGCGCTGGACATGGCGTGGAGATAGAGCAGGTCGCCGAAGAGCACCGTCAGGGTGTTGCCCCACACCGCGTTCAAGGTGGGTTTGCTGCGACGCAAGCTCGCATGGTCGATGACATCGTCATGGACGAGCGTGGCGGTATGGATCAGCTCGAAGATGGCCCCGAACCGGACGTCCTCCCGAGTCTCCACCCCGCAGAATTTCGCGGCCAGTAGCACCAGCGCGGGCCTCAGCCGCTTGCCCTGGCCGGAACGAACATGCTCCGCCAGTTTCTTCACCACCGGCAGATCGCTACTCAACAAGTGCTGCAGTTCATCCTCCACAGCCGCTAGTTGCACGGCGATGGGGGTGAAATAGCGGAGGAGATCCAGGCGGCTCATGAGCAACAGAGTACAAAGAAGCAGACTGGACAGGAGGCAAAGAAAACCAGCCTATTGTTCATCCTGCCTATCCTGAACAGCCTGTTGAACTTGATCTTGTCTAGGGGCATCCGGATTCAGCCACGGTAGTTGGTGAACTGCAGGTCCATATCTTGGTCGTTCTTCTTGAGCAGAGCCATGCAGTCCTGTAGATCGTCCTTGCTTTTGCCAGAAATGCGCAGCTGTTCCCCCTGGATCGCGGCTTGGACCTTCACCTTGGCGTCCTTGATGGCCTTGACCATCGCCTTCGCCTTTTCAATGGGAATGCCCTGCAGGATTTTCACTTCTTGCCGGACGGTGCCCTTCGTCGCCGGTTCGACCTTCCCGTACTCCATGGAGCGGATGCTGACACCCCGCTTGACGAGCTTGGTCTGCAGCACATCGATGACGGCCTTGAGCTTCACCTCGTCATCGCTCTTGAGCATGAGCACGGCTTCGTCTTTGAGCTCGATGGCGGAAACGGAGTCCTTGAAATCGTACCTCTGGCCGATCTCTTTCATGGCCATGGTCAGGGCGTTCTTGACCTCATCCATGTTGACTTTGGACACGACGTCGAAAGAGCATTCGGTTGCCATGGGGATCTCCAGTACTACCCAACATGGTAGCGGTTCGAAGGCCTCAGGGTGTGTCTCGAATCCAGGTAAGGGAAACTCTTATCGGCCTTACCGGTGAAGGCTGGCACCTTCCAAGACGCTCTTGAGCTCGTCCCACCCCTCCCAGGTGTAGAGTCTCAGGAAGGCTGCCAACACGAGGGCGTGGTGGATTTCTCCGGTTTTGAGCAGCTCCCGCCATTCTTTCCAAGGCATGGCCCAGACCCGGAGTTCCTCGGATGGGTCCAACTCCAAGGGTCCGGTGGATCGGCAGTCCAGGGCCAGGAAGAAGTGGCATCGATTGTTCTGGACCGCAGGATTAGGGGTGCAACTGCCCAGGGAGACCCAATTCTCGGACACATGCCCGGTTTCCTCCCGGAGTTCCCGGGAGGCGCTGCGGAAGGGCTCCTCGCCAGGATCACAGATGCCGCCGACGATCTCGAAGGTGGGCGCGTCGATGCCATGACGGAATTGTTCCACCACCAGCAACTCGCCGCCCTCTTCCGCCGCCGTGAAGGCGATGACATTCACCCATTCCGGACAAAGGAGGCGGGTGAATTCATGGGCGCGGTCGGTGTGTGGGGAGCGTCTCTGGGTCGCGATCTGGTCAAAGAGCCTGGAAGCCCCTCGCAGGGTCGATCCCAGGTCGATCCAGGGGGTGCTGGGATCGAAGCCAGCGGAGTGCTGGGCCAGAAGTCGCATCAGGCCGCCTGATTCGTGTGTCGGTCCCCACTTGTGATCATCATCGCTCCAGTTCATTTAGTGTAATGCACCCCCTTCATCGAGAGTGAGGATGGTGCTATGGTTCGGCCATGCTGCGACGCTCCGCCATTGCCTCGGCCCTTTTCGCACTGCTGGTGCTGTCCTGCGATGCCATCGATCCCAGGCTTCCGGACAGCCTCTACAGCGAGGCTGTGGAACTCAATAGGCAAGGTAAAACTCTCGAAGCCAAGAGCCTGATGCAGATGATCTCCCAGCAATTCCCGGATACCCAAGCCGGGAAGCAGGCCAGCAAGGATCTTTACCTGATCAAAGTCATCCTGAAGCAGGACCTCCAGCAGCGCCAGAAGGAGTTGATGGACGGCATGAGACGGGTCGCCAATGCCCTGACTCGCTACAAGGGCAAGAACAAGGAATATCCGAGCGCGCTCGTTGCCCTCGTTCCCGAATACCTTGAAAAAATGCCTGAAACGCCCTGGGGGCACCCGTTCCTCTACCGCCCTTACGTGAAGACCCCCATCGTGGACATCAAAGGCAAGCGGGGCGTCGTCAGCCAGAAGTTCAACACCGCCTACGACGGCTACCACCTCGTCAGCCTGGGAGTGGACCTCCAGCCTGGGGGTGAGGGCATGGCCGCGGATGCGTTTCTGGTGGATGGCGAGGTTTACCGCCAAGGGGGCCTTCCAGAAATCCCGCAGCCCCAGCCGCTGAAATGAGCAGTTAAGCCGCTGTCACAGAATAACCTTGTCGTCCCCGTGGCGAGAGCGGCATAAGGAGCCGTAACGAAACAACCACAAAAATAATGGTTATTCCATAACGGCTCCTAAGACCAAGCGACCCGCGATCGCGGGCCGCTTGGTCTCGAGATGACGGCTTACTTCACGCCCCAGTCCAGGACGACCTTGCCGGATTTGCCACTGTTCATGGCTTCGAAGCCCTTCTGGTATTCGTCGATGGGAAAGCGGTGGGTGATCACGGAACCGATATCCAGGCCGCTCTGAATCATGGCCGTCATTTTGTACCAGGTCTCGAACATCTCGCGGCCGTAAATGCCTTTGAGAAACAGGCCCTTGAAGATGACCTTGCCCCAGTCAATGGCGGCTTCCTCACCGAAGATGCCCAGGAGCGCGATCCGGCCACCGTTCACCATGGCATCGATCATGCTGCGGAAGGCGTGGGCGTTGCCGCTCATCTCCAGGCCGATATCAAAACCCTCGGTCATGCCGAGTTCCTTCATCACGGTCTTTAGTTCCTGCTTGGAGACATTGACGGCATAGGTGGCGCCCAGCTTCTTGGCCAGCTCCAGGCGGTAGTCGTTCACGTCGGTGATGACGACGTTCCGGGCTCCGGCCTTCTTGCAGATGGCCGCGGCCATGATGCCGATGGGACCGGCCCCGGTGATCAGGACATCCTCGCCCACCATTTCGTAGGAGAGGGCTGTGTGGGCCGCGTTGCCATAGGGGTCGAAGATGGCAACGACATCATCGGGAATGCTGGCAGGTACCGGGAAGACATTCTCTGCGGGCAGGCAAAGGTACTCCGCGAAGGAGCCAGGCCGGTTCACGCCCACGCCCACGGTATTGGGGCAGAGGTGGCGCTTGCCCGCGCGGCAGTTGCGGCAATGGCCGCAGACGATGTGGCCTTCCCC
>JANYIU010000190.1 GCA_025361955.1 Holophagaceae bacterium
CGTACATCGCTCAGGAAGGGTTCTCCAAGGATTTCCTGCTGACCGAAAACACGCTGGTCGAGCGTGCCTCGGACGGCAGACTGTGCCGGAACAAAGACGGCAGCTTCTGTCTGGAATGTACCTGCGGTCTGGTCATTTCCGGCAAGGCCGACTTGGCTGACCCACTTTTCAGCCCAGGGGGCAGCGCCTGGACGAGTGACTCGACTGCGCTGCTGAACCTTCCGCCCAGCGCTGACCCCCGGCTGCATCCGCGCAACCGCTGCATCCATCAAGGCTATGCTTCCATTGCCCTGGTCCCCATTCGCGACAAGGACAGGGTCGTTGGCCTGATCCAGCTCAATGACCCGCGTAAAGGCTGTTTCACCCAGGAGCTGGTGGAACTCTTGGAAGGGATCGCAGCGCAGATTGGCGCGACGCTGATGCGCACAAAGGCCGAGGCGGATCTGCTCCAGTTGAACGAAGCGCTGGAGACCCGCATCCAGGCCCGGACCGCCGAACTCCGGGCAGCCTTGGACGGGGTGAATCTCGAGATCCAGGTGCGCAGGAAGGCAGAGGCGGCGGTCCAGCGTTCCGAGGAGAAGTACATCACCGTGGTGGAAAACTCCCCCACTGGCATCTTCATCCTCAGGGACCAGAAAATCCTCTACGCCAACCCGCGTTTCTTCGAAATCGTACGGCGGTCTCCGGATGAACTCGCCGCGATCCGCCCCTGGGAGATCCTGCATCCGGAGGATCGGCCTCTATTGCGCGAGATCTGGCAGCAATGCCTTGCGGAGCCCAGCCTGCCTCAGGACTGCGAATGCCGGATCCTGACGCAGGCTGGCGTCGTCCGCTGGATCAGTGGGCGCAGCGCCGTCATCCCCTTCCGAGATAGGCCGGCCATTCTCGTGAACATCCAGGACACGACCGAACGACACGAGGCGGCGCAGGACCTCCAGGACGCTCAGGAAGCTCTTCATGGACTCTCCGCGCGCATGCTTTCGATCCAGGAGAACGAGCGGTTTCGGGTCGCCCGGGAACTGCACGACAGCATCGGATCGGCCCTCAGCGCCATCAAATTCATGGTTGAGGGTTCCCTGGAGGCCGCCGCCCAAGGCAGCGGAGATGCCCGCTTGACCGGCCTGCGCGCCGTGATCCCGGTGATCCAGAACTCCGTGGAGGAGGTGCGCCGAATCGCCATGGCGCTGCGTCCCCTGACCCTGGACGACCTCGGGTTGATCGTCACCATCGAGTGGTTCTTGCGTGAATTCCAGGCAGCCCATCCCGGTATGAAAGTGGAGAGACGGATCGGACTGACGGAGGAGTCGATTCCCGATCCACTCAAGATCGACATCTTCCGCATCCTTCAGGAGGGAACGACCAACTCCGCCAAGTACAGCCTGGCGTCCCGAATGGGGGTCAACCTATGGCGGGAGGAGGATCAGCTGGTCCTGGAAATGGAGGACGATGGGGTAGGCTTTGACCCGGCCGCCCTCGGGCACCCCGATGCAACCGGAGGCTTTGGGCTGGCCTCCATGCGTGAGCGGGCCAGATTGTCTGGAGGTGAGCTGTCCCTCCTCACGGCCCCAGGGAAAGGGACCCGGATCCGCGCCCGCTGGCCGATGGCCTGACCACCTGGAGAGCGCCCTAGGATCCGTTGAATGCCGCCCGGAGGGCGTCGAGGGCGGCCGGGATGCCTGCGGGGTTGCTACCTCCTCCTTGGGCGAGATCCTTCTTGCCACCCCCGCGACCCTCCACATGGGGGGCCATGATCTTGAGCAAGGCTCCCGCATCGGCTTGGTTCTGGAGGTCGTTGGAAACGGACACCAGGAGGGCCACTTTCTCGTCAGAAACCTTGGACGCCAGAGCGATGACGGCACTGCGGTGGCGGGTCCTCATTTGGTCCATCATCTCCCTCAGGGGGCCGGTCTCCAGCCCCATGATCTGGGCGGTGACCAGGGTGATGCCCTGCACTTGCTCCACCTTCTCGGCAGTGCCCCCGCCGGAAGCCGCCTTGATGCGAGCCTCCTTCAGCTCTTTTTCAAGCTGCTGGATGCGCGCATCCTTGGCCGAGATCAGCCCAGGGAGGAAATCGCGACCCGCATTGGCCTGGCGGGCAAGCTCGCTGATCAGCTTCTCGTCGTCCTGGAGTCGCTCAAGGGCAGCCATGCCGGCCACGGCTTCCAAGCGCCGGACTCCTGAGGCGACGGCCCCCTCGGCAACGATCTTGATGGCTCCGATTTGACCCGTGTTGGTTACATGGGTGCCACCACATAGTTCTGTGGAGAAGTCCGGAACACCGATGACCCGCACGGTCTCGCCATACTTCTCGCCAAAGAGGGCCATGGCCCCTGAAGCCAAAGCCTCGTCGATGGGCATCTCGCGCAGCATAGTCGCCTTGGCCAGGAGCACCTGCTCGTTGGCGCGCCGCTCGATCTCCACCATCTGCTCGGGTTCGATGGCGGCGAAATGGGTGAAGTCGAAGCGCAGGTGCTGATCATCCACCAAGCTGCCCGCCTGCTTCACATGGTCACCGATGACCTCGCGCAAGGCGGCATGCAGTAGGTGCGTGGCGGTGTGGTGGGCCCGGATGCGCGCGCGGCGAGGGGCATCGATCTCGGCACTCACCGTGGTTCCCATAGTCAACTCATGGGTCATGTTTTTCACGAAATGGGCATAGCGTTTGGGTGCCAAAGCTTTGCAATCCGTGACGACGCAGTCAAACCGATAGGCGGTATCCGCTTCCGAACGCCAGCGCAACACGCCATGGTCCCCCACCTGGCCTCCGCTTTCGGCGTAGAAGGGTGTCTTGTCGAGGACCACGAAGCCGTGCTCTTTGAGAATTTCCACACGGCGATAGTCGGCATCGAAGAGCGCCACCACCTTGGCGTCCGCTGTGGTTTCCTTGTCATAGCCGAGGAAGCGGGTGGCTGGGAGATCCGCCAGGATGGCAAGATCCCCCTGGAGACGCACATCGTGGGTCTTCATGGCGGCGCGGCTCTTGGACTTCTGTTCGCCCAGCTCCTTTTGGAATCCCTCCAGATCGCAGACGAGATCCCGTTCCTTGCACCAGTCCTCCACGAGATCCACGGGAAAACCATAAGTGTCGTAAAGCTTGAAGATCTCCGTTCCCGCCAAACGTCCGGAAGACACATCGCAGGCCTCCAGTTGCTTGAGACCGAGGGTGAGCGTGAGGCTGAACTGGGATTCCTCGCGGCGGATGACCTTCTGGATTCGGTCCATCTCAGGACGCAATTCCGGATAGGCGTCCTGCATGGCGTCGAGGACCGCTCGCGCCAAATCGGCGAAGAAAAGTCCTTCGATGCCCAGCTTCTTGCCGAAGCGGAGGGCGCGACGGATGATCTTACGAAGCACGTAGCCGCGGCCTTCGTTGGAGGGCACGACACCGTCGAAGACCATGAATGTCGCGGCGCGAATGTGATCCGCGACGACCTGCGAGGCCGTTCGGTTGGTGTGCTCGGTGCGCTCATTGGCGGGAACGCGAGCCACATTCCAGATGGCGGCAAAGATGGGTTCAAACAGGTCAATCTCGTAGTTGCTCGCCACGCCCTGGAGGATGCTGGCCACCCGTTCCAGGCCCATGCCGGTGTCGATGCTGGGCTTGGGAAGCGGCGTCAAGCCGCCCTTGCCGTCCTGCTCGTACTGCATGAAAACCAGGTTCCAGATCTCCATGATGTCGTCGCCTTCGCCGTTCACCAGCTCGGCGCAGTTGCCCGAGAGATCCTTCGGGCGGTAGTAGTGCATCTCGGAACAGGGGCCGCAGGGGCCCGTATCGCCCATCTGCCAGAAGTTGTCCTGCTTGCCGAAGCGCAGGATGCGTTGCGTGGGAACACCCACCTTTCGCCAGAGTTCTGCGGCTTCGTCGTCGGCCGTTATGCCAGGGCTGCCTGCGAAAACGCTGACCCAGATGCGCTCTGGATCCAGGCCCAGGTTGCCCTTCTCCTTCGGTCCCGTGACAAATTCCCAGGCGAAGCGAATGGCGTCGGCCTTGAAGTAGTCCCCGAAGCTGAAGTTGCCGAGCATCTCGAAGAAAGTGTGGTGGCGCGCCGTGAAGCCGACGTTTTCCAGGTCATTGTGCTTCCCCCCCGCCCTCAGGCATTTCTGGGAGGTGGTGGCCCGGAAATAGTCCCGCCGCTCCTTGCCCACGAACACATCCTTGAACTGCACCATGCCTGCATTGGTCCACAGCACCGTAGGATCGTCCGCAGGACCGATCACCGGGCTGGAGGAGATGATGCGGTGATCGTTGGCCGCGAAATAGTCGAGGAAAGCTTTACGAAGCGCAGAAGTTTTCATGATTGGAACCGCGAATGACGCGAATGAACGCGAAGGGTTAGGTGGGAGTCAATGGGAAAGAACAATTCGCATCCAATCGAGCTTTGGAGCGCCAAAGTTCAAAAGGACGGCAAGTTGGTGGCCAGTTGCCTTCAAGTAGTGGATGGCTTGAGCTCTTTCAACATCGCCAAGGTTACGTATAGCCTTCAATTCAAGAATGATAATACCCATTACGAGAAAGTCGGCCCTGTAAGCATGGTCAAGTAGCTTCCCTTTATACGTCAATCGAATGGGTGTCTCTCTTTCGAACGGGATATTTCTCGACACGAATTCCAGCGCCAGTGCATCTCCGGAGACGGCTTCGAGGAAACCTGAACCCAGTTCGGAATGAACTTCCATCGCTGCGCCGACGATGGCAAAAACCTCGTCTTTCAGAACCAAATCAATATTCGCGTCCATTCGCGCCATTCGCGGTTCCTATCAGTGCCTGAAGTGGCGCATACCGGTGAAGAAGAGCCAGACGCCAAGCTTTTGGGCGGCCTCGATGACCTCCTTGTCCCGCAGGCTGCCACCGGGTTCGATGAAGGTGGTGACACCATGTTTTGCCGCGAGTTCGAGGCCATCGGCGAAGGGGAAGAAGGCGTCGCTACCCAGGGTGGCGCCCTTGGCGCGGTCCCCAGCCTTGCGGCAGGCGATCTCCACGGAATCCACGCGGCTCATCTGGCCCGCGCCAATACCCACCGTGCCGCCCTCCTTGACCAGCACGATGGCGTTGGACTTCACGGCCTTGGCCACGGTCTGGGCCAGGATCAGGTCCTCCAGCACGGGCTTGGAACTGCGCCCGGTGGCCTTCACCTGCCACTGATCCACGGCGGCGAAGGCAACGTCTGGTCGCTGAACCAGGAAGCCCCCGGTGATGCTGCGGACATCCAGACCATTTGCGGACAGGGGCCAGGTAGCCGGAGTCTGGAGCAGGCGGAGCTGTTTCTTGGCGGCGAAGATTTCCAGGGCGTCCAGGGAGAAGGCCGGGGCCAGGATCACCTCCCAGAAACTCTGGACCATGGCCTGGGCAACCTCGACGCCCACCGGGCGGTTGAAGGCCACGATGCCCCCGAAGGCAGAGACGGGATCCCCGGCATGGGCTTTGCGGAAGGCCTCCAGGACGTGGGACCCTCGGCCCACGCCGCAGGGGTTGTTGTGCTTCACGATGACGCAGGAGGGGGCGGCGAACTGGAACACCACGCGGGCCGCGCCATCGGCATCCAGCAGGTTGTTGAAACTCAGTTCCTTGCCCTGGAGCTGCTCGCAGGCGCCGATTCCTTCGTTCTGGGCGCCGGGCTGGATATAGAAAGCCGCAGGCTGGTGGGGATTCTCCCCGTAGCGGAGTCCCTGCTTGGCAACAAGGCCGATGCCGAGACGCTCAGGCAGTTCCGCCGACCCCCGGCCCACCGGTCCCGCCATCCAGGTGGAGATGGTGGCGTCATAGGCCGCCGTGCGCTGGAAGGCAGCCAGGGCACAGCTCCGGCGATCCTCCGCGAACCAGGTCCCGGCCTGCAGCTTTTCCAGGTAGGGGTCGTACTGGCAAGGGTCCGTGAGCACGGTGACGGCGGCATGGTTTTTGGCGGCTGAGCGAACCATGCTGGGGCCGCCAATATCGATTTGCTCGATGCAGTTTTCGAAGCTGACCCCAGGTTTCGCGATGGTGGTCTCGAAGGGATACAGGTTCACCACCACAAGGTCAATGGGGGGAATGCCCAACCGCTTGGCGTCGGCCACGTGGGCCGCTTCCTCCCGGCGGAACAGCAGACCGCCATGAATCTTGGGATGCAGGGTCTTCACGCGGCCGTCGAAACACTCCGGAGCGCCGGTATAGTCGGCCACTTCCTGGACCTCCAGGCCCGCGTCGCACAGGGTTTTCAGGGTTCCGCCGGTGGCCAGCAGGAACCACCCCAGGTCCTTCAGGCCCTTGGCCAGAGGCACCAGACCGGTTTTGTCGTAGACCGAGAACAGGGCAGTGGCCATGAAAACCTCGCAAAAGGTCATTGTTTCATGGGCCGTTGGGGCCGGGAAGCACAGGACCAAACCAGGAAGCACAAAAATTCATATCCCCTTGCTGGCAGTCCGATGGGATAGATGGAGAGCACCCCATGGATGTCCAGGTGGAAGTCCAGTTCACCGTCCAGCACACGTTGGACGAGCTGAAAACGGAGTTCGTCAAGAAGGCGCATATCCCTGACTGGCGGGTCATCGAGGGTGTAGAGACTCGGCCAGAGCTATTCTTCGAAACCCGGATCGTTTCGATGAATCTCTCTTCGGAGGCTGAGCGTTTCGCCTGGTTCGTCTTTTCCCTGGAAGCCTGCGGGGAACTCCGCAAACGCATCGTGATTGCCAACGTGGTGCCGTCCGGGGTGGACACGAACCACTCAGGCCTTAACGAGTTCCTCAAGTTTTGCCGGAACTGCCTGGTGGCCTCCCCCGGACAGCGGTGACTGGCTTGCGGTCCCTATCGGCTTGAGCGCATCCTTGGGGGGTAACGGAAGGGCTCATGCTGACGCTCAAGATCAACGATCAGGTAGTGACCGTAGAACCAGGAACCCTGCTCCTGGATGCCTGCAAGCAGATTGGCATCGACATCCCCCACTATTGCTACCACCCGGCCCTTTCGCCGTCGGCCACTTGCCGCATGTGCATGGTGGAGATCAAGGGCTGGCCCAAGCTGGCTACCTCCTGCACCATGGCGGCCACGGAGGGCATGGAAGTCCGCACGGATTCCCCCACGGTGGCCGATGCCCGAGCCGGGGTGATGGAATTCCTGCTCATGAACCACCCCCTGGACTGCCCCATCTGCGACCAGGCCGGGGAGTGTGCGCTGCAGGACTATAGCTATCAGTACGGCAGTGGTGACAGTCGGATGGTGGAACCCAAACGGCGTTATCGGTATGAGGACCTGGGCGCTCGCATCGTCCTGGACAAGAACCGCTGCATCCACTGCACCCGCTGTGTGCGCTTCACCCAGGAGATCTCGGGGACCGCCGAGCTCACCATGGTTAATCGCGGCGCGGAGTTGGAATTGACCACCTACGCGGGGAAATCCATGGACGTCAATCCCCTGGCGGGGAACGTGGTGGATCTCTGCCCCGTGGGCGCCCTCACCAGCCGGGACTTCCGCTTCACCAAGCGGGTCTGGTACCTGAAACCGGTCCCCACTATTAGTCGGCATGGGGCCATGGCCAGTCCAATCTGGGCTGATGTGGACGAGAACCGGGTCTGGCGCTTCCGCCCCCGTCCGCTGGCAGGGGAGCCCTCCACCTTCTTCATCCTTGATGAGGAGCGGTTCCGTTATCACCGGTATGACCTGGATCCGGCGACGCGCCTGAAGGAGCCGCTGCTGAACGGTCAGCCCGCGAGCGTCGAAGTCATCGGTGAAGCGCTGCGGGCCAGCGGGTCGGTGGCGGTCATCGGCCAGGGGACCTTCGGCTGCGACACCGCCCAGCGATTGGCGGAATTGGCCAGCGGGGAGCATCTCCGGTTCGGCTCCGGGGACAAGCTCTGCCAGATCCAGTACCCGAAGCTGCAGACCAGTGGCGACGGTATTTTCAATCGGCGCGGATTCGCTGAAAGGGGCTACAAGTTCGGCCACCTGGAAGCGCTCCTGGACATGGTTCGCGAGGGTTCCGTGAAGGCGGTGGTGATCCTCCACGATGAGGAGTTTTCCAGCGCCCGCGAACTGGAACACATGCGTCAGATCCTCATCGAGGTGCCCTTCAGCCTGGTCCTGGAACCCATCCCCTCCGAGGTGAGCGAATGGGCCACGGCCCGGCTGCCGGTGGCCACCTACCTCGAAGAAAGCGATTTCGTGGTGAACCATGAGGGCAAGCTGCGCCGCTATCAGAAGGCTCTGGAACCCCCCAAAGGCATCAAGCCCGTGACCGCATGGATCCGCGCGCTCCGGTCGCTGGCGACCGTCACCCGGGCCTGACCTTGTGGCTCAGCTAGCTCCGCTCCTGGTGGTCTACGACGCTGAGAGCCACCGTTGCCGCGCTTGGGTGGACCGGATCCAGAAGCGCGACCGGCAGGGGCTCATCGTCTCCTTCCCCTTCCAGAATCCTGAGCTGGTCAGGATCGCACCAGAACTGGCCGGTCGCCCCCTGCATCGCGAGCTTCATGGCATGGACACCCGTACTCGCCAGATCTGGGTCGGCGAGCAGTTGCTTCCCCAGGTCTGGGCTCGCCTTCCCGGCTGGCGCTGGGTAATATTCCTGACCCAAATTCCAGGTATATCTAAAATAATAACAATGATTAATCGTTATTTTTAGCCGACAGTCCGGGATAATTTCGGGAAAATTTCCCGATTCCCGTTGACAAATGGGAGGAGGAGGGCTACCCGTAGAGACGCCTTTCTTTGATCGCGCCTACCCATAGGATTCGCGATGGACGCCTCGAGCCCCCAAGGACCCCCCGCACGTGCCCGGTTCCTTTCCGGTCTGGGGTCGCTAGGAACGGGAGTGGACTGGGTGAAGACCAGCTTGGTCTTACTGCCGTTCCTCTGCGTGATTGCGTACTTGGTCGATGCGCCGCTCCCGGTGCCAACCTTCCTGCTGCTTGAGCGCCGCTACCTGGCCCTGGGGCGGGGGCAGGTGGATACGGCGCGGATGCAGGCTGCCAGGGGCAAGGGCGAGGCCTTTGCCGTGTTGCCCGAGCGTCTTGTCGCTGTGCCCTCGTCTAGGGCTGGCTTGGAGGCGGTCTGCGCCTCCCTGCCCGATGAAGCCATGCTCGACCCGGTGCTTCGGGATCTGGAATCTGGACTCGGGCCCTTCCAGCGCGCCCGCATCGTGCTTGCTGAACCTCCGTTGGCTGCAGAACTTGAAGCCCTGCAGAAGGCCGCGGGGCCGATTCCTCTGGTCATCGAAGCGATCGGTGACCACGCCGCCAGCCCCCTCCAAGCCGTGGGTGTCCGCTACGCACCAGCAGAGCAACGGGTGGCCTTCGATCTCCTGCTGGGTCCGGGAGCCAGGGAGTTCACGACCATCGCGGTGCGCACCCAGGAAAGCCGCCTATATGGGTCTTCGGGAGCCGCACTGCCGGCTGACTTGGTGCTCCGCCTGTCCGTGGAGCGAGCCGAGGCTTCGTCCCTAACGGTCGCCTTCAAGGACGCCGCGGGGCGGGAGCAGGTGAAACGGCTTGCGCTGGGTGCGGACCTAGAGGAGAAACCCAAGGTGCTGGTCATCAGCGAGCAGCGACCCAGCCGCTCGTTCATTGAGGCACTCTATCCTGCCCGGCGCGCAACCCCCGCTGAAGCCGCGCACCTGGATCTGCTGTCCTACGAACTGGTGGTCATGGATGGTGTTCCTATCGGCAGCGTTCGCGGTCGCCTGCTCGCCAGTCTTCTGGACCTCTCCGCGCGTCGCACGGGGTCCATCCTCTTCGTCGCCGATTCCCCGCGATTCGGGAAGAAGGGCGACAACCCCGAGCTCGAGAAGATCCTGCCGGTCACGCTCCTGCCCCGTTCCCTGAAGGATCTCCCGGATCTCGCAGTGCTCATCCTCATCGATGTCTCGGGCTCCATGTTCGGCGACAAGCTCTCCCTCGCCAAGGTGACGGGCCTCGAACTCCTGCGCAACCTCAAACCCAGCGACCGCGTCGGGATGCTGTTGTTCTCTGATGAACGCCGCTGGGTGTATGCCTTCCAGACCAATGCCAGCATCACCGCGGCGCCTGTGCTGGAGCCCCTGACCGCAGGCGGAGGCACCGATCTTCACCCCGCCCTGGTCGATGGCCTCGGTCGCCTTGCGGCCCAGCCCATCAAAGCCAAGCACGTGATCCTGGTCACCGACGGGGTGACCAAACCAGCCGACTTCCAGGCGCTCGCGGACCAGGCCAGAAACCTGGGCATCAGCATCTCGGCCATGGGCGTGGGCGCCGATGTGAACCGGCCGCTCCTGGAGCGCCTGGCCCTCCAGACGGCTGGGCGCTACTACCCGGTGACTTCGGTGGACGCGATCCCTGGGCTGCTGTTCGAGGATCGCATGAGCGAGGCCCGGGCGATCTTCGGGCAGGGCAAGATCCCGGTGCTGGCCATGAATGGTGAGCGGGTGGCCCGGATCGGCGGCATGGCCCAGTATTCGCCCGTCCCCACGGCCTCGGTGTTGTTCACCAATGATGTGGGTGATCCCCTGCTCGCGGGTAGGGAACAGGGCAATCGCGCGGTGCTCTTCTTCGGCAGCGATCTCTACGGAACCTACACTGCGGATTTTTTCTCGACGCCCACCGCCGCTGGGGCCTTCAAGGATCGGCTGGATGCGCTCTTCGCCCGGAGGCCTGCCCAGGTGCGGATGGTGGAAACCGCGCGGGGCATCAGTGTCCTGGCCCGGAGCGAGAACCTGGTGGAACCGGTGCTGCTTCTCTCAAAGGAAGGGGCTGCTCCGCAGGAGGCGCCCTTCCACAGAATCAGCAACGAAGGCTGGGCAGCGGAACTGGTCCCTCCGATATACGGTCTGTGGCATGCCTCTATCCTGGACCGCGGGGGCAGCCTCGCCTCCTTCCAGATCGCTGTGAACGGGGGTCTGGGCGGCCTCCGCAGCGATGCGGTCGCGGCGCTCGGCGCCCACCGAGTTAAGCCTTTTCGCGCTGTCCATCTTCCCTGGACCTGGCTGATCCTCTTTTTTGCCTCCTCCCTGGCCTGCACGATTATGCTGCGGGTGAAACGATGAGGAGCCGTTTCCGCTGCCTCGCCCTGCTGCTCTCGATGGCTGCCCAGGCCTTGCCCGGCCTGCATTTGGAGGGAGGCCCCTTTTTGCCGTACCGAATCAACCATGCAACGGCGACCCACACCGATGGCTTGCTCGGGACCGTAGAACTGATGGGCCAGCGATGGGACGGCACTCGGGTTCCGCTCTTTCGCACCAGGGTGGCAGCCCGGAGCCAGGCCGTGGCCCTGGACTTTTACCTGGACGAAGATATCCGGGGGCTGGAACTCCAGGTCGATGGGCAGGGCTCGGATGGCTCAGTCGCCTTCGATCTTGCTGCTGCCGAAGGGAAAGCGGGGGCACTTGCAGCGGGTGAGACTGCCCTGCGGAAGCGGATGCGCGGCCTCGATCCACCCGTCCATTTCGCGCCGGATGGAGCTCCCCCCGAGCGCTTCTCCCTGCTGGGCTCCGATCTCGTCATGGCTGGCTTCCAGGCTTCCTACGGCCTGTTCGCGGTCTCTGCTTCCCGCGCCCCCCTGATGCCGCTGGGCGGGTTCGTCCTCGCTGCGTTGATCGCGACGGCGATCGCCTCCAGCACCCTGGGGCGCCGGATCGTCGCCAGAGTTCTCACCGTTACTGCGGCCCTGGGGGCGACGGTGGCGATCGTGCTGCTGGCCATTCCGAGGCCGACGCTCTTCAGCCTGGCCTTCCCAGCCGATGGCCCTGGCGTGCGGGTGTCAGGAATGGTGGAGCGCAAGGTGGACGAACTACCGGGCTACACGCGGGTAACCTATGCGGCGGTGCAGGGCGAGGGGGCCAGCGTCGTTAGCTCTGGAACGGTGGAGCTGGTGGGGCTCTGGGCCCCCACTGGGAAAGGTGTCCCGGTGGCGGATATGGTACCTGCAGGCGCGCTGGTCCGGTTTTCGTCCCCTCCCCTCGCGACCTGGGTCGAGGGGGAATTGGTGTTTGGGTCCAAGGATTTCGTCACCGGGTGGGTGGTCCATGCGCACCCCTAGCCTCCTCCACCAGGCCCTCTATTTTGGTCCTCTGATGTTGGGGGCGGTGACCATCCTGCTGGTGCCCAGCCGCACCGCAGCTCCAGGAGCGGTGTTCCTGATCCTGGCGATCTACGCCCATGCGACCGCTCGAGTCATCGGTGTCACAGGACTGAGGAAGGCGATGCTTTGTCTGGAGGCGCTGCCCTTCTTCGGCCTCGCGACTGCCTGTCTCGGGAAGCTGGAGGCGATTCCGGCGCTCCTGGCCGTGTTGTCGGGCGCTACGGCGGGCGCGGCGATCCTAGCGGGGGAATGGCTGTTAGTGAAAGGAACCCCGACCTTCACGACCTCGGTGGGCTTCATCGCGGCCTGCTGCCTCGCTGGGCTGGGCCTTGCTTGGCTCCCGGTCATGGCGTTCCTCGGATTGGCCCTGCTCACCCTGACCCTTGCGGGCCTTGGCGTCGCCCGGAGGGTTCGCGCATGAGAGCCCTCAAGCCCTTGCTGCGACGGCTTCAGCGCTCCTTGCGGGCAGTACTCCTCCGGCGCGTGCTCGCCTGGCTGGCCTGTGCGGTCATTCTGATCGTCCCAGGTGGGGCCCTGGCGCAGCTGTTCGGGAACGCCGGCGTGGTTCGGCTGGGTCTCATCCTGGCGGCCTTTTCGGCCCTTCCGGCCTTCCTGCTTTGGCCGCCTGCCGCAAAGGTCCTGACGGAACGCCTCCGGCGGCTCGACGAGGGGATGGTGTTCGAGGCCTATCTGGAGGCGGAGCCAAGCCAGGTTCGAGACCTCCTGCGGTCTTTGGCGGTCGAGCGTGCTGCGGCCCTAGCGATCCTCCAGCCACCGCGCGAGCCTCTGCTGGCGGGGCTTGGGTGGCTCTTCGCCACGGCCATCAGCTGCAGCGTGCTGGTGGAAATGGGCTTCTTCCTGATCCTGGGGCGCCCGCTCACGCTCAGTGCGGAACGCCCTCCGGCAGGCACACGCATCGAGGAGCAAGGCTTCTCTGATTTTGCCACGGAGGCTCCCGACGCCCGCCAGTCGCGGCGTGCAAGGCTCATGAATCAAGAGGACCGGGCGAGCAACCGGGGCGAGAATCCCGCTCTTGGTCGCGCCAATGAAGCCGCCGAGCGCGTCGCTGCTTTGCGACGAGCGCCGAACCCTGATGCGGACCACTCGGGGGCGGGGCACCCAGCCATGAAGGAGTCGCTTGCTAAGCGGAAACAGGGCGACGCGGAAGAGGATGGGGCCATGGGCGAGCCAAGCTCATCAGTGGCGTCTAGTGGGGCGCCTAGTGGGGCGCCTGGAAGGGCGACCGGCGAGGAGAGTCAGAAGCGTTCTGAACCTGGGGGGACCCCAAAACCCTTTGGCACCGCCCAGGGGGAGAGTGCGAGTCCTGATCTACCTGGAGCGCCGACGACTCCGGGCCGCACGGGACAAGGCTACGAGCATACAGCCGACACCAAGGTGCCCAGCCCGTTGCTGGACTACCGTTCCCAGTTCGAGGCGCGCTTCGCTGAGCGGACTGGCAGGCACATCTCGGTCAGTGGTCGCATGGGTTTCGGGGAACTCCGGGATTTTCAGCGCCGTTATTTCGAATCGTTAAACCTGCATGCGGAGATAGGTGCGGCGGACGATCCCTATGTGAGCCTGCTCAAGCGGCGCTGGTCGGAGCTGAAGGGGGGGACCTGGTGACGCGCCCGGCGCTCATGGAAGGTGGGCTTGTCGTCGTGGCCGGTCTCGCACTCTACGGCGCGGCGGCTGGCATTGAGATTGTCTTGGGTGCGAATCACATCGTTTCAGCGCTCCTGGAGGAGCTCGGGAAGTCGGTTCTCATCCTGTTATTTGGCTGGCAGGGTATCCGGGCACGGGCAGCAACCCAGGCGCGCAGCCCTGTGAAACAGGCCCGGTCGCTGGCCCTTGGCGCCGCCCGGGGCCTTTCCCTTGGGCTGGTCGCTGTAACTGTTTTCGCCGGGGCCGAAAACCTGGCCTACCTCATCGCCTTCCCGGAGTCCGGGGTCCTGACGCGTCTGCTCTGGTCCCTGCCGGTGCACTTGGTCGCAGCCCTTACGGAGGCCCTCGGTGCCCTCAGCTTGTTCCATTGGTTGTTGGGGACCGGCAAGCTCAGGCGAAGACTCATTGGCCTGCCCATTTGGATCGGAACGATGGTCCTTGCCATGGCCTGGCACCTCGCCGCCAATCTACTCGTCTCGAAGCAACTCGCGTTCCTGACCTTCCCCATGGGCGTGATCATCGTGAATCTCCTCTTCCTGGTTCTACTTCTGCAATTTCTCAGACTGGCCCACCTCGGAGGCTTCCTACATGGCGCAGACTAACTCGGGTTCCAGCCTGGCGGATGATCTCGCCCTCGTTGCAGCCTTCGCTCAGTCTTACCGGGGCTATATCGGCTCCCGGATCGTCGGCTGCGCTGACGTGGTGGAAAAGCTCTTCCTGGCCTTCCTCTGTGAAGGGAATGTCCTCCTGGAAGGGGTTCCGGGCCTTGGAAAAACCAGCCTCGCCAAGGCTTGGGCGGAGTTCTTCGGTCTGGAGTTCCGGCGCATCCAGTTCACGCCAGACCTCATGCCCCTGGACATCATCGGCTCGAACATCATTCAGACCGAAGCAGGCGGGGAACGGGCCTACCGGTTCTACAAGGGGCCCATCTTCGCCAACATGGTGCTGGGCGACGAGATCAACCGGGCCACGCCCAAGACCCAATCGGCCTTCCTGGAGGCCATGGAAGAGAAGCGCATCTCCTTCCTGGGGGAGGTCCACGAACTGCCTTCGCCCTTCTTTGTCATTGCCACCCAGAACCCCATCGAGCTGGAAGGCACCTACCCGCTGCCCGAGGCCCAGGTGGACCGCTTCCTCATGCGCCTGTTCTTCACCATGCCTGACTTCAGCGTGCTCAAGGCTATTCTTGATGCAGCGGAGCGGGGAGGTATGGGCAACCCCGCTGGCCGAGAGGCCACGGAGGCTGCGCTCGCGGCCTATCGTCGAGCGGCCAAGGCCATCCTGGTACCCGAGGAACTGCGCAACTTCATCGTGCGTCTGGTGACCCAGACCCATCCCGAGCACACGGATGTGGGTGCGGTGAAGCACTACGTGCGCTTCGGAGCCTCGCCCCGCTGCGCCCTGGGCCTGCTGAAGTCCGCCCGGGCCAGGGCCATAGTCGCCGGCCGACCCCATGCCTCCTTCGATGATGCCGAGGCGCTCTTCAAGGATCTGGCCAACCATCGCGCCAGCTTGAACTTCGAAGCCGAAACCGATGGCGTGACCACTGCCGACGTCCTGCAAGCGGTGCTCTCGGCGGTTCGCAAGGAATACCGGGGCGTGGCATGAGCCGCATCGATCCCGAATGCGCCGCCCTGGTGCGGACCTTCCAGCGCCGCACGCAGCGGAGGCCCCCCGCCGAAATCTCGGCGGCCCGGGATCCCATGTTCAAACGCACGGGTTCCTCCTTCGATCTGAAGAACATCCGGGAGTACGGCCCCAACGACGATCCGCGCCGCATCGACTGGAAGCTCATGGGGCGGACCGACCGGCTGTTCGTGAAGGAATACTATGCGGAGGAGCGGGATGGGGTCTGTATCCTCGTGGATCTATCGGGTTCGATGGCGATTTTCGGAACCGAAGAGACCCTGATGCTTTCCGCTTCTGTGGCGTGGATGCTGGGCGCTCTGGGGCTGCCCACGAGTCTCTGGGGCTTCTCTCAGGGCATCGAGCGGCATCTGCACCGACCCCGGGGCGGAGCCTCTCCCGCTCCTGTTCTGGCCTTCTTCTCCGGCCTTGAAATGGGGGGCCGCACCGCCCTGGCCTCGGTCCTGGCCAGCGTTCGGAGGTCCTCCCGGTATCGGCGGGTGATCATCGTGTCCGACTTCCTGGATCCGGCCTTCCGTCCCTCGTCCTGTCCCTTCACGCGCGGCTTCTTCATCCGTCTGCACCGGGACTTCGAGACCTTGGAAACCGGCGCGTCCGAAGTTGATGTGATCGACCCCGAGACCGGCCTTCGGCTGCGGATGCCCTGGGATCGACTTGCCAGGGCCTCCTATCGCCGGCGCGAAAGCGCCTTGGAGGGTTCCTTCACCCAGAACAGGAACCTGTGGTACCGCAAGGTGGCTCCGGGTACGGACCGGGTGGCGCTCTACTGGGCTCTCTTGGAGGCCCTCCTTGCCTGAACCTCTCCGTCTGCTGCCCTTTCTCCTGGTTCCGGTCGTCGCGTTGCTGTTCCTGAACCTTCGACTGTCCAGGAAGCTGCGCTATCCCCACGATCTGCTGCAGGGTGAGGATCGACGAGGGCTAGCGAGCCTCCTGTTCCGTCATTTCAGGACCTATTATGACCTCCTGCTGGAGGCGGCGATCGCCCTGGCCCTGGCCTTCGCCATCGCTCCGCCGCAGCGTTCCCGGCCAGCGGCGGTGGTGCTGGATGGTTCGCGTTCGATGACGGCGGGTCTTCCCGGTGCCAGGCCCCTGGAACTGGCCCTGCAACGGCTCCGCACCGATCCACGGCTGAAGGGAGCGGAGCCCTTCCTGCTGGTCTTCGATCCCAAATCTGCGGAAACTCGCCTCGCCCCTATCGGTCCCCTTCTGGCCGACGGTGAGGTTGAGCGTTGCGTGCGGCAGCTGCGGGAAACCTACGCTTTTTTCGCACCGGATTACCACCGCTTGCTCGAACTTCGCGAGCGTGGGTATGGGGATATCACGCTACTGACCGACCAGCTGCGGGTGCAGCCTGAGGGCTTTCGCGCCATCGAACTCGGGATGGCGGTGAAATTCGCCGCCTATCCATCAGGAGTGCGTTTCGATCGGGCTTCCGAGTCCTGGCTTGTCACCCTCGCAGAATTCGGCCCCCACGTGCCTATCGGCGTTGCTCTCTGGGTCAAGTCCGACGACCGTTTTCTGCGCCTGCCCCCGAACCGCTATGTGATAGAGGAGGGCGTGGCGGGTCGAGTCGTCCGTTTCTCGGCCCCCGGGCTCTACCTGCTGTCCCTTAGAGGCCCCTTGGGGCAGGAGGATATCGACCTGCCGGTGCTCCTGGGACCCCGCCAGGTCGCGGCCGTGGCCGCAGGAGCCTTCTCGGCGCGGATGCTCTCCATTTTCCCTGATATTGATCGTGCAGCCTCACCGGTTATCGTCCTGGCGGACCAGGGGGTGAAGGCGCCCGCCGGAAAACGCAGGGTGATCACGGCTCTCATTTCGGGGAATGGAGATTATGTGCTGGATCCAGCCGCGGCTGGAGGGGCGCTTATCGCGGTCGGATCGGCGCCGGGAGCGGATCTGGCCCTTGGCCCCGCAGCCCTGAATAACGATGACCTGGTGTTGGCCTATGCTTCAATTCTTGCCCAGACGGAGCCTTCCTTCCTCACCCATCCACCCCCTGGAACCGGGCATCTCCTCCCTGTGGGCACGGCCTACCTGGTGGAGAAAGGATTGCCTTTGCTCCCTCCCCCCTCGCAGTTCTTCGAGACAAGACCTGGACCGAGACTCGTGCTGCCTCCCCCGGCCTCTAGACGCTGGCCCTGGGCTCTCCTGCTGGCGTTCCTGGCCTCCGCGAAGCTGGTCACTTGGTCACAGCTCACGGGGAAAAACATGCTGACTCGCGATTGACAGACGCCCACCAGCGTGGCCTCATGGGGCCGGTGTCAACTTGGACGTGAAGCCCCAACCAATAGCCATGAGCAATCTGCGAATACCCAGTACCCCGCCCGCTCCGGATCCTGGGGGTCGGGGCATTGCGACCGAGGGGTTTGACCAGCTCACCCGCCTTTCGATCCTCATGACCATTGGCCAGGCCCTGGCATCCAACCTCGAACTGGGGCCCCTCCTGGAAACGGTCCACGCGGAGGTGAACCGGCTCTTCGACACGACGAATTTCTTCATCGCTTTGCACCGGGCTGGGGCGCCCGAGTTCGAATTCGCGCTGCATTACGAGCGCGGCCAGCGCCGTCCCGCGAGGCGCAGAGAGCTGGGACAGGGCCTGACCGGGCATATTCTGAGAACCGGGAAGTGCCTCCTGTTTGCTTCGGCTCGGGAGGGCAGGAATTGGCTGGAGAGGCATCGTGTCGCGAACCTAGGCGAACAGGCTGGGTCATGGATGGGTGTGCCCCTTGTGGCCGGGGAGATCCGCGTCGGCGTGATGGTGATCCAGAGTTATGACCTTGAGGGACTCTACTCCAACTCCGATCTGGAGCTCTTCACGGCGATCGCTTCCCAGTTGGCAGTGGCCGTAAGGAACGCTCAGCTTTACCAGGACGCCCAGCAGAGGGCACGGGAGATGGATGTCATCGCCGAGACCGGTCGCACGATCAATTCCACACTGGACCTCGGCGCTGTTCTCAGTAGAATCGCCTCCAGCGTATTTACCCTGCTGACCCATGATTCCGTGGCCATCTTTTTCGCTGAGGCAGGGGATGGGACCTTCAAGGCGGCTGCGGTTGCTGGCTCTGGCGTAGAAGAACTCCGGGCTGTGACCTTCCGGTTTGGGCGCGGCATTCTTGGAACCATCGCGGAGAGTGGGAAAGCTGAGATCGTCGACGACACGACGAAGGATTCAAGAGCCATCCATATCCCAGGTTCAGAACCAGAAGAGGAGGGCGAGAAACTCATGGTTTCCCCTTTCTTCACGCTTGACCGGGTGATCGGGGTGATCGGAGTCTGGCGGAAGGCGAGCGAACCTTCCTTCCAGCAGGAAGATCTGGCATTCCTGGAGGGGATCGGGCGGCAAGCGAGCGTCGCGATCCAGAATGCCCAGCTCTATGGCCAGGCCAAGGCTGCCCTGGCGGAGGCTGAGATCGCCAATCGAGCCAAGAGTTCCTTCATTGCCAACATGAGCCATGAACTGAGGACGCCCTTGAACGCCATCCTGCTCTTCAGCGAGCTCCTGTTGGACGAGGTGAAGGAACGCGGGATGGATGATCTTAAGGACGATCTGGACAGGATCCAAGGGGCGGGCAAGCATCTGCTGGGGCTCATCGACGACATCCTGGACCTCTCCAAGATCGAAGCCGGACATATGACTGTGTATCTCGAGGAGTGCGATATCAGCTCGCTCATGGCGGATATCGCCGGGACCGTCGAACCTTTGATCACCCGGAACCGCAACCGTTTCGTGCAAGCCATCGACCCGGTGCTGAAAACGATTTACACGGATCACCGGAAACTGCGCCAGACCCTCTTCAACCTGCTCGGCAACGCAGCCAAGTTCACCCAGGATGGAATCATCCAGCTCCGTGTGGCACGGGACATAGGCTGGGTGTGTTTCCAGGTCACGGATACGGGGATCGGAATGAGCTCAGAGCAGATCGACCGGATTTTCCAGGAATTCTACCAGGTTGAGGATTCCACCGCCCGCCCTTTCGGGGGCACGGGGCTGGGTCTCACACTCTGCCAGAAATTCGTGGACCTGTTGGGTGGAGAGATCCGGGTGGTCAGCAAGCCTGGGGAAGGATCGACCTTCACCGTGCGCCTCCCGGATCTCCCGTTGCCACCTACTGAATGAAACGAAGCAGATAGGGCTATTCGAGACCCAGTCGTTTCAGGAAAGCCTTGCGTTCGGGATCCAGGGGCTTGCCGGTGAAGGCGAACACGGATTCATTCACATCCCTGGAAGCCCCAGGTGCGAGGATCTCCTTGCGGTAGCGCATGCCCAGCTGGTGATCCATGTAACCTTTGGGTGATTCATCAAAAAGGATCGCCAACTCGGCCACGATGCTATCGGACCAAGCGTAGCTGTAGTACCCGGCATCATAGCCCCAGGCCAGAATGTGGAGGAAGGAGGAAAGCTGCCCGCTGCCTTCCGGGTAGGGAAGGTAGGCCGTCGCCATGGCGTCATTGGTCACGGCGATCAGATTATTGGCGCTGCTTGCGGGCGGAATCTGGCTGGCGTCCGTGAACATATGGAGTGCGAAGTCGGTCTTGTTGAAGCCGAACTGCCGTTCGTAGTAGGTCCCGGTGGTCGCGAGATTGGAATGCTTGATCGCAGCGAGGGTCTTTTGGACAAATGCGTCTGTCAGGGCGGGATCGGGTATCGCCAGGGTCTTGAAGACGACCGGGTCGAGGGGCCACTGCTCCGACATGGTGGAGGGCACCTCGACGAAATCCTGAGGCACGCCGAAACCGGTCTGAGATGCGAACCGGGCCTTGCCGAGCACCACATGCAAGGCGTGTCCGAATTCGTGGAAAAGGGTCCCGATGTCATCGAACAGCAGGTTTTCAGGATTTCCGTTGCTGTCGGTCGGGAAATTGCAGACCAGGGCGGCCACAGGTTTGCGGTATCTTCCGTTGTTCAGGGTCTTTCCGTAGACGAGGCCTCCGCACTCGAAGTGATTGAATTTACCCTGTTTGAGCCGAGGGAACATGTCGAGATAGATGTAGCCGAGCGTCTCTGAATCGCAGCCATGGAACTTGGAGCGATCGGAGATCTTCAAGAGCTGGACATCGGGATGCCAGGTTTCTGGGTCCTTCACAAACTCGATCTCGAGTCCCAGAACCTGCTCGTATACTTTCAGCATTCCGCTGAGGGTCTGCTTGTAGGGGAAATACTGCTTCAGGCTTTCGTAGTCAACGTTCAGCTCGTTGGTCTGGTACAGCCGCCGGAAGAAGTAAACATCCCAGGAATCCACCTGGTTGTTGTTGTCGTTGACGCCCGGGATGAGGTATGTTTTTTCCGCCGCGAGCTCCTTTTCGAGGATGGGTCGCAGCTTGGCGGAGACAGTGTCCGTGAAGCCTGAGGC
>JANYIU010000216.1 GCA_025361955.1 Holophagaceae bacterium
GAAGACATTCTCTGCGGGCAGGCAAAGGTACTCCGCGAAGGAGCCAGGCCGGTTCACGCCCACGCCCACGGTATTGGGGCAGAGGTGGCGCTTGCCCGCGCGGCAGTTGCGGCAATGGCCGCAGACGATGTGGCCTTCCCCGGTCACGCGCTCACCGCCCTTGTAACCAGTGACGGCGCTGCCCACTTTCTCGATGACGCCCACGTACTCATGACCCACGTGCATGGGCACGGGAATGGTCTTCTGGGCCCAGGGGTCCCAGTTCCAGATGTGCATGTCCGTGCCGCAGATGGCGGACTTGTGGATGCGGATCAGGACATCGTTGGGCCCGATTTCAGGGACCGGGACATCCATCATGGTGAGGCCCGGCTCGCGTTCAGCCTTGACGAGTGCTTTCATTGGTTCTCCTCAGGAAGGGTTCTGCTATGAAAAACAATCAAGTCTCTAAGCCACGCGCAGGGTGCTTCGCGCCCACCCGAAGCCAGCTTTGGTTTATTACTCGGGTGCCTTCGTGTGTCTTCGTGGCTCATTTTATTACTTGATCACACCCAGTTGGCGACCAACCTTCTCGAAGGCGGCGATGGCAAAGTCCAGATCTTCTCGGGTGTGCGCGGCGCTCATCTGGGTGCGGATCCTGGCCTTTCCCTGGGGTACCACGGGGAAGAAGAAGCCGACGACGTAGACGCCTTCATCCAGCAGCCGCGCGGCGAACTCCTGGGCCAGGGGGGCGTCGTAGAGCATGACCGGCACAATGGGATGCTCGCCGGGCTGGAGGGTGAAGCCCCGCTTTTCCATCTCCACGCGGAAGTAGCGACCGTTCTCGTGGACCTTCCGGATGAGGTCGCCGCTGCTCTTCAGCACCTCCAGGACCTTCAAGGTTGCCGCCACGATGGATGGGGCCACGGAATTGGAAAAAAGGTAAGGGCGGCCCTTCTGACGCATCCAGTCGATGATGGTCTTGCTGGAGGCGATGTAGCCGCCTGACGCGCCTCCCAGTGCCTTGCCGAAGGTGCCGGTGAGGATGTCCACCCGGCCCATGACGCCACAGTGCTCAGGGGTACCGCGCCCGTGCTCGCCCATGAAGCCAACTGCGTGGCTGTCATCCACCATGACCAGGGCACCGTGTTTCTCGGCGATGTCGCAGATCGGGCCCAGCTTGGCGATGTAGCCGTCCATGCTGAAGACACCGTCCGTGACCACCAGCTTGAAGCGGGAACCGGCATCCTCAGCGGCCTTGAGCTGCGTCTCCAGATCGGCCATGTCACTGTTCTTATAGCGGAAGCGCTTGGCCTTGGCGAGGCGGATGCCATCGATGATGGAAGCATGATTCAGCTCATCGGAAATGATGGCGTCCTCTTCCAGCATCAGCGGCTCGAACACGGCGCCGTTGGCATCAAAGCAGCTCGAGTAGAGCTGAGCGTCCTCAGTGCCCAAGAACTCCGCGAGTTTGGCTTCCAGTTCCGCGTGGATATCCTGTTTCCCGCAGATGAAGCGCACGGAGGCCATGCCGAAACCATGGGTATCCATGATGTCCTTGGCGGCTTGGCGCAGAGCGGGATGATTGGCCAGTCCCAGATAGTTGTTGGCGCAAAGGCAGATCACCTTCTTCCCGTTGGCCACCATCTGGGGTTGCTGGGGAGAAGTGATGGTGCGCTCGGTCTTGAAGAAGCCCAGATCCCGGAGCTTCTGGGTCTCGGTGGCCAAGTGGTTCTGGAATTGCTGATTCACGGTGGACCTCGCTCATTGGGAAAGCCATATTCAGCGCCAAGTTTACCTTCTCCATGGGGCAACGCGCTTGGGCGAAGGTGTAGCGGCGATCACATTCTTGCCAACTTGACCCGCAGGATCCATGTTGGACCCTCGCGTTTGTCCAATGACCCTCTCACGGCAGAATCGGATTAATAATAACAACCTCTGCACGTATTGCGTGGTGGTCGCTGCCGGCATGTTCTAGATAAAACCCTATCCCACAGACATCCCACCCCGATTTGCGAGCGAGCGCATCGAGGTTTTCTCATTTTGTCCCCAGCCCTGCGGAGGCCCCCGTGACCACCTCCATCCTTGACCCCTAAACATTTGTCGGCCAGGGACTCAAACGCAACCAGACGAGTCTGGCCGCCTGCGGGAGCTCTCTCAAACAGGAGATCGAGGAGCACCCCCTCGGCAAATGGCGCTCAGAGACGCTCTAGTTACGCTGAAATCTTGCTTATCTGCTGGAGGGTTGGGCGTTTGGTTTTGAGGGGAAAAGCTCGACGCGGAGGGCGACGGAGGGCGACGGAGGATCCCGGAGGAAGATTTTTTTCTCCGGGATCCTCGCTCTTTTCTCCGTGCCTCCGTGTCAAGCTTTTCCCCTTCCGCAATTAGATCCCCTGTCCTTCCGGTTCTGTCATAGGCAATGAACGCTGTTAGCGCCTACTACTCATCTTTAACTTTGTATTTTCCCGCGCAGAAATTACGCTGAAATCTTGCTTATCTGCTACAG
>JANYIU010000222.1 GCA_025361955.1 Holophagaceae bacterium
GCTCCCGCCTGGTAAAAAGGTACTGGATCTGGGCGCTGGCATAGGGCTGCTTGCCCTCATGCTCCAGGCGCGGAACCAGGGCAACTCGGTGCATGGCATCGAGTGTGTCCCTCCGGTTGGCGTGCGTGGATGTACGGCAGATGGCCGATAGGCTCATGGGTTCCTGGAGGGGAGCCCCATGGGGAAGAGAAATTCCGATGCGTTGCCGAAGGAAGTGGACCAGTTGAAGGTGCGGGTGCAGGAATGGCGGCGGACCAAGACGGGCTCGTCGGCCATGCCCAGAGAGATGTGGGACGCCGCCATCCGCTTGGCAAAGGCTTTCGGGGTGTGCCGGATCTCCCGGGCTGTCGGGCTCGATTACGGGTGGCTGCGAAAGAAGGCCGCAAAGTGGGAAGCGCAGCCCCCTTCCGTGTCGTCCACCTTTCTGGAACTCCCCGCTGGCATTGTGGTGGCGGAGCCCCTTTGCCGGGAGCCGGGAAGGGCCTGGGAAACGGGCGGTTTCCTGGATCCCGGCCCGGTGATCGACATCTCCACGGCCGACGGGGCCCGGATGCGGATCCGCCTGGAGGGCGGGAGAAGCCTGGACGCTGCAGGAATCGTGGCGGCTTTCCTGGGGGGCGTCCGTTGCTCCAGATAACTCCCCAGATGAAGGTATTCGTGGCCGTGGAGCCGGTGGATTTTCGGTGCGGGATTGATGGCTTGGCCCAGGTCTGTCGGGCGCAGCTTCGGGAGGACCCTTTCGGGGGCGCGGTGTTCGTGTTCCGGAGCAAGCAGGGGACCGGGATCAAGCTGTTGGTCTACGACGGCCAGGGATTCTGGTTGTGTCACAAGCGCCTCTCGAAGGGACGCTTCCAGTGGTGGCCCTCAGCCAGGGCCAAGAACGAGGCCTCAGCCCGCCTCCTGGCGCATGAACTACAAGTGCTGATTTGCGGCGGGGACCCCACCCGTGCGCGAGTCCCGGCGGCGTGGCGTGCGGTGGGATAGACCTTGGGTCACAAGGGATGGGACATTCCTTCGCGGAGCGTTGTGGTTCAATTCGTGAAATAATTCAAGATATATGAATTATTCTGTGTACTTTTTTTAATCGATCCGACACAGTTTCCCTCATGGGATGTTCGAAACGACGCAAAGCGAAGACTGACAAGCCTGGGTTCGGCCAAGCAAAGCCCGCGCTGGACCGGCGGTTCCTGGACATGACCCCGGAGCAGGTAGCTGCGCTCATGGAGCGGGTGGATGCGTCCATGGTTCCCGAAGACGCGGCCTACCTCCGAGGGATGGCGGCGACGGTGCGCTGCCTGGAGGAGGAGATCAAGACCAAGGGCACGTCCATCCGGCGTCTCCGAGCGTTGGCCTTTGGCGCCTCCACGGAGACCACCCGGAAGCTTTTCCCCGACAAAGCGAACGGGAAGGGGAAGCCCAAGGAGGCGAAGGAACCCAAGGAGCCCAAGCCCGGCCATGGTCCCAAGGGCTCCAAGGCCTTCCCCATGGCGGTTCGGGTGAAGGTCCCCCACGCCACCCTCAGGACTGGGGACTGTTGTCCCGAGTGCCCCAAGGGGCGCCTCTATCCCAAGAGCCAGCCAGCGGTAATGGTGCGAATCGTGGGCATGTCGCCCCTGCACGCCAAGGTCATCGAGCGGGAGGTCCTGCGTTGCAACGGATGCGGGGAGTCGTTCACGGCAGCCCATCCTGAGGAGGCGGGCTCGCAGCAGAAATACGACGAGACAGTTCCCGCCATGATTTCCTTGTTTCGCTTTGGGACGGGCATGCCCTACAGCCGCTTCTCCCGCTTCCTGCTGAACCTCGGTATCCCACTGCCAACCACCACCATGAGCGACCTGGTGATGAACGCCGCAGACCTGCTGGACCCGGCCCTGGACGAGCTGATGCGCTGGGCGGCCCAGGGTGAGCTGATCTATCAGGACGACACGGTGATGAAAATCCTGGATCGCCCCGACCTGCGTAAGGACGGCAAGAAGGCGCGCAAAGGCGTCTACACCACCGGTCTCATCTCGCAATTCGGAACGAACCGTGTGGCCCTGTTCATCACGGGCACGCAGCACGCCGGGGAGAACCTAGCTGACCTGCTCAAACTGCGCATGGCGGATCTGGCCAAGCCCATTCAGATGTGCGATGCGTTGGCGGCCAATACCTGCAAGAACCTGGACACGATCGTGGCCCACTGCCTGGCGCACGCGCGGCGGAAGTTCGTGGAAGTGGTGGACCGTTTTCCCGAGGAATGCCGCCACCTCCTGGAAGTTCTGAAGGAGATCTACAAGAACGATGCGGTGAGCAAGGACATGTCGCCGCCAGAGCGACTGAGGTTCCACCAGGAGCACAGCGGCAAGCTCATGGCGGATCTGGAGGAATGGCTTCAGGGTCAGTTCCGGGAGCGCCTCGTAGAACCAAACTCCGGCCTGGGCAAGGCCATCGCCTACATGCTCAATCACTGGCAGGGATTGACCCTATTTCTCCGGGAGCCCGGGGCTCCATTGGATAACAATCAAATCGAGCGCGGATTAAAGCGGGCGATCATGCACCGCAAGAACAGCCTGTTCTACAAGACCCAGGAAGGAGCGAGAGTCGGAGACCTCTACATGAGCCTGATCCACAGCGCGGAACTCAACGGGGTCAACCCCTTCGAATACCTCGTCGCCCTCCTGCGCAACCACGCTTTCGTCGAAGAGAACCCGGAAGAATGGATGCCCTGGAATTACCAGGAGACCCTGGCGGGAATCAGCCAGTAGGTTGTTTTTCGATTGTGGTGATGGCCTGGCTGGGCTGGGGGCCCGCCAGAAAGACCCTGCTCAGGTGGGAATGCTTAGGCTCGGCCGGAAGTTGCACCTGCCAACCGAAGGGACACAGTGGCTTAGACTTTCGGCTAGGTCCATCTTGGTTCTCCTCCTATGTGTGCTTGGCGGCTCACATTAAGGAGTTTCC
>JANYIU010000285.1 GCA_025361955.1 Holophagaceae bacterium
GCCGGAGCTGGCATCTTTCTCATCGGCGCCATCTTCTTCCTCTACTGGTCCATCGAGCAGGGCTGGATCGGGCCGGAGATGCGGTTCCTGATGGGTCTCGTGATGGGGGGCGGACTGGCTCTGGGTGCGGCGAAACTCATCCTGGGGGATAGTCCCAAGCTGGGGGTCTGCCTGCTCTTGGCGGGCCTCGGCACCCTGATGTTCACCTTCCGCTGGGGGGCCTTCGAGTACAACTTCTTCCCACCGGCGCTGGGTTTGGTTGGATCCGCCTTGTCGGTGCTCCTGGCGGGGGGGCTCGCCGCCCGGGCCAAATCGGGGGCGGCGCTCTGCGTGGCGCTGGTGGCGGGGCTACTTTCACCCATCGTCTTCAGCGAGGGGGGGCATCACGAAGTCGCGCTTTCGGTCTACCTTGCCGCACTCATGGTGGCGGCCCTCGCCGTTCCCTACCTCACCAAGGTCGGCGCGCGTTGGGTGGTGACCCGGTGGCTGGCCTTCACGGGGGTTTGGATCCTGCTGACCGCGGCCTGCCTGAGGGCGAATTCGGGCGCTGCTACATCGCTCTTGGGGCTCATCCTGCTCCACTATGTGATCGCCGGTTTGTGGATCTGGCTCCCAGGCCAGGGTGAAGAGCGACCGAGCACTCCTACGATCCTCTGGTTCCTGGCCACCCTGGCCACCACCAGCCTCGGTTGGGCGGTGTGGAAGAACGCGGGCTGGACCGTGGAATGGTTCGCGGCACCCGTGCTGGCCATGGCTCTGGTGAATCTGCTCCTGGTGAAGCCCCTGCGCGCGCGCCTTGGCAGCCGTCAGGCGGATCTGGGCCTATTGGTGCTGGCGGCGGGCCATCTGGCGGTCGCGGTGCCGGTGGCCCTGGACTGGAAGTGGGTGGGGCCGATGTGGAGCCTCTTCGCCCTGGGCCTGGCCTGGGCGGTGACCTACGCCGAGGCGCACCCGGACTGGGAGGCCGACGAGGCGCGGGCCCTGCTGCTGCTGGCTCTGGGAATGGCCACCGTCGCCACCCTCCGCTGGGCGCTGCATACGGTGGACTGGATCGCTCCTTCCGCAGTGCCGATCCCGGTCCTCAATCGCAACTTCGCCGAGGCCGCCTTCGCGGTGATCGCCTGGGGGCTTCTGACTCGTCGTGGCCGAGCCACGGGTGCGGCCAGCGCCGTGGCCCTCGAGCTCGTGGCCAATGTGGCCGTGGCCGTGGAACTGGGGCGCGTCGTGCGCTACGCCGGAGGCACCGGGTGGGCCGCGTCCATCGTGATGACCTTGACCTGGGCCTTGAGTGGCGCCGTGCAGTGGCTCCGCAGCCTGACGGAGGAGCGGCCGGCGCTGCATCTGGGCTTGGCCATCGCGGGCTATAGTTGGCTGGGCATCGCCAGCTTCAAGCTCATCCTGGCGGATCTGGCGGGGGCGACGACCCCGCTCCGGGCTTTGGCCTTCCTGGGCGTGGGCGCCATCTTCCTCTCGGCGGCCCTGGTGGCCAATCACGCCAGACAGCAGCGGAAGGAGGCGGAATGAGTGGACAGGTGAACCCGCGAAGGAGCTCCCGGGGCCTTCTGGTGCTGCTCTCGGCGCTGCTGCTCTGCTGCGCTCCGAAGGAGGATCGTTCCACCCTTTCCCGCCAAGCGGTAAGCCCCGCTGCCGCCAGTGGCTGGGCCCGGCTGCCCCTCGACGGCAAGGCTCAGCTGGCCTATCCAGAGGTCTGGCTGAGCGATGCCGAAGGGGTATCGATCCCCTTCGAGGTGGAGCGCGAAGGCCTTTGGCAGCCCCGCAAAATGGAACTCTCGCAGCTGCTGCTGGGGCGGGATGGCAAGGAGCGTCCCAGTGCGGAATTCACCCTGAAATTCCCCGAAGGCTGGCAGGTTCGGGATCGCGAGCACCTGCGGGTGGACCTCCAGTTGGAGGGTCTGGCCCCGTGGGTCTGCCGCGTGGAGGTGGCTCGCCGGATGCAGGAGAGCGCCTTCCTGCGCCTGGAGCGGGATTCGCCCCTGCATCTGTTCGATCTCGGAATGTCCGAGGGGAAGCGAGGTTTTTATATTCCCTGGGATGCGCAGACCTACCGCGTGACCCTGGTCTCCACCCAAGGTGCGGCGCCGAAAATCACGGGGGTGAGCGTCACCGCCAGCACCCGTCCCGAAGAGCTCCAGGCCGACGAAATGGTGGCGCCGCGTGTGGAGAAATCCGAGCGCAAGGGGGTCGCCAGTGAGAGCTGGGCCCTGAACCTGGATTCTTCCCAGCGCATCGTGGCAGCGGACCTACTGCTCAAACCTCCCGTGGCGCCGGTGCAACCTCGGTTCATGGCAAAGGTGGAAGAGCCTGGGAAGACCCACCGATCCGCCCCGACGGCTTATGATTCCTGGGTCTCCTCCGAGGGCCTGATCTGGAATCTACCCGCGCTCAGCACCAAGGCCACCCGCGTCTCCCTCGGTCCCGTGGTGACGGATCGGCTCGTGCTGACCCTGCCTGAAGGGACCCGCCTGGAGACCGTGAAGGTACTCATTCGCCGCGAGGTGTTGCTGTTCCCAGCGGAATCAGGAAGAGCCTATTTCCTGCATACCGGGGGGCGCGTGAAGCAGGCCCCGGGAAGCCTGGCCGCCTTGCCTGAATCCAGTCGCGCCGTCTATGCCCGGGAACCTCTGCAGCTCGGTTCCGGAGAGGCGGATCCCCAGGGTCTCCCGATCCTCATCCAGGGAGCCGAACGCACACGCCTATGGCTCCCGTGGGTTGCAGGCCTCGCGGTGCTCATCCTCGGGTTTTTCGCTTGGAAGCTCCTGAAAACAAATCCCTGACGGTTATTCCGTTCCGCAGGGGCAGGCCTTGTCGGCAAATGGTTTGGCGGTCTGCAGCAGGCCTACGCCCGCGAGGATGATCGCCATGCCGAACGCCATGGGCGCGTTGAACGGTTCGCCGATGAAGAGGGAGCCCAGGAGCACCGCCACCACCGGGTTGATGTAGACGTAAGTGCTCATTTTCGTGGGGGGCCACGCCTTGGCAAGGTAGATGAAGGCGCTGTAGGCCACGAGCGAGCCGAAGATCGCAAGGTAGGCCACGGCGAGGCTGGCCCGCCAAGTCAGGGGTGCATGGAGGAAACCCCCCGTGAAGGGCACCAACAGCAGCGCCAGGGTTCCGCCGGTGAGCATCTGCACGCTCACTTGGCCGAGGAGACCCTGGCCCTTGACGTGTCTCCGTCCGTGCAGGGTGCCATAGGCCCAGAGGAACACGGCCAGCAGGATGGCGCCCACGCCGGAAAGGCTGAGGGTCTGGGCGCCGGCTCTGGAAAGGATCAGGATGGCCACGCCCACCAGCCCCAGGGCCAAACCCAGCCAGGATCGCAAACCCAGCCTTTCCCGGCCCAGGACCGCGTAGCACAGCGGGGTGGTGGAGCACAGGACGGCGGTCGCGCCGCTGCTGACGGAGCCCTCGGCCCAGGTCACCAAGGCATTGGAAATAGTCAGGAGCAGGAACCCCTGGAGCATCAGGTGGGGAAGATCCCGCTTCAGGGGCCAGGCTTCACCACCGATGCGGCTCAGGAGTAAGGCCAGCAGTCCCCCAGCCAGGTAACGAGAAGCCACCATGCCGAAGGTCTGGAAGGACTCGATCCCCAGCGCGATGGCGAAGTAGGTGGAACCCCAGACCAGGGCGACGATCAGATAGGCGGACCAAGCCTTCAAGGGGAAACCCTCCTTGGGTAGTATCCATCCGCGCTCCGCCCTGCCGTGCGTAAAGCCGAAATTCTTTTCGATTCGTAAGAAAGGGATTTGTGCCGAGAAGGGCTTGGCGAAGCCCATCCACCCTAAGGCTCCGTCCATCCTCAGGCGAGGGGTAAGGTGATACTCATTCAGGTGGGAGCCTGCGCCATGTCCTGACGCGAGTGGGCGAACCACTGGGCGGCATGACTGTGCAGCTGCAGACGGAGCCGTCTTAGCCTTTCCGCTTTTGCTGCTGGAGATCGAAGGGAAACGGGCTCGGGCCGGGCTTCACAAAGTGGGTGCGCAGTACGAAGGTGGTCCGGGTGGTGACCTGATCAGCCAGGCTCCGGATCCGCTTCAAGCGGTCGTGGACGCCAGTAGGCGTGTCGGCCACAATTTTCAGCAGCAGGCAGTCCTCGCCAGCCACGGTGTAGGCTTCCAGGACATCGGGTTCGTCGTGCAGGGCCTTCAGGAAGTCCCGTTCCAAGGCATCGTCATCCCCAGTCCGGTGCCGGACAGCCACGAAGCAGACATTGGGCTTCTCGACGGAGGCAGGGCTCACCCTGGCGCTGTAGCCCTGGATGATGCCTTCAGCCTCCAGGCGCTTCACCCGGTCGATGACGGTGGGACGACTCACACCGAGTCGTTCTGCCAGTTCCGCATGGCTGATGCGGCCTTCCTGCTGAAGCAGCACCACCAAGCGGCGGTTGAGATCATCGTTCATGAGGAGTTTCGTCATTTTCTTTTGTCCAGGGTCAGGCGGAATGCTATGGAATACAAATATACCCTTTCGGGTATGATTTTGGTTACATTCTGGAAAAGTAATTCAAGCACATTCCCCCAAGTCAGGCTCCAGGGGCCGATTAAACTGATCAGATCGAGGGTTCGCCATGGATTTCAGACAGCCGTTCACGGAACAGAGTTTTTTCCTCATTGCGGGACCCTGTGTCATCGAATCGCGGGAGCATGCGCACTTCCTGGCGTCCCGCATTCGGGATCTCGCCGAAAGCCGCGGCATTCCTTTCATCTTCAAGGCCAGCTTTGACAAGGCCAACCGCACGTCACTCTCCAGCCACCGGGGCATGCCCATGGAGGAAGGTCTGGATATCCTGGCGGAGATCCGGATGCGCTTGGGCGTTCCCGTGCTGACGGATGTCCATGAATCCCAGCAATGCGCCCTGGTGGCGGAAGCCGTGGACGTGCTGCAGATTCC
>JANYIU010000252.1 GCA_025361955.1 Holophagaceae bacterium
CATCACGCTGATGACCTACAGTGAAGTCGAAAAGGTGGATGGCTTCATCGGCAACTTCAAGGTGACCGTCCGTAAGAAGGCCAGGAAACTGGACGAGAAGCTCTGCACCGGGTGTGGGCTATGCATCCAGAAATGCCCGAATAAGAAGATTCTGGATGAATTCAACGAGGGTCTGGGCACGCGCACTGCCATCTACGTTTCCTTCCCCCAGGCCGTGCCCAACAAACCGGTCATTGACACGCTCCATTGCACCTTCTACAAGACCGGGAAGTGCAAGGTCTGCGAGAAGGTGTGCCCTACCGGTGCCATCCGTTTCGAGCAGGAGGACGCACTGGTCACCCTCGAGATCGGCGCCATCGTGCTGGCTACCGGCTTCAAGGTCATGCACACGGATCAATTCCCCGAATACGACTGCGGGAAGAGCAAGGACATCATCGACGGCCTTCAGTTCGAGCGGATCGCCTCCGCGTCGGGTCCGACGCTGGGTGTCATGAAGCGCCCCAGCGATGGCAAGGAACCTGAGACCGTCGTGTTCATCGCGTGCGCTGGGAGCCGTGATCGCAGCAAGGGCGTTCCGTACTGTTCCAAGGTCTGCTGCATGTATACGGCCAAGCACGCCATGCTCTACAAGCACAAGGTGCATCACGGCAAAGCCTATGTCTTCTATATGGACATCCGCGCCGCAGGGAAGGACTATGACGAGTTCGTGCGCCGGGCCATCGAGGAGGATGAGGTCCAGTACATTCGGGGTCGTGTCTCCAAGATCTACGAAGAAGACGGCAAGCTCATCGTCAAGGGCGCCGATACTCTCATGGGTGGGGAGCCAGTGGAGATCAAGGCCGACCTGGTGGTACTGGCGACCGCCATCCAATCCAGCGATCGCTCCGAAGCACTCGCGCAAACCCTGCATGTCAGTTACGACGCCTACGGATTCTTCGTAGAGGCTCACCCGAAGCTGCGACCCGTGGAGACGAACACGGCCGGCATCTTCCTCGCTGGCGCTTGCCAGGCGCCCCGCGATATTCCCGAGACCGTGGCCCAGGCCAGCGGCGCGGCGGCCAAGGTTTTGGCTCTGTTCAGTCAGGACGAACTCACCCGCGAGCCCATCGTGGCCGTGGTGAACCGCCAGCCTGGTCCGCTCTTCAGCACCTGCGTGGGCTGCTTCCTTTGCCAGAGCGCGTGTCCTTACCAGGCCATCGAACAGGAAGACATCACCCAGCGCGACGGCAAGCTGATCAAGACCCTCGCTCGTGTCAACCCAGGTCTATGCCAGGGCTGCGGCACGTGTGTGGCGACCTGCCGCACCAAGGCGATCGACTTGCAAGGCTTCAGTAACGAGCAGCTATACGCCCAGCTCATGACACTCTGATGAGGATCTGACGATGGCAGCAAAGTTTGAACCCAAGATCACGGCATTCGTCTGCAACTGGTGCACCTACGCAGGGGCTGACCTCACGGGAACCAGCCGCATCAAATACCAGTCCAACGTACGCATTCTGCGTGTGCCCTGCACGGGGCGTATCGATTTCATGATGGTGATGAAGGCCCTGCACCAAGGTGCGGACGGAGTCATCGTTTCCGGCTGCCACCCCAACGACTGCCATTACACCTCCGGCAACTATCATGCCCGGCGACGCTGGATGGTCTTCAAGAAAATGATGGACATCCTGGGCGTGGACATGCGGCGCATTGCCTTCTCTTGGGTGTCCGCGGCCGAAGGCGCTAAATGGGCGCAGCTTGTAAATGAAGTTACCGATCAGGTGCGTGCCCTTGGGCCCTATGTCGAGTACCGGCAGCTCGTGGGTGCAGGCATCGAATAGGGAGGCCGAAATGAAAACCTTGAAACAACCTTCAAGGGAAGTCCCGGATTCGTGCAAGAGCGAAGCCCTAAAAAACGCAGCGAAGGGGACAGCCAAGACTCGTGGCCCGCACCGTCAAGCCCAAATCGCCAGCTGTGCGCGCTACGAGACTTTCATGCAGAAGCTGGCGGCCGATTTCCAGCGGTTTCTCATCGCTGGCCTCGAGTGAGGAGTGATCCATGGAAGCATTGAAGCAAAGGGTAAAAGAGCTCCTGGCCTTGGCTCAGGTCAAAGCCGTCCTCGGGTACACCAAGGGAACCGGCGACCGTCGGCGCCCTCTCTTCATCCGTGCAGCCGGGCAGGTGGACCAGTTGGTGCTTGACGAGGCCTGCACGCAGAACCTCGCCGCCTATGCGACCAAGCGTGAAGTGAAGCAGCTGGGGAAAGTGGCCGTGATCTCCCTCCCCTCGACCCAGCGGGCTCTGCTGCAACTCATGGCAGAACGCCAACTCCGGGATGGCGAAGTTGTCGTACTGGCTGTGGACGGAAGCGAAATCAAGGAAATCACCAGCGCCTCTGCCTTGGAAGAACACTTGGCCCGCAAAGTCACCCATCTCGATTCCGAGGATAAAGCAACGCTAGAGCGGCTCGCAGCCATGAGCCGGGAGGAGCGCTGGGGCTTCTGGCGGAAAGAGCTGTCTCGTTGCATGAAGTGTTATGCCTGCCGCAACAGCTGCCCGATGTGCTACTGCGAACAATGCACCATGGATTGCAACCGGCCTCAGTGGGTCCCCGTGGCTAGTCATGCCTTTGGCAACCTGGAGTACCACATGGTCCGAACCATGCACTTGGCGGGGCGCTGTGTGGAGTGCGGTGAGTGTGGACGCGCTTGTCCCGTGGGTATTCCGGTTCATTTGTTGACTTATTGTACGGAGGAAAGCGTCCACGAGCAGTTCGGTCAGTGCGCAGGACGCACGGCGAAGCTTGACTATGCGCTTGCGACCTTCAAGGCCGACGACCAAGAGTCCTTCATTCGGTAGGTAGCCATGGCAAACACTTTTAATATCTCCCATGAATCGATGTGCGATCTCTTTGCCGCACTGCGCAAGGATGGCAGGCGCCTGTTGGCCCCCGTGGCTGGCGCTGGCCGTATCGAATTGAACGAGGTGGAGGTTCCCGCCCAGGTGGCAAGCAACTACCTACAGACGAGCCTTTCCGCCAAGGATGT
>JANYIU010000253.1 GCA_025361955.1 Holophagaceae bacterium
CCTCTCCGCGATCCTGGTCTCCATCACCATCTGCGCCCTGGCCTTCGGCGCCATCGGCGAGGGCCTATTCGCGGGTCCACTGCAGGCCCTGCTGCAGCACCTGCCCTGGCCGTGGCTGATTCATCCCATCGCCTCCGCCCTGGCCTTGCTCCTCATGACCACTTTGCACGTGGTGCTTACGGAGATGGTGCCCCGCTCCTTCGCCATCCGGAACGCAGCCCGCTGGGCCTTGATCACTGCCAAGCCCTTGCTCCTTTGGTCCAGGCTGATCCATCCACTGACGGTCGTCCTCTCTTTCCTCAGCCGGAGAGTGGAGCGACTGTTGGGACTCCACCCCACCGAGGAACTGCCCGAGGATATGCTGCCCTCGGAGGACGAGTTCAGGCGCATGCTGGTCCAAAGCCAGGCCCGAGGCGATCTGGAACTCAGTCGCGCGGAACTCATCGAGAACCTGTTCACCTTCTCAAAGCGCACCATCAAGGAAGTCTCCATCCCGCGCGGACAGGTGATCTTCTTCGACCTGAATCACAGCCTTGAGAAAAACCTGGAAGTGGCCCGAAGTTCCCCTCATACGCGCATTCCACTGGTGGAGGGTGATCTGGATCACGTGGTGGGAGTGGTGCATTTGAAGGAAATGCTCTGGGCCCTGAATGATCGAGGACCTTGCCTGGACCTGCGCGCCCTGGCTCGCCCCGCCCTCCTGGTGCCCGAAATGCGCCTGATCCAGGACCTCCTCCTGGACTTCCAGAAACAAAAACAGCACTTGGCGCTGGTGGTCAACGAGCACGGTGGCATCGATGGCTTGGTGACCCTGGAAGATGTGCTGGAAGAGCTGGTCGGCGAGATCCAGGACGAATTTGATCGCGAGGTCATCGACCTGCGCCGAACCCAGGGCGGGGCTTGGCTGGCTCAGGGGACGGTGACGCTCGAGCAGCTGGAGGACCACCTGCACTTGCGCCTGGAAGCCTCGGCAGGCTCCGTGAGTCTGGGCGGCTACCTGCAGGAACAGCTTGGCCGGATTCTGGAAGCGGGCGACGAACTGCGCATCCAGGGCTGGCGCATTCGGGTGCTCGAGATGCGGGGCATGGCTCCGCGTAAATTCCTGCTGCGCCCAGAACACTCCCAAGCCGGAGAAAACCTTGCAACCCCTCCTTGACGGCTTCATTCTTGCCGCCGGTCTGGGGACGCGCATGGGAGCGCTTTCCAGGGTGCTGCCGAAGCCAGCTTGGACCTTGAACGGCCGCTCGTTGCTGGCGCTGGGCGCCGAATCCATGCGTGGCGCGGGCTTGGAACACATTGCCTGCAACGCCCATCACCTGCACAAACGACTGGAGCTAGCCGCGGGCATTGGCATCGAAGTGTATTACGAGCCCATGCTCCTGGGCTCAGCGGGGGGACTGCGCCATATCCTGGGACGGGCGGCGGATCCCCTGGCAGTTTGGAATGGCGATGCCCTAGCGGAGGTACCTTGGCGTCGTTTCATCGCCGAACATCGCCTCCGTGGAGCGGAGCTAAGCTGGCTGCTGGTGCCCCATCCAGGAGGTCCATGGAACCCCCTCTGGCTGGACTCCATGGGCCGGATTCTTCCCCCCGGTGAACTGGGCGCAGGCCCCTATCACTTCACGGGCGCATCGCTGTGGAGTCCCTTTGCGCTTGGGCTGCTGCCAGAGGGGCCGGCCGACACCAAGGCGGATATCCTGCCGCGGATCCGTCACCATGCGGGGATCGTAGTGGAACCGTTTCCATGGCTGGAGATCGGCACCCCAGACCAGCTCATCGCCGCCGCGGAGACCCTCGCACCCGAGCATGAGGGCCGGGTCGCGGGCTGCTATAGCCACCCAACTGCCGTGCTCAGTGGCCGGCTGCAGCGCTGCATCCTCGGACCCGGAGCCCAGCTGCATCCCGCCATGGAGGATGTCAATGCCTTGTGGTTCAGGGAGAATGACCGTCAGGTCCGCTTGGCGCTGCCCTAGCAGCTGGGATTCGCGTCATGCGGTGCCCGCATTGCCCCTGAAGTGCGGCTCTGATTGAAGAAAAGCTATTAATCACCGATGCGCACGGATAAATGCAGATAAACGAGGACGGATGCCGTCGGCTTTCGGCGTCCTGGCCGCGATTCCTGGAGGGACAGCGGGTGCGCCGGGATCTGGGGTGTTATAGCTCAGGCTGAATGGAACTCAGCCCAGCTTTCCTTTGGTTCCGTTCTGGACTCATCTCCTGGCTATCCGGTTGCCGTTTTTGAAGGCATCGCAATGCCCTTCCTGGGGATCTTTTCACCCGTTGCGCGAAGTTGATTAGACTGAAGCGATGGAACCTCGCCTTCAAGCCGTACTCGAACGCTGGGACTGCCGGGATCCCCGACCCATCAAGGGCGATGCGGGCAACCGCCAGTATCTGCGGGTGGATCACCCCCAACTGGGCACGGCGATGATCGTGCTCTATGCACCCGTGGAGCCCGGGAAGACCGACGACGCCTATTATGACTACAGGGCCCTCCAGGCTTACCTGGATCCCGTGGTACGGGTGGCCACCATCATCCATTTCAGCGACGAGGAGCGCGCCATGCTGATGGAAGACCTTGGCGATACGACCCTCGAAGAACACATGACCCTGCACCCTGAAGAAGAGCTGCGATGGGCCGGGGAAGTGGCTGAGCAGCTGGCAACTTGGCTAGGGCTGCTCACGGAGGGAGCTCCGCCAAGGGCCTTCTTCATGCTGCGCAAGTTCGACCAAGCCAAGTTCGCCTTCGAATGGGAGTACTGCCGCCAGAATTTCTTCCAGGATTTCCTCCAGAAGGATCCGCCGCGCTGGCTGGACCGCATGATGGAGGAGGTCCATGCCTCCCTGGACCCCAGGGCGCGTTTCCTGGCTCACCGCGATTACCACGTCCGCAATCTCATGGTGCAAGGGGATCGGCTGGTGACCATGGACTTCCAGGATGCACGCAAGGGCGCCGCCACTTACGATCTCGCATCGATCCTGTTCGACGGCTACTGGGACTGGTCCCCGGAAGCCGGAGCCATCCTGCTCAACCGGGTGCGCGAGGAACTGGGCTGGTCCGAAACCCTGCTCTGGGAAGAGCTTAGCCTCAGTGCCATCCAGCGCAATCTCAAGGCCCTGGGCACCTTTGGCCACCAGCTGGTGCACAAGAAGCAAGCCCATTTCGCCTCTGCCATCCCCCGCACCTTGCGCCACCTCATCGAGCAATTCCAGCGCGTGAAGCACGGCGAAGGCGTGCTGGCCAGCGAAAACTGGCTGCGACTGACGGAAAACCGGCTACTGAAGTGTTCTGGGATTCTTTAGCGCTATAGCTGTTTCCACTCCACGTCCACCACGCCATTGACGGCGTTCTCAGCGCGGGACAGGGCGAAGAGCCAGTCGCTGAGGCGATTGATGTAGATCATCAACTCGGGTTTCAGGTCCGTCTCGGTGCCGAGCGTGACGATCTCGCGTTCGGCGCGGCGGCAGACCGTGCGGGCCCAGTGGGCGAAGGCGGAGCCCTCCCCTCCCCCGGGCAGGACGAAGCTCGTCATGGGGGGCGCCAAGGCGGTCAAGCGATCGATATCCTGCTCCATCTCCGCCACGGACCAGATCGGCTTGGACATCCGGGCCTCCAGCGCCGAGAGTTGTTCCGCCGGGGTGGCCAGAACCGCGCCCAGAGCGAAGAGGTCTCGCTGGATCTGCTTGAGGGTCTCGCCCACCACGGTGGGTGCCGAGACCTTCGAACGGAGGATCCCGATGACGCTGTTGAGTTCGTCCAGGGTGCCATAGGCCTGCAGGCGCAGATGCGCCTTGGAGACCCGGTTGCCGCCAAAGAGTCCGGTCTCGCCCTGGTCACCTGTTCGGGTGTAGATGCGCATGTTTGCTCCTATTCGTGCCGCTTGCTCCAGGCCACGGAGTCCAGGCGCCACTCGGCCAGAGAAGCCTGATCTCGGGCATCCAGCAGGCCTTTCTCCTGGGCGCGTCGCGCTAGATCATCGAAGGTGGCGAGTACCCGAAGCCTCACGCCCGAGGCACGGAAGGCCGCGTCTGCCTGGGGAAGCCCATAGCTGAACAGGGCCAGGACTTCCAGCACCTCCGCGTCTTCATGACGCAGGGCCGCCACGCATTTGATGCTGGAGCCGCCAGTGCTGATGAGATCCTCCAGGAGCACCACCTTGTGACCATCCACCTGGGGACCTTCCACTTGACGGCCCATGCCGTGTTTCTTGGGCTCGGGACGGACGTAAGCCATGGGCAGTTCCAGCAGATCGGCCACCAGCGCAGCCCAAGGGATACCAGCCGTGCTGGTGCCAGCCACCAGGGTCGGCTGCGATTCGGCCGCCCGTTCCGCCAGAATGGCCTTGATCTGCGATCGCAGCGCGGGCGAGCCCAGGAGCTGGCGATTGTCACAGTAGATGGGCGATTTCAGGCCCGAAGCCCAGGTGAACGGCGACTTGGGCGAGAGTCGCACGGCACCAGCCTCGAGCAGACCGGATGCGAGATCAAAGACGGTCATGAGAGTACCTCTTACGTTCAGCGATGACCGGTTCAGCCCTTCACGACGATGCTTACCAGCTTGCCGCCGGGGGGTACCACCACCTTGACGACTGCTTTGCCGTCCAGGTGCTGCTGGGCCTCGGGACAGGCAAGCGCGGCGGCCTTGCGCTCTTCCTCGGTAGCGGAGCTGGGCAGGAGCACGCGGCCACGGACCTTGCCATTCACCTGCACGACCACGATCATCTCGTCCGCCTGGAGCCAGGCGGGGTCGCACTCGGGCCAGGAGGCGTGCATGCAGAAACCGGAACCCTCCAGTTGCTCCCAGAGCTGCTCCGCGATGTGCGGCGCGGCCGGGGAGAGCATCTTCACAAAGATCTCCAGGCAGTGCTGCATGATCGGGCCGCGGCTGGGGGAGTCCGAGGGCAGGTCGTGGAGCGCGTTGGCAAATTCCATGAGGCTCGAGACCAGGGTGTTGAACTGGTAGCGGTGGCTCAGATCTTCCGTCACCTTGTGGAGGGTCTGGTGGACCTTCACCAATAGGGATTTTTCACCGATGGTCAACTGCTCCTTGGGGGGCACCGGCAGGTCAGTCACCGTGTGCTCATCCACCATGCGGCAGACACGCCGCAGGAAGCGCGTGGCCCCTTCGATACCTTCGAAACCCGTCCAGTCGATCTCTTTCTCAATGGGTGCCGCGAAGATCATGAAGAGCCGCAACGCATCCGCACCGTACTCCGCGATGACCTCGTCGGGGTCCACAATGTTGCCTCGGGACTTGGACATCTTGAACCCGTCCTTCAGCACCATGCCTTGGCAGATGAGCTTGGCGAAGGGTTCGTCGTTGTGGGTGAAGCCCAGATCGCGCAGCACCTTATGGAAGTAGCGGGCGTAGATGAGGTGCATGGTGGCGTGTTCGATGCCACCGATGTAGAGATCCACCGGGCCATAGGCGTCCCACTCGGCGCTGTTGAAGGGCTTGCGATCGTTCTTCGGATCCAGGTAGCGGTACCAATACCAGCTGGAATCCACAAAGGTGTCCATGGTATCGGTTTCGCGCCTCGCGGGCTTGCCGCATTGGGGACACGCGCAGTTCAGGAAGCTTTTCGAGGTCAACAGGGGCGAGGGTCCCTGGCCATGGAACTCCACGTCCTCGGGCAACGCCACGGGCAGATTCTCCGCCTTCTCGGGCACCACCCCGCAGTCCAGACAGTGCACGGTGGGGATGGGCGTGCCCCAGTAGCGCTGGCGGGAGAGGCCCCAGTCCCGGAGCTTGAAGGTGATGGCCTTTTCGGCCTTGCCGGCCAACTGAGTGACCATCAGGTCGATGGCGGCCTCGCTGGTCATGCCGGTGTATTCGCCGCTGTTGACCAATACGCCGAAATCGTTGAAGAACTCGCCTGCCTTGAGGGCCCGGCCATCCATAGGGGCGATGACCGTGGGGATCTCCAGGTCGTATTTCTTGGCAAATTCAAAGTCCCGCTCATCGTGGGCGGGCACGCCCATGACCGCACCGGTGCCGTAGTCCATGAGGACGTAGTTGGCAGCGAAGACCGGGATCTTCTCGCCGGTGAAGGGATGGACGGCTTCAAGCCGCGACTTATAGCCCAGTTTGATGTCGGACATCAGGCGGTCTTCGCGGCTCATGTGGGCCACCTGATCGCAGAAAGACTGCAAGCCTGGATCGGTTTTGGCGGCCTTCTCGATGAACGGATGTTCCGTGGAGAGCACCATGAAGGTGACGCCGAAAAGGGTATCCAGGCGGGTGGTGAAAACCTGCACCCGCTCGCCATTGGTGAAGTCGAACCAGAGCTTGGCCCCCTCGCTGCGGCCGATCCAGTGGCGCTGCATGGCTTTCACATTCTCAGGCCAGTCGATCTGGTCGAGACCGCTGAGCAGCTCATCGGCGTACTTGGTGATGTGGAAGAAGTACTGCTCCATGGGCCTCTGCACCACAGGATGGCCGGTCCGCTCGTCCTTGCCGTCCACCACCTGCTCGTTGGCCAGCACCGTGCCCAGGGCCTCGCACCAGTTCACGTTGCGCATGGCGCGAAAGACATCGCCACGCTTCCACATTTGGAGGAAGAGCCACTGGTTCCACTTGTAGTACTCGGGGGTGAAGGTGGCGATCTCGCGATGCCAATCGTACGAAATGCCCATCTTCATGATCTGGCCCTTCATCTCCTCGATGTTCGAACGGGTCCAAAGGGCTGGGTGGATCTTGTTCTTGATGGCGGCGTTTTCGGCAGGCAAACCAAAACTGTCCCAGCCGATGGGATGCATGACCTTGTCGCCCCGCATGCGCCGGAAGCGCGCGACCACATCGCCCAGGGTGTAGTTGCGCACATGGCCCATATGGATCCGCCCCGAGGGGTAGGGCAGCATCACCAGCATGTAGAAGGTCTTGTCACCAGGTTTCAGCTCATCGGCCCGAAGCGCCCGGAAAGCCTTCTCCTGCGCCCAGCGCAGCTGCATCTTCGGTTCCTGGTTCAGGGGGTCGAACGCCATGGACATCCTCGACGGTAAAGGGTCAGTTTACCGGATCGGATGGAAAATCCCAGGCGCGGCAACAACCCTTGCGCCCCCTGGCGTCAGGCCTTCTCCCGCAGGCCCAGACGCTCCTTCAATCCCGGGGCGGCCCCTCGGCTCACTTCCAGGGTGACGTTCCCCTGGAGACGGACGATGAGACGACCGAACTCACCGACCTTGATGCCGACCACGGCCTCCGGTCGGATCAACAGGTGCCGGTGCCCCCTGGCCAGGGAGGGAAAGGCGGCTTCCACTTCCGTCAGTGACTTCCAGGTGGTCCGGAAGCGTTCCCCGTTGACGAAGGACCAGACGGCGTCGTCCTCGAAGACGAAGTGGCTCGTCCGGCTCAGGTCCAGGAGCACCAGCCCATCCCCGGCCCGCACGGGATAGCGCTGCGGAGAGGCGCCCTTGGCGGTCGGGGCGGAACCTCGCTCGAGGCGCTCCCGGACCCTCTGGAGGCTCACTGCCAACCGTTCGGCAGTGGCCGGCTTCAATAGGTAGTCCAAGGCAGCGGTTTCAAAGGCCTTGACTGCATGTTCCGCGTACGCCGTCACGAACACCACCGGCAAGTGCTTCGGAAGGTCCAAGGCCACCTCCAACCCCGAAGCGCCTGGCATCTCGATATCGAGGAAGAGGGCATCGGTCTGACCGCCCGCCTCGAGCCATTCCAGGACCGCCGGCCCGTCCGGCAGTTCCGCCACCACCTCGCAGCCAGCTTCACGCAGCAGGCGCGACAACCGCTTGCGGTTGAAGGGCTCGTCCTCGGCCACGACAATCTTGAGGGGCTCAGACATGACCACCCTCGACCGGCTTGAACCGGAGTTCAGCCAAGGTTCGCCCATCCACAGCGCGGATCTCCAGCTGCCCAGGCGCACGGTGCATCAGGGCCAGTCGCTGCCGGAGATTGGACAACCCCATCCCCTCGGGACTGCCCACCCTGAAGGGCAGACCTGTATTGGCGACCCAAATCCTTACGGCGTCCGGAGTTCCCGCAAGACCGATCTCCATATCACCGCCCACACGACTGGGGGCGATGCCATGCTTGATGGCGTTCTCCACCAGGGGCTGCAGGAGCAGAGGCGGCGCAAGGAGTTGCTCCAGCGAGGCATCCCACACCCAGCTCACCCGCAGGCGATCCCCGAGGCGGAATTGTTCCAAGGCCAGCAGTCCCTCCACCAGACTGCGTTCCTGGGCCAGCGACGCAGCTGTTCTCCCGGCATGATCCAGCAGGCGGCGCAGCATCTCTGCCAGTTTCACGAGGGCGGTCTCCGTGGAGGCGGAATCCTCCCGGGCCAATTCCGCGAGACCGCTGATGGCATTGAAGAGGACATGGGGATTCATCTGCGCCTGGAGGGCTCGCGTCTGGGCTTCCCGGGCGTGCAACTCGGCCTCATCGGCGCGGATCCGCTCCCGGTCGTGGTCCGCCAGGATCCGTCCCAAGAGCACCCCGAAGACGACTGTGGCCAGCCCCAGGATGAGGAGCCGCAACTGCCAGGGTGGCAGCAGGACCGGGCTGTGCATGGGCGCACCCATCCTCATGCCGCGGCCCATCATCATACCGTCCATCATCATGTCGTGGTCGGGCGGCCAGGGAAGCAGGTAAAGCACCGCCCAGACCACCAGGAGGTTGCCGACCGTCGCCTGAAGCAAACCCCTCAAAAAAGGCGCCATCGGACACTCGTCCCGCGTCCACTGCCAGGGGAGCGGCGCCAGGATCAGGAGCACAGTCCCCAGCAGGAAGGGAAGCACCAGCCCGTCTGCAGTCCATCCGCCGGGCCCGCTCCCCCAGCGCAGAAGGTTCCAGACACCACCAAACAGGAACGCGGCGCCCCAAGTGCCGGGGCGCCGGATCCGTTCCTGCGCGTGCGCGAAGGCGGCGGGAAATAGCATGGCGCAAGTCTACTTTACAAAGGGCTGCTCACTGGGATCAGAAACATCCACCGGCGCCGCCATGGCCCATACCCATGCCTTGGCCCATGCCCTGGCCAGGCCCACCCTGAGCGCGCTGCTTGTCCAGAGTGGCTTTCTGGTCCGGGGTCAGGTAGGCTTCGAATTCCCGCATCATAGCCCGGCGTTCCAGCATGACCGCCGTCATGGCGTTGGCGGCATTGGCATGCAGTTCCTTCACCTTGGCATCGCTCACGGCGGGATCCTGCATGGCCTTTCGCATCGCTTCCCGAGCCTCGTTCGCGACCTTCTGCTCGGCGTCCAGGGCAGCCTGGTGACGCTCCGTGAGGGTCTTGAGATTCGCCTGTTGGGCTTCGGTGAGGTTGAGGGCTTGGGTCATGGGTCCGCAGTTCGCGGCTTGGCCCTTCCTATGGCCACCACCCAGCATCGGGCCGAACCCCTGAGCAGCCAGCACGGTGGCGGTTAGAGCCAGGGCGAGACCCGCGCTCCAGCCAATGATCTTCGAGATGTTCATGATCGTCTCCTTCAGAAATGGAGCGTGGTTTCGATCGCTCCACAACCATGGAACCACTGGGACGGACGCCCGCTGTCGCCAAACCACGGAATGCAGGTGAACAGGGCCGAATGACAGATCCCACCCCCTGGACTGCAGCAGCTCGACGCGTCTAAGCTGGCAATGGGGGCCTACCCCTAGCCTTGGATTGAACGCATGTTTCCCATCCATTTGAATCTGGGTTTCAGGGTCTTCTACTACTACGAAGGCTTCTATTTCTTCGTAGCGATCCTGGTCGCCTCATTCGTCGCTTACCGGCGCCTGCAGCGGGCAGGTCTCGATGCCAACGTTTTCCTCGACAGCCTTCCTTGGATCCTCCTGGGTGCCCTCCTGGGTGCGAGAATCTCCCACTTCGCCTTCTGGGAGCTTGGCGAACTCCTGAAGGACCCGCTCACCTTCTTTCGTTTCTGGGAGGGAGGGCTGTCGATCACCGGCGGGTTGGCTGGGGGTGTCCTGGGGGCATGGTTCTGTTTCCGAAGGGGGAACTTCTGGCATATCTTCGCCGTTACCAGCCCAGCGGTGCTCCTGGGCCAGGCCATCGGCAGGGTGGGCTGCTTCTTGAACGGCGATGCCTGGGGCATTCCCACGAGTTTACCCTGGGGGATCTCTGAGCCCCGGTTTGGCACCCTGATTCCGAGCTTTGTGACGGATCATCAATTCCCCAGCGATGCCTGGAGCTGGAGCGTGGTCCAAGGCTTTACCGATCCATCGGCCATGAGCACCGCACCCCTTCACCCCACGCAACTCTACGAGGCTTTCGGCGACCTGGTCCTGGCGGGGCTGGTGATCCTGCTGGTGCGGTCTCTTACGACCAGGAGGGGTCCCTGGCAGAGGGCCGGCTGGCTCCACATTGGCGGTTATTCCCTCCTGCGCTTCGGTCTGGAGTTCCTCCACGGAGACCGGGATATCCCGCTCTGGGCCGGGATGACGGCGCTGCAGATAAGTCTCCTGGCCGTTGTCGCGTTAAGCGCGATGCTATACCTTCACGCTGCCCCAGAACCTGCGCGTTGAGGGTACTAACAAAGTCCGTGGCTAAACGCGATCCCCTGCGATCCAGGGCATCCGGTTTGCGATTCAGCCCCTTGTTCCTGCATCCCGTTGAAGGAAGTGCACACGGCGAATGTTCAGTGGTCCCATGACTTCATAACGGGAGCTGAATATGGCCATAGAAAAGAATGACGCGAAGACGACGTCCACGGCAAAAAGCGTCCGGCTGACCATTCTCATGATGGTCCTGGCGATCTCGACCGGTGTGGGCCTCCTGCACCAGTTCTCGGATTTGAAGCCTGTCAGCGTGGACGCACTCTGTCCCTTCGGTGGCATCGAATCTTTCTAGAGCGTGCTCGCCTCTGGCACTCTGCTGGCCAAGATCGGCTGGTCCAGTTTCATCCTACTGCTAGCTACCCTGGTAGCCGCCATACTCTTCCGACGGAGCTTCTGCGGCAACGTATGCCCCTTGGTTACCCTGCAGGAACTGTTCGCCCGGGCCGGCAAGAAGGTGCTTGGGAAGCGCTCCACCGTCCCCGCAGCCGCAGACTACTGGGCCAGATACCTCAAATATGTGGTGCTCGCCGTCTTCACTCTTCTTTCCGCGGCGCTCGGCACTCTCGTGATCCGTCCCTACGATCCCTGGGTCACCTATCACCACCTGTTCTCGCCGGAACTGCTCGATGGGTTCCTCATCGGCCTCACTGTGCTGCTCCTTACCGTGGTCGGCTCCTTTTTCTATGACCGCGTCTTCTGCAAGTATCTGTGCCCCATGGGTGCCGCCCTCACCCCCTTCGCAAAGCTCGGGCTCTTCAAGATCAAGCGCAACGCCCACACCTGCATCAACTGCAGCCTCTGCGACAAGGCCTGCCCCGTGAACCTGCCGGTATCGCGCCTGGAGAAGATCACGGATCCCGAATGCCTGGACTGCGATCAGTGCGTGAACGCCTGCCCCGTGAAGAACACTCTCGTCATCGAGGGCCCGGGCGGCAAGCGCATCGGCTCGACCTTCCGGGTGGTGGCGACCTTCGCGATCTTCCTGCTGGTCGTCGGCAGCACCTCCCTATCGGGTGTGTTCGGCTGGACCATGCCGCCCCTGACCGGCGGCACCAGCGAGGGTGGAAAACCCGCCTTCACCTTCGAAGCCATCAAGGGCACAGACACCTGGCTGGCGGTGAGCGAGGCTTCGGGGATTCCCAAGGAAGCCTTCGTGGCGCGCTTCCAGCTCACCGAGGCCGACCTGGCCCAGCCGATCAAGACGAAGGCCCACGCCCCGGGCTCCACCTTCGACACCGAAGCGGTCCGCGAGTGGGTCAAGGAAAAGCTGCACTAGGAGGTGCCCCGTGAAAAAAGTCTGGTCGACCTTCATCACCCTCGTGATCCTGGTGGTTGCATCGTCCTGGTTCGTGTCGGGCCTCTGGAGCAGAAAAGAGGAGAAGCTCGTCCTTCCGCAGCAGCTGGTCTTCACCCCCGGGGAGTCGCTCGACACCTTCATGGCGGGCAACATGATTCCCGATGCGGTCATGGCGAAGGTCCTGGGCAAGACCGCCGTTGCGGACAAAGGGGTGCCGCTGGCCAGCCTCTTGGCGAACCCCCCGCTTTCCAGCGCAGAGCTGCAGACGAAGCTGCTGAAGGCGGCCGCGCTGGCCTCAGAGGATGCCGGGAAGGACTGGCAGAAGATCCTCCCCAAGTTCGCCCTGTGGGCCATCTTCTTGTTCGTCTCCTTCAGGGCGCTCACGCAGGGCCGGTTCAACCGCAAGACCCGGAAGGGGTACTACCTGGGCGCCGTGGTGCTCTTTGGGGTGGCCTTCGGCTCCGATCCCAGCCCCATGGGCACGGTGAAGGACGCCATCGTCCTGCTCGCCAGGGAAGGCGTCGTCTTCCCACCGCGCCTCATCGCCCTCACGGTATTCCTCCTGACCGTGGTGCTCGCCAACAAGGCCATCTGTGCCTGGGGCTGTCAGTTAGGCGTACTGCAGGATCTGGTCTTCCGGCTGAACCGGAACCAGGCTGACACCAAGGGAATCCTCAAGCAGTACAAGGTGCCCTTCGTCATCTCCAATGGTGTGAGAGTGGTCTTCTTCCTCGCGTTCACGGCCGTTGCCATCGTCGTTGGCATGGACTTCATCGAATCCGTGGATCCCTTCAAGACCTTCAACCCCACCCATCTCGGCCTCACTGGCGCCATCGCCGCGGGCAGCCTGCTCGTGGCCTCCCTGTTCATCTACCGGCCCTGGTGTCACTTCTTCTGCCCCTTCGGACTGGTCAGTTGGTTGCTGGAGCGCTTCAGCCTCAACAAGATCCGGGTGGACGAAAATGTGTGCACCCTATGCGGTTCCTGTGAGCGGGCCTGCCCTTCGGACGTCATGGGCGCCATCCTGCATAAGAAGAAGGTGATCCCCGACTGTTTCTCCTGTGGCACTTGCACAGAGGTCTGCCCCACGAAGGCCATTTCCTTCGGACGAAAGCAGCCTTGAGCGATTGAGCCATTGAAATCTTTATTCAGTTCGCCAGGGCCTGTTCAAGAGCTACGGCCACGGCCACGCTGGCGCCGACCATGGGGTTGTTGCCCATACCCAGGAAGCCCATCATCTCGACGTGCGCGGGCACAGAGGAGGAGCCCGCGAACTGGGCGTCGGAGTGCATGCGGCCCATGGTGTCGGTCATGCCGTACGAGGCGGGTCCGGCGGCCATGTTATCGGGGTGCAGGGTCCGGCCCGTGCCGCCGCCTGAGGCTACTGAGAAGTATTTCTTGCCCTGCTCCAGGCGCTCCTTCTTGTAGGTGCCTGCCACAGGGTGCTGGAAGCGGGTGGGGTTGGTGGAATTGCCCGTGATGGAGACATCCACGCCCTCGTGATGGTTGATGGCCACGCCCTCGCGCACGTCGTCGGCGCCGTAGCAACGGACCTTGGCCTTCTCGCCCTTGGAATAGGCGATCTCCCTCACGATGGCCAGTTTCCCGCTGGCATAATCGAACTTCGTCTGCACATAGGTGAAGCCGTTGATGCGGGAGATGATCTGAGCGGCGTCCTTGCCCAGGCCGTTGAGGATCACCTGCAGGGGCTCCTTGCGAGCCTTGTTGGCGGAGCGTGCGAGCCCGATGGCGCCCTCGGCGGCGGCGAAGGATTCGTGGCCCGCCAGAAAGGCGAAGCACTTGGTTTCCTCTTTGAGCAACATGGAGGCTAGATTGCCGTGGCCAATGCCCACCTTGCGGTCGTCTGCCACAGAGCCAGGGATGCAGAAGGCTTGCATACCTTCGCCCAGGGAGATGGCAATGTCCACGGCCTTGGTCTGGCCCTTTTTGAGGGCGATGGCGGCGCCGAGGATGTAGGCCCAGCAGGCGTTCTCAAAGGCGAGATTCTGGATGCCCTTGACGATGCCATAGACATCGACGCCCTTGGCCTCACTGAGCTTCCTGGCCTCTTCCAGGGAAGCGATGCCGTACTTGGCCAGCACGGGATTGATTTGGCCGATTCTGCGTTCATAGGATTCAAACAAAGCCATGGAGTTTCTCCTTCGCGCTTACTGATGACGGGGGTTGATGGTGCGAGTGGCCTCGCTGAAGCGGCCGTAATTCGAGGTGGCCTTCTTCAGTGCCTCCGCGGGTGCCATGCCCTTCTCGATGGATTCCATCATCTTGCCCAAGTGCACGAACTCGTATCCGATCACTTCGTCATTCTCATCGAGGGCCATGCGGGTCACGTAACCCTCGGCCATTTCCAGGTAGCGTACACCCTTGGCCACGGTGCCGTACATGGTCCCGATCTGGCTGCGCAACCCCTTGCCCAGGTCCTCGAGCCCGGCGCCGATGGGCAGGCCCCCCTCGGAGAAGGCTGTCTGAGTGCGGCCGTAGATGATCTGCAGGAACAGTTCCCGCATGGCCGTGTTGATGGCATCACAGACCAGGTCCGTGTTCATGGCTTCCAGGATGGTCTTGCCGGAAAGGATCTCGGCGGCCATGGCCGCGGAGTGGGTCATGCCCGAGCAGCCGATGACCTCCACCAGGGCTTCCTGGATGATGCCGTCTTTCACATTAAGGGTCAGCTTGCAGGCGCCCTGTTGCGGCGCGCACCAGCCCACGCCATGCGTGAGGCCGGAGATATCCTTGATCTCCTTAGCCTGCACCCAACGGCCCTCCTGAGGAATGGGCGCTGGGCCATGGTTGGGCCCCTTCGCCACGCACGTCATCTGTTCCACTTCCGTCGAATACAGCATTCGTCGGCCTCCTTCCTGAACTTGGGTTTACAGTTCCCGGTGGCCTTCACTGGGGATCAGGCATCCAACGCCTGGGTACAGCGAGGCAGTCCGATGGATGCCTGCTGCTAGACCATTCTAGCGGATTCCTGGAGCACACGCCCCCATCAATCTCGCGCAGGTGAAACCAGTGGGGGATTGATGAAGCCCCAGCCCCAAGAGAAATCCTGGATCCGTGCAACTTGGGGTGAGAACTGAGTGCTGGAGGCTCCGTTCATGCTCCAGGCACCCTGAGCCGATAACAAACTTGTTGGGTACTCCAATCGTTCAATCGTCCCTGGCCTCCATCTTCGCTCCCTGTTTATCCAAGATCTCGTGAAAGCAAGCTAAAAGGCGTATATGAAACTTGATATCCCAACGCTTGCCTTTGTTCTGGGTTTGACCATATTTACTCAAGTTATTGCTATTTTTATTCAATATAGATTAAATAAAACCCATCACGGCATTGGATGGTGGCTACTTGGTTCTATCTTCATGGCCATGGGCTTTTTATTCCTCACCTTTGGCGCAGTTAAATATTTATGGATTCTTTCAAGAATTGCAAATCCGCTGCTTGTATTTGGACGTATTTGTTTTTTTATTGGCACACTACGTTTTATAGATAAAAAAGAAAATTTAATGAGTATTTGTTTTGTGTTCATTTCATTCGCTGTTTTTTACTATTATTACATGTATGGCCATGATGATATTTCAAAACGCACAGTGATTGTATCCTCTGCCATCGCCCTATTTTCATTGCTGACGGCGCATAATCTGATATTTAATCACAAGAAGACCATTACCGAGTCTGCCATTTTCACGGGTACCGTTTTTCTTGTACACGGATGCTATTTGATAATTATTATTTTCTACACATTATTATCGAAACCTATCCATTCATACCTGGATTACAGTCCAATACAGATTGCTGGATTCATTGTTCCAACCATCACCAGCACGCTCTGGACATTCGGTTTCATCCTTATGGTTAACCAGCGTCTGAATGCAGAGAATGGGGAAGAACAAGAGAATCTGCGCAAGATCTTCAACACCAGCCCTGACGCGGCGTTGATCACACGTTTGGCCGATGGTCAGATCGTTGCAGCCAATTTGGGATTCTTGGCGATCAGTGGGTACTCCCGCTCGGAGATCATTGGAAACTCCATCCGCGAGTTGAAGATCTGGGATGATCCAGCGGACCAAGCGCGTTTCACAACCGAGATCAAGCACAGCCACCATTGTGAAAACGTGGAGTCTGTTTTCCAGCGCAAGGATGGCAAGTCAGTGGTCGGCATGACCTCCGCCAAGATCCTCACGATCAACGACCAACCCCATGTCGTCAGCGTGACGCGCGATATCACGGAACAAAAGCACGCTGAGGAAGCGCTTAAAGAAAGTGAAGCAACCTATCGGTCTATCCTCAAAGCCTCTCCTGATGACATCACCATCACGGACCTGGAGGGTCGCATCCTCATGGTCTCGCCTGCGGCCAACCGGATGTTCGGTTACGAACAGGGGGAGGAAGTCGGCCGGCAGCTCCTGGATTTCGTCGTGCCCGAGGATCTGGAGCGAGCCCGAGCCAACATCACGCTCATGTACCACGGGGGTCATCAAAGACCCAATGAATACCGCGGCATCCGGAAGGATCGAACTGTTGTCGACATTGAAGTGAACAGTGGCCTGATCAGTGGCGTCCACGGGCAGCCGATCAAAATGGTGTTCGTCGTCCGCGACAACACCGAACGCAAGCAGGCAGAGCTGGAGAAGCAGGCACTGGAGTCCAAGAACCGGCAGCTCCAGAAGGCGGAAAGCCTGGGCCGCATGGCTGGAGCCATCGCCCATCACTTCAACAACCAGCTGCAGTCAGTGCTGGCAAATCTGGAACTGCTGAGCGGGCTCCCCAAGGGTGTTGACCCATCCAAATGGTTGACGGGTGCCAAGCAGGCCACCGAACGCGCAGCTGAGGTGAGCAGATTGATGCTGGCCTACCTTGGGCAAGCCTCTCGCGAACAGGAGCCGAGCTTCCTTGCTGAACTCTGCCGTGGCAGCATGTCGACCATTCAGGGCACCCTGCCAAAAAGGGCGGCGGTGGAAACGGACTTTCCCTCGCCCGGTCCCGTCATCAGAGCGAACGCCAATCAGATCCAACAGGTCCTGACCAACCTCATTGCCAACGCCTGGGAGGCCATGGGCGACACCCGGGGCAGCATCCGCCTGAGCCTTAGGACAGGCCGGGCGGCCGATATCCCCACCGTGCACCGCTTCCCCATCAATTGGCAACCTCAGGGGACAGAGTATGCCTGCCTGGAGGTGGTGGACACCGGAGGCGGGATTGCTGAGGCGGATATCGAAAAGCTATTTGATCCCTTTTTCTCCACCAAGTTCACCGGACGGGGATTGGGCCTGTCCGTAGTCCTTGGAATCGTCCAGGCCCATGGCGGGGCTGTAACGGTAGCAAGCGAGCAGGGCCTGGGCAGTGTCTTCAGGATCCATTTCCCGTTATGTACCGAGGCAGTGCCCACCCTTCCCGAGAGGATTACTCCTACTCCAGAACCTGTGGCCAGTGGCACGGTCCTGCTGGTGGATGATGACGAATTCTTGCTCATGTCGACCGGTGGCGTGATCGAGATGATGGGTTTTTCGCTGCTTACGGCGAAAGACGGGGTCGAGGCCCTGGAGGTGTTCCGGCAGCACAAGGACAGAATCTGCTGTGTGATCACCGATTTGACCATGCCACGCATGGATGGCTGGGAGACCCTGGCGGCTCTGCGTCAGCTCGAGCCCACCCTGCCCGTGATCCTGGCAAGCGGCTATGACAAGGCCCAGGTCATGTCAGGTGCGCACCCGGTCCGCCCTTCCGTATTCCTGGGCAAGCCATTCGGCCTACAGGGCCTTCGTGACGCACTGAACCAGGCCCTGGCCAGCGGAAGAGTGGAACCCTGAAGTCCCTCCATACCGTTCCGATGGAGGGCCATTCCCTGACGCTAGCACCGCTATCCTTCAACTGCGCTGGATGGCGGTGCGAACCGTTTCAGCGCTGGCTGACTTGCCCTGCAGGTAACGCTCCGCTAGACCGGTGACCGCCTTAACCGGGACTTCCTTGACGCTTTGGGCCGTGGTCACGGCGCGCATCATGTCTTATCGTGAAACGCCCAGCTTGCGAGCCGTGTCGCAGTGGGCCTTGCAACAAGGTTCGCAATCAGACAGACAGGTGGCCAAGGAGCGGTGAGGGATGTGGAAAACGGTCGGCACGGCAAAGGCCTTCATCTCCACCAGGTCATCCGAGCGGAGAGCCAGCTGGATCCATCGTTTACTTCCGGTTGTCACCGGAAAGCCAATCCATCTCTTTACTAATGGCAACCACAGCCGCCGGAAAAATCCGGGTTCATTGCCGCACGAAGGCCAGAGATGCCCTCCCTCGCGATGAAGGCCGACAGCACCAACGCGGCCATGGCATCTGCCCACCACAGGGCCGGAATCAGAAGAAACACAAGACTGCCCACAAACAGCACCGCGGAGAGCTGGATGCAGGCAAAACTGCAGGCGGCGTCCCCTTCCAGACTCCGGCTGTCCAGGGCCTTGGCTGTGCGTTGCTTGGACTTCCAGAGCCAGAACATGAAAATCAGACTGAGGGTGCTCACCAGCAGCCCTGGAACTGTCGTGCCCGGGTGATGGCGTGATGCCAACTGGAACACCGCACCCATTCCTATCCCCAGCGCGAGCAGGACGAAGAGGATCCCGATGCCCATGGCGGCGCGGCGCTCCCGATGCAGACGGGAAGCAGCACAGCCTTCCTCGTCGCCCCGGAGTCGCCAGAGCACGAGCAGGGCCGACCCCACTTCAATGAAACTGTCAGCACCGAAACCGAAGAGGACCATGGACCCATCCGCCCACCCAAAACCCATGGACACAAGACCTTCCAGCAGGTTGTAGAAGATGGTGAACACGGCCAGGAAACGGGCATAAGCCAACCACTGGGGACGGGAAGCATTGGCGGGCGGGACCTTCAGTAGGCTCATGGAAACGCGACCAGGGTGAGTCGATGGATAAGCTTTAGACATTTACAGAAAGGCGCCGAGGCTTCTCCCAGTTACCGATGGCGCTGAGGGGCGCCTTCCGCACGAGGCAAGCCTCCTTGAAGTCAGCCTTCACCTGCTGGACTTCATCCAGATGGGGCCAGAGCACCTCCACAAGATCCTGGAGACCGGCCTTGGGCTTCAGCTCGTAGTAGACCCAGCGTCCGTCCTTGCGTTCCGCAAGAAGCCCCGCGCGCCGCAATTCCGTTAAATGTTCCGAAACGGTCGAGGCAGCCAGTCCAATGACTGAATTGATCTGGCAGACACACATCTCGCCACCTCGCAATAGGGCAAGGATTCTCAGGCGGGCTGGATGTCCCAGTGTTTTCAGAAGGTCCACCAAGGGCTCGATCGGTTGTATCGCCATTTCTCTAATCTCCGATATTAAAACCGTAGGCTTCTCCTTCCTGAGATTCAAGGCGAATTTTTCGCTTCAGGTATCAAGTGAAAATGCTCACAGCTATTCTTGAACGCTCCAGTAATGCACCTCACGGACACTGGATCACCCCTGGGACCAGAGGCAGCCCCGCAAGTCGGCGCGATGTTCCCGAAGCAGTCTTCCTGATTCGAATCAGCCAGGTTACAGCTGTTGCAGGCAGTGCAGAAGGAAAAGTCGAAGGACAACAGCCGTTCGCGCAAGGCGACGTAGTTCAGATCGTCCCAGATCTCCAGCAGCCCTGCCTGATTCACGTTGCCCATGGAATGCGCGAAGGATTTGCGTTTGCGGAGGCCCAGGAGGTTCTCGTGGTTATGCAGGAGCGCCAGGCAAGGGGATACCGCGCCATCCCAGCGGATTGACAGGCTCCCCTTCTCAGCGAAGGGACAGCGGTTGGCGCCCAGTTTCAGGCCCTGGCTGGAAACCAGGATTGACCCGCCCTTTTTCAGGGACTCTACGAGCATCTTCTCGGTCTGGTCGTTGATCTCCATCTTGGGGAACAGCGGCTGCGGAGAAGAGCGCCTTGTGGTAAGCCAGGACCTCCGCATCTGGATCGCTGACGATCACCTCCTTCAGGTCGATGCCGCCACCCTTCCAGGCCGAAAGGAAGATGACGACCCTCACGACCTTCCGCATGAAGGCAGTGGCGGAACACCACCCTAAGACGGAGGTGCAGCAGCGGTTCTTCTCCTCCTCCAGAAGGCCCAGGCCCGGCTTCTGGAACGGGGCGTCCGAAGGGCCGGAAACAAGGGCACAGCTATCGAAATCGTCCTAGCGGAATGGTTGGAGAGGATTCCGGGGTGAATCGTACGAATCGGTGAGGGGCCTGGAGGGTTCCATGGCTCCCCCAGGGGATTCAAGCAAGTGTTTCCCCTGGCAGGATGTAGCATTCACTCAGGTTCAACCTTCACGTCAACCGGGGACTGATTCATTACGCGGGAGTGGAAATCAAGTCATGAACAAGGATAGGAAGGTCCAGATCCGCAACAGCATGGCCGAGTTCCTGGTCTTCACCACCCAGACGGGCGAGGGTGGCATTGAAGTCCGCATCGAAGACGAAACCGTCTGGTTGACCCAGAAGCTCATTGCCACGTTGTTCGACGTGGATATCCGAACCATCAGCGAGCATCTCAAGAACATCTTTGCCAGCGGTGAGCTGAAGGAGGATTCAGCTCTCCGGAATTTCCGGAATACTGCCGCCGATGGCAAGCAGTACCTGACCAACTTCTATAATCTCGACGCCATCATCTCCGTGGGTTACCGGGTGAACTCCGTGCGGGCAACCCAGTTCCGACAGTGGGCCACGAGCATCCTGCGGGATTTCGCCATTCGCGGGTATGTGCTGGACAAGGAACGTTTGAAGAACGGTGCGCTCTTCACGAAAGACTACTTCAATGACCTCCTGGAGGAAATCCGGGAGATCCGCGCCAGCGAACGCCGGTTCTACCAGAAGATCACCGATATCTATGCCACGGCCATGGACTACCAGGCCGATGCCGAGCTCACGAAAGCCTTCTTTGCCACCGTACAGAACAAACTCCACTTCGCTATCCATGGCCACACCGCCGCCGAGTTGATCCGCGAGCGGGCGGAAAGCGAAAAGCCGCATATGGGGCTCAGCACTTGGAAGAACGCGCCCGATGGCAAGATCCGCAAATCCGATGTCTCCGTGGCCAAAAACTACCTTACCGAAAAGGAAATGAAGGCCCTGGACCGCATCGTCACCATGTACCTGGACTACGCAGAAGACCAGGCCGAGCGCCGCATCCCCATGACCATGGAGGATTGGGCCAAGAAGCTGAATGCTTTCCTGCACTTCAACGAGCGCGACATCCTGGATCATTCCGGCAAAGTGGCCGCCGAGATCGCCAAGGCGTTCGCTGAAAGCGAGTTCGAGAGGTACCGCATCGTGCAGGACCGGCTTTTCGAATCCGACTTCGACCGCATCCTGAAACAGTTGTCGGGCGAGAAGAAAGCCTAGCCATGCGTTCCGGCAGTCGCCTACGGTTCGCCCGCAGTTCCTCCACTGCCAGCTTGCGCGCGGATACATCCACAAAGCATTCCAGCAGCTTCTCGTGACCATTCAAGTGGATCCGCTTCACCGTTTTCATGACGGACAGGTGGCTGCCGTCCGCCCGCACCAGCTCCTGGTCCGAGGTATCCACGAGGTGGCCCAAGTCGCACACTGGGCAAGCCCCTCCGGAGGCCGGGCACAGGAATGAGTGACAGCGCTGGCCCACCAATTGCCCCACCGGTGCGCCAAACAGGGTGCCCACATGTTCATTCACCCGCTCGATGACCCGCGTCACCGGGTCCATGATGACCACTCCAGCGAGAAGAGTGTCCAGCAGCTGACGTTGCAGGGATTCACTCTCCAGCAAGGCCTCCTCGGCCTTCTTGCGCTTGGTGATATCCGTAACGAAGCCCTCTACGAACAGGAGACGCCCTGCCCTGTCATAGGTCCCCCGACCTCGCTCCCATAGCCACCGGGTCTCCTGCGACGGGGTTGTGATGGGGTATTCCTCTTCGAAAACGGAACGATCCCGCAAGACTTGCTGCCACTTCAACTGGAAGGCCTCCCGGTACTGCGACAGGATCAGGTCGGTGTAAGGAGAGCTGTCGGTCTCCGAGGAACTCCTCCGGCCTGTAACTGGTGAGCTCCCGGATGCCTTCACTCAAGTACTCCAGATTCCAGCCCGCCCCTTTGACGCTCCGGGACACGAAGCCAGGCAGGTTTTCGATCAGGTGGCTGAGCCTCCGCTCGCTCTCGCCGAGGGGGCTCTCTGCGTGCTTCCGCTCAGTGGTTTGGTGCAGCTTCCAGCGACCAGACATCAGCATGACGCTTAGGCCCAGGACCCATAGCAGACCCATACCCAGGATGAGGGCCGGAGCGTGAGAGCCGCCGAGCTGGGTGCAGTGGGCCGCAAGCCCAAGGATGACGGCCAGCAGGGTCCAAAGAAGCCCTTGGCGGAATGTGTGTTTCCGAAAGGTGCGATCAAAAAACAGTTGCTTGAATGACTCGAGCATCGGGTGTCTCTGAGTCGGTAGGGAAGGCGGGTACTGCTGGTGCTCGTGGCATCATCAGGACGTGGATTGCCGTGGGGACAAAAGGCTTCCCGCGATCGACCTGGAGGCTTTCCTGCGAACCGGTCCCCTACCGGACGAATTCCGAGATGGAATTGATCTTGGTGGACATGGAGAGGATGTTGGCGTTGATGGTTTCCATCTTCTGGGTGAGGATCCGCACCTGGTCCGCCACTTTGTTCATGTGCTCGGCGATGACGTGAAAACCCTTGCCTTGCTGCCCAACCTTGGCCGATTCGATGCCAGCATTCAGGGAAAGCATCTGGAGCTGAGACATGATGGCCCGGACCTGGAGCAGGGTCGCCTCCATCTCATGGGTGCCCTTGGTGATCTCGCCTTCCACCTCCACGATCTTCTCCATGACGTGGCTCCGGACGCCCCCTGCCTTGCGCTCCACCGCCTGCATCATGAGCCTGGCCACCCGGCTGGGGATCAGGGTCGCTCCCAGAGTGGCAGCCTCGGGAGTGATTGCATCCGTGACGGACTGGACGCCGGTAACCTCGAAGATCAAATTCGGCTTCACCGTCCGGACCGCATCCGCGGCATCGGTGAAAATGGGGATCTGCAGTTCCCTGGCGAGCTTGCACCCAGGCGCGTCCAGGTTGGGATCGGCGATGCCCACCACAAGACCTGGCGACTGGCTGAAAAGGCGCAAGGCAGCGTCGCCCGCGGCACCTGCCCCGATGATGACCATCCGCTGCCCGCTCGACTTGATCTCGATCTCACCCATGATGTGGTCCCTCGCGCCCGCCGGAACAGCGTGTGTGGCTCTGCTTCCATCCTAAGCCATCGTGCAAAAATACACACTGCGCCCGCTTGGCAGGGCTGGCATTCGGGGCGGTAAGGAATGCCATGAATGGGGAAGATTATTCCGACCTAAGGCAATCGGCCCCCGGCGGGATCGTCGGCTTTCTGGAGCTCGGAAGCATCAGCGGTCATGCCTGAATCCAGTCAGCAGCTTCGGCCACCAGCAGCTGACGCTCCTTGCCGGTAAAGATTTGGCCTTGCTTTCGTCTGCACCTTTTGGCCAGGCCCAGGATTCCCCCATCCATGAAGTCCATTGCTTACCGTTCACAAGCTGTTTCGAGTCGTTCAGCGGGAGGTGCGGCGCTCTATCCAAACCGGGACTATGCTGTAACTGGATTCTTTGGAGGCACTGTGGGCATGGGGAGCAAGATTGCGCTTGGGTGCGGTGGACTGCTGCTGGTGGCCTTGGCCATACTGGGCATCACCGTCATGGGTTCGTACAATTCCCTCAATAGCCTGAATCAGGCTGTGGAGGCTCAGTGGGGGCAGGTGGAGAATGTCTACCAGCGACGCGCGGATCTGGTGCCCAACCTGGTGGCGACAGTCAAGGGCGCGGCTGCCTTCGAAAAAGAGACCTTCACCGCCGTCACGGAGGCCCGGGCCAAGGTAGGCCAGATCTCCACCGGCAAGGCTCCCAGCGATCCAGCCTCACTGGCGCGCTTTCAGCAGGCCCAGGAAGGCCTGGGATCGGCCCTCTCCCGGCTCATGGTGGTGGTGGAAAAATACCCCGATTTGAAGGCAACCCAGAATTTCCGGGATCTCCAGGCTCAGCTTGAGGGCACGGAGAACCGCATCGCCGTGGAGCGTATGCGCTTCAACCAGGCGGCACAGGCCTTCAACACCCGGCGTAACAGCTTCCCCACCGTGCTCATCGCGGGTTTCTTCGGCGATCGCTTCAGGGACAAAGTCTATTTCAAGTCACAGGCCGGCGCGGAACAGGCACCCAAGGTCACTTTCTAGTCCATGCGCAGAGTTCTCGGGGTCCTCCTGGTACTTCTGGCGTGGTGGGGAGCACTGGGTTTGAGCGCTCAGACGCCCCTGCCCCCGCCACCCCAGCGGTGGGTGACGGATACCCAGAACCACCTCTCCGCCGGTAGCAAAGAGGCTCTCGACCACCGCCTTGCCGCCTACCAAAATGCAACGGGGCACCAGGTTCTGGTGTGGATTGGAGCTAGCACGGGCGAGCTCCCCTTGGAGGATTGGACCCTGCGTACCTTCGCGTCCTGGAAGGTGGGCCGGAAGGGCATGGATGACGGCTTGGTGCTCTTCATCCTCGCCCAGGACCGCAAGCTGCGAATCGAAGTAGGCTATGGCCTGGAAGGGCAGATGCCGGACGCCATCGCCAGTCGGATCATTCGGGAGGCCATCACCCCCAAGCTCGGCAGCGGGGACTGGGATGGCGCCGTCAGCGCAGGGGTCGAGCAAATCCTGACGACCTTGGGCGGCGAGGCCCAGGGAGCTTCAGAACAACACCCAGCGCCCGTTCGGCACGCCGCCGGCTCCCTGGGACTCGGACAAATCATTCTTTTTATCATCCTGGGTCTGGGTTTCCTCCTTCTGCTGATCACCAATCCGGGCCTCGCGACCTGGCTCCTCTTCAGCCTCCTTTCCGGCGGCCGGGGCGGCGGTGGGGGCGGCAGCAGTGGCGGCGGCTGGTCAGGAGGCGGAGGCAGATCGGGCGGCGGCGGCGCGTCGGGTTCATGGTAAGCCGTTGCGGCAAGATAACTTGGTCGTGCACGGAGTGGACCGGCATACAGGGCCGTAGCAAAACAACCAAAACGGCACAGGTTTTTTTGCAACTGCCGCTAACGGAAAGGGGGCTCGGATGGCAGGGATGAGTCGCAGGAGCCTGAAGCGGTGTGTGGATGAGGCTCGGGTGGTGCAGGCGATTGAAGCTGCGGAGCGGGCCAGTTCCGGGGAGATCCGGGTTTCCATGGCCACCTTCTTCTGGGGCGATGTGGAGAAAGTCGCCCAGAAGGCCTTCGTCCGTCTGGGCATGGACAAGACGGCCAAGCGCAATGGCGTTCTGATCTTCCTCGTCCCTAGTCGCAAGCGGTTCACGATTTTGGGCGATGAGGGCATCCACGCCAAGGTGGGGCAGGACTTCTGGGAGGACGTGGCAAGCGATCTCTCAGAGCATTTCAAGCGTTCGGAATTCACCGAGGGCTTGGTGCAAGGGATCGCCAAGGTGGGCGAGCGGCTGGCAGAACATTTCCCCTGGGAAGGGGGCGCGGACCGGAACGAACTGCCCGATGACGTGGACTACGGTGCCTAGATGATCAAGTCCACCTGGGCTGCTTGCAGATGATCCTCGCCACACAGCAATCCAGCGTAAGGTTTCACCTTTTCGGTCGGTCGGTAGCACTATAAAAGTGCAGGCCCAGTGTTTTTTTGGAATGGAGTGGGGATGAAGCGGAACATGTGGATTCTGATCGCGGCTGGAGTGGTGGCAGCCGGAACCGCAGGCTTCTACTCCCTCCGTACCGGGACTACCGAGGTGAAGTGGCGCACGGCCGCCATCGAGCGGGGTGATATCCGGCAGCGCATCAGCGCCACCGGAACCCTTTCCGCCCTGGTCCAAGTCAGCGTGGGAACCCAAGTGAGCGGGACCCTTTCGGCTCTGTTCGTGGACTACAACTCCAAGGTCACCAAGGGCCAGCCCATCGCCCAGATCGAGCCGACCCTCTTTCAGGCCGCCGTGGCGGATGCCCAGGCGAATGTGGCCAAGGCGCAGGCGGCTGCGGGCGAAGCGAAGCGCCAGTTCGCAAGGGCCCAGCGCCTGCACCAGGAGAAACTCATCGCCGACCAGGATCTGGATTCCGCCCAGGTGGTCGCCGAGAAGGCGGATGGGGACTTGCTGTCGGCCCGGGCCGCCCTCTCCAAAGCCAAGGCCAACCTAAGCTATTGCACCATCAAGGCCCCTGTCAGTGGGGTCGTGGTGAGCCGCGCCGTGGACGTGGGCCAGACCGTGGCCGCTTCCTTCAGCACGCCCACTCTCTTCGTCATCGCCCAGGACCTGACCAAGATGAAGATGCTCGCCGCCATCGACGAGGCGGACATCGGTCAAGTCCAGCCGGACCAGAAGGGCCAGTTCACCGTGGACTCCTTCCCCGACGAACAGTTCAAGGGCACTGTGAGCCAGGTGCGCCTGGAGCCCATCGTCACCCAGAACGTGGTCACTTATAATGTGCAGATCGATGTGGACAACGCCGACCTCAAACTGCGACCTGGCATGACCGCCAGTGTCTCCATCCTCACCAAGCTGCAGAACAACGCCCTGAAGGCGCCCTCCGCCGCCCTCCGCTTCAACCCCATGGCCTTCATGCCCAGCAAGGAGAAACCCAACGGCACGAGCGGGCCGGCAGTCATGACCAAGCCGAGCCTCAAAGGCGCGGTGTCCAAGCGCGAGGATCACCTCTGGGTGCTGAAGCAAAAGCAACCGGAAGCTCTCCACGTGCAAGTAGGCATCACCGATGGCCAATTCACCGAAGTCTCGGGCGCCGACCTTAGTGAGGGCCTCCAGGTCCTGGTGGGTGTGGAGGAAGCCAAAAAGCCTGCCAGCGCTTCCACCCCCTTGAGAGTCCCGGGCGGACGGCCCTAGAAAAGAAACCAACCATGGCAATCCTGGAATTCCTCAAATTGGCTTATTTCGCGATCACGCGAAACAAGACCCGGGCCGTCCTGACGATGCTGGGCATCATCATCGGCGTGGGCTCGGTCATCGCCATGATCGGCATCGGCAGCGGTTCTCAGCAGGCCTCCAAGGCCATCATTGAGAGCATGGGCACCAACATGATCATGATCTTCCCGAGCTCCATCTCCCATGGGGGCGGGGGACCCGTGGGCCTTGGCGGCGTGGAGAATCTCACCGACGAGGACGCCTTCGCCCTCCAGCGCGAGTTGCCCAACTCGGTGGCGGCGGCCACGCCCCACATGCAGACCAGCCGGCCCTTGGTATTCGGCAACCAGAACTGGCTTTGCAGCAGCGTCACCGGGGTGTCCCCCGATTACCTCACCATTAAATCCTGGAATCTGGAGAGGGGACGCTACTTCAATGAGCAGGAGGTGCGCAGCCAGGCCAAGGTCTGCGTGATCGGCAAGACCGTCCAGGAGAACCTCTTCCCGGGCGGCGAGGATCCGGTCGGCCAGACCATCCGGGTGGGCAAGCTCCCCTTCGAGATCATCGGCATCCTGGAACGCAAGGGCGGCGGTCCCATGGGTGACCAGGACGACACCCTGCACGCGCCCTACACCACCATCATGCGCAAGGTCATGGGCCGGGACCACATCGGTCGCATCATCGCCAGTTCCCTGGCGGACAAGGCGGATCAAGCGGAAGCCGAGATCACCGCCCTGCTGCGTCAGCGGCACAAGCTCACGCCGGCCGCGGACAACGACTTCACCATCCGCAAGCAGAACGACTGGATCGAGGCCAGCGCCGCCCAGAGCAAGGTGCTCACCCTGTTCCTGGCGATGGCCGCCAGCATCTCCCTCATCGTGGGCGGTATCGGCATTTCCAACATCATGCTGGTGAGTGTCACCGAGCGGACCCGGGAGATCGGCATCCGGCGTGCGCTGGGAGCCACCCGGCGCAGTGTGCTCTGGCAGTTCCTCATCGAGGCCGTGGTCCTCGCCCTGTTGGGTGGCATCCTGGGGGTGGCCTTGGCCATGCTCACCACGTGGATTCTCACCACCTTCACCTCTCTACCGGCCATCACCGAACCCTGGGCCGTGGCCCTGGGCATGGGTTTCAGCGGAGTGGTCGGGGTCACCGCCGGTTTCCTCCCCGCGCTGAAAGCTGCGAAGCTGAATGTGATCGACGCACTGAGATATGAATGACGCAGGCAGCTTCCGGACCCCATGACCCTTACCACGCCTTGCGTTTCGCGGAGTACCGCCGGTACCTCCTCGGCACCTGCGCCATGGCCATCGCTTCGCTCATCCAATCCGTGGTCATGGGCTGGCAGGTCTATGAGATCACCCATTCCGCGCTGAGCCTGGGCTTGGTGGGACTGGCGGAGGCCCTGCCCTGCCTGGGGCTCACCTTGGTCGGGGGCTACGCAGCGGATCGCATGGATCGCCGCAGCCTGGCGCTCCTGTCCCTCTCCGTGCTGCTGGCGGGGGCCGTCCTGTTGTTCCTCATGAACCGCAACGGCCCGCCGACCGTCGCCTGGCCCTTCTACGCCATCCAGGCCATGGCGGGCGTGGGCCGGGCCTTCAACCGTCCCGCCACCCAGGCCCTGCGCACGGAACTGGTCCCGCGCGAAGCCTTCGCCAACGCCGCCACCTGGAACAGTTCCGTATTCCAGACCGCCATGGTGTTGGGCCCTGCGGCGGGCGGCCTCCTCTACGGATTCGGCGGCGCGCCCAGCGCCTACGGGGTCGAGGTGGCCCTGTTACTGCTCGGGGGGGTGGCCATCTTCACGCTCAGCCCGCACCCTCGGTTGACCCCGGTCCAAGGCGGCATCAGCAAGAGCCTCAAGGAGGGCATTGCCTTTGTCTTCAGCCAGCAAGTGCTGATGGGGGCCATGTCCCTGGATCTCTTTGCGGTGCTGTTCGGGGGCGCGCCTGCCCTGCTGCCCATGTTTGCCGCGGACTTACTGAGGGTTGGCCCCCAGGGCCTTGGCCTGCTCCGTGCAGCCCCCGCCGTGGGTTCCATTCTCATATCCCTGACCCTGGCCCATCGTAAGCCCATGGCGAGTGCCGGGCGCACCCTGCTGGTGAGCGTGGCCCTCTTTGGCCTCTGCTGGATCGCCTTCGCGTTCTCCACGAACCTCATCTTGTCACTGTTCCTTCTGGCCATCAGCGGCGCCCTGGACAGCGTGAGCGTCGTGCTCCGGCAGACCCTGCTGCAGATCCGCACCCCCGCAGCCCTGATGGGCCGCGTCTCCGCCGTGAGCTCCTTCTTCATCACTTCCAGCAACGAGATCGGCGCCTTTGAATCCGGTGTCGCCGCACGCCTCCTGGGACTCATCCCCAGCGTCGTATTCGGCGGGCTCATGACCCTGGGCGTCGTGGCCATGACCACTTGGAAGGCGCCGGAGCTGCGAAAACTCAAATACCTGCATCCAGTAGAGTAAATCCTTGCAGGCTCGCTAAGCACCCCAGCGCGATCAGCGGGCAGACATAGCCATGGCCGGTACGGCTTGACGCGCCGGAGAAGGGTGCAATCCTGATTCAATCAACCTGATCTTTGCCCTTCTGACTCGATTCAAGATCTTCGCCCCACAGGCACCGACAGCTTCTGGCCCAAAGTAACCCAGGTTCACCCATAAGGAGAAGATCACATGATCGAACAGATCCTTACCATGATTCCAGGCCCCACTCCGGTCCACCCCAATATCCTCCTCGCGCTGGCAAAACCGACGGTTTCCCACGTCTTCCCCGCCTTCGTGGCAGAGTTCAAGGCCGCCCTGAAGGACTTCCGAGCCCTCTGCAAGACGACCACGGGCCAACCCTTCATCGTGGCTGGCGGCGGCACCCTGTCCATGGAAATGGGCGTCGTCAACCTGGTGGGCCCTGGAGAGAAGCTCCTGGTGATCTCCCACGGCTACTTCGGCGACCGCTTTGTGGACCTGGCGAACTCCTTCGGCATCCAGGTCGATGTGCTGCGCTCCGAGTGGGGCAAGGCGATTCCTCCCCAGGAGCTGGCCAAGAAGCTGGCGGCGAACACCTATGCCGCCGTCACCGTCACCCATGTGGACACATCCACGGGGACGATCTCTCCGGTGCCGGCCTACGCGGAGCTCCTTCGGGGTCGAGGCGAGATGTTCATCCTCGACGGAGTCTGTGCCACCGGTGGCATCGACGAACGCTTCGACGAATGGGGTCTGGACGTGCTCCTCACCGCCCCCCAAAAGGCCATCGGAGCCCCGCCGGGGGTGGCCCTCTGCCTCTTCTCGGAGCGCGCCATGGAGCGCCGCCGCGCCCGCGCCTCGGTACCGGCGTACTACGCCGACATCCTGCGCTGGCTACCCATCATGCAGGATCCCGGAAAATATTATTCCACCCCCTGCGTCAATGAAATCATGGCCTTGGCCGAAGCCTTCCGCATGATCAATACGGAAGGGCTGGACGCCCGTTTCTCGCGTCACGCCAAGATCGCCCTGGCCGTGCGGGCCGGCCTGGGAGCCCTGGGCCTCACCGTCTTCACCGCCGCAGAAAGCCGCGCGGATACCCTCTCTGTCATCCTGCTGCCGGTGGGGGTCGAGGACCTGCCTTTCCGCACAGGCATGGCCTCCCGCGGCATCATCGTGGCAGGCGGGCTCGGTCCCATCGCCGGCAAGGCTTTCCGTCTGGGCCACATGGGCAACATCGCCGCCGGCGAATTGGTGACCATCCTGGGCGCCCTCGAAGGCACCCTGTGTTCCCTCGGCGTAGCTGTGACCCCGGGCGCGGCAGTGGCTGCGGCTGCAAGCTTCCTCCCCTAAGTTAAAATCCGTTCATTTAGTCTGTTGTTTTCGAGGGAGCCCGTCTTGGCAAGACTCCCTCACATGGGCTAGGCCTGCTGCGGAACCGAGATCTCACCTGGACTATTTCTCAACTCCGGATGGTCCTATGGACTGTATTAAACAATAAATTGATTATCTTATCCAGAATCTTAGCTAGACATTTAAGACCCTTGGGGTGAGAATCGGCCCGTCAATTCCCCCACCAGGCTTCCGAGCCATGGCAATTCAGCTCAATAGTGGTCAGTCAAAGACAATATGGTCCTGCGAAGAGGAGCGTGAGCGATGGCAAATAAGGCGCTCGTACTGGAACTCCGACAGATCGTCGGCAGGGCCAACGTGCTGGACAACATGGTGAATCTTCAGCTCTACCAGTACGATGCCTATCTGGAAGAACACCGACCCGACGCGGTGGTCTTCGTCCACTCCACCGAGGAAGTGGCGCAGGTGGTCCAGGCCTGCAACCGGCACGGTCTCCCCTTCGTGCCCCGGGGCGGGGGTACGAACTTGAGCGGTGGCACCATCCCCTTCGAGGGTGGCGTGGTCATCGAGATGATCCACATGAACCAGCTCCTGGAAGTGGATTGTTCCAACCTGCGGGCCCGGGTGCAACCGGGCCTGTTCAACCTGGAATTGGGAAATGCCCTGGCCCCCCTGGGCTATCAATTTCTCCCCGACCCGGCCAGCCAGAAGGCGGCGACCTTGGGAGGCAACGTGGCCGAGAATTCCGGCGGCCCGCACTGCTTCAAATATGGCGTCACCACCAACCATGTCCTGGGGCTGACAGTGGTCCTGCCCGACGGCCAGGTGGTGAAGTTGGGCGGGAAGGCCGCGGACCCACCGGGCTACGACCTCACTGGGCTGTTCGTGGGGAGCGAAGGGACCTTCGGAATCTGCACGGAAGTGGTGGTGAAGATCGTGCGCCTGGCCGAGGGCGTCAAAACCCTCTTGGCCATCTACGACAGCATCGAGGCGGGCAGCGAATCCGTTTCCGCCATCGTGGCCGCGGGCATGGTCCCGGCCACCCTGGAGATGATGGATCAGCTCGTCATCCAGGCAGTGGAGGCCTCCCTCCACTGCGGCCTGCCCTTGGACTGCGCCACGGTCCTGCTCATCGAGGTGGACGGGCTGAAGGACGATCTCGAGCTCCAAGCCAAGGCCATCGAGGATCTGTGCATGGCGCACGGCGCGCGGGAGGTCCGGGTGGCCAAGGACGACGCCGAGCGGGCCCTGCTCTGGGCCGGGCGGCGGGGTGCCTTCGGCGCCGTGGCCCGGTTGGCCCCCAGCTTCCTGGTCTGTGACGGGACAGTGCCTCGCACCACCTTGCCCCAGGTGCTCCGTAAAGTAGCCGAAGTGGGCCGGAAGTACGACCTACGCATTCCCAATGTCTTCCATGCCGGGGACGGGAATCTGCACCCCTTGATCCTGTTCGATTGGAGAGACGCGGACCAGAAGGCCCGGGTCCTGAAAGCCGGGATGGAGATTCTGGAACTCTGTGTAGCGGTGGGCGGCACCATCAGCGGCGAACATGGCGTGGGGCTCGAGAAGATGGAGGCCATGCGGCTGGTGCTGAGTGAAGCTGATCTCCGCAGCCAGCGGCGGGTCAAACAGGTCTTCGACCCCAGGAACCTGGCCAACCCCGGGAAAATCTTCCCGGTCCCCGAGGAGGTGCTCTGTGCACGCTGATCTGGGCATCCTGCGCGGGCAGTTGGAAGCGATCGTAGGCGGCGCCCAGGTGGCTGCCGGGATTGACCAGACGGCACTGTTCGCTGTGGACGGGGTCATACCAGAGCTGGTGGTGCGGCCAGGGACCCAGGAAGAGGTGGCCCAGGTGGTGGCCACATGCTATGCGGCCGGGGCGGCCATGCTGCCCTGGGGCGGTGGCACGGCCATGGGACTGGGCAATCCCCCACCCCGAGTGGAGGTGATGATCCACCTCGACCGGCTGGATCGCATCGTCGAATGGGACCCCGCCAATCTCTGCGTGACTGCGGAGGCGGGGCTGCGGCTCGGCGCGCTGCAGGAGATTCTCGCCCGGGACAAGGCGATCCTGCCCCTGGATCCCCCCGCCAGTCACCGGCTCACCTTGGGAGGCTTGGTGGCGGCCAATCAGAGCGGCCCTGGCCGCTTGTTATACGGCACGGTGCGGGACTGGCTGCTAGGGATGCGGGTGGTGCTTCCAGATGGGGAGCGAATCCACTGCGGTGGCCGAGTCATCAAGAATGTGTCGGGCTATGATATGAACAAATTATTCATTCGGAGCCTGGGGACCCTGGGCATCGTGACGGAGGTGACCTTCAAGCTTTTGCCCATGCCCACCGTGCGGGCCGGTGTGATGGGTCTGTTCCCGGAGCTCACCCAGGCCTGGACCGCGGTCAAGCAGGCGCTGGAATCCTTCCTCCTCCCGGAAGCCCTCGATTTCCTGAATCCGGCAGCGGTGACCCTGCTGGCTCCGGCTCTGGGCTTCCAGGCGACCGCAGGATCCTGCGGTCTGGCCGTGGCCCTGGCAGGCAGCCCCGAGACGGTGGAGCGGCAAGTTCACGACTTCACCGCCCTGTTCAGAGATGGGGGCGGGACGGTCATACCCCTGCCAACCGAACGGACTAGTCAGGCTTGGGAGGCCATCCGTAATCTGTTGGAGAGGGCGTCGGCTTCCAATCCAGCTCGGATTCTCTGTAAGATCGCGGTGCCCATCGGCCGGACCGGCGACCTGGTCGCGGCCGCTGGCAGGGTGGGCCAGAACTGCGGCCTGCAAGCCACAGTCGTGGCCCACGCAGGTAGCGGCGTGATCTGGGCTTTGTATCTGCCCGGCTCGGAGGTTGTTCCGGAGGAACGGGTGGTGCAGGCCCTGGAAGGGTTGCGCGGGAAGGCGGTGGTCGCAGAAGGCACCTTGGTGCTCCAAAACGCCCCGCCAGCCCTGAAAAGGAGAGTGGACGCCTGGGGCGCGCCAGGGGATGGGTTCGACGTGATGCGGCGACTCAAGCTGGAATTTGACCCCCGGGGACTCTGCAACCCGGGACGTTTCGTGGGCGGAATCTGAGGCGAGGGCCAACCATGTCAACCAACGAACTCCTTCCCCTGTTCGACACCATCGCCCAGTGCAACCGCTGCGGCTTCTGCCAGGCTGGCTGTCCCGTCTACCGGACCACCGGCTCCGAACACTCCCTGGGCCGCGGTCGCCAGGCCATCGCTCGAGCCCTGATCCTCGGGGAAATGGAGTTGACCGCCGAGGTCTTCCAGGCCCTGGAGGACTGCCTGCTGTGCCGCGGCTGCACGGCCCATTGCTTCCCGGCCATCAAGACCGACGAGACCGTGCTGGCAGTGCGCCACGCCTACATCACCCGGCATGGACAGCCCGCGTGGCAGCGCTTCCTGTTCCGGGAGATCCTGGCCAATAGCAAGCGGCTCGAATCCGCGGGCCGCATGGCCCTCTGGGCCAAACGCCATGGCCTGACCAAGGTGGTGGAGCAGTCCGGCCTGCTGCGGCTGGTGGACAAGCGTTTCCAGGCGGTCGATCAGGTGCTGCCTCCCATGGCAGCCAAAGCCTTCCTGCGCGGAGATCAGGCCCGGGTACCCGTGCCCCGAGAGGTCAAGCACCGCATCGGCTACTTCGCCTCCTGTGGGCTCAGCTTCCAGTTTCCGGAAGTGGTGGCGGCCACCCTGCGCGTCTTGGCACGCAACGGTTGCGCCATCACCATCATGGACAACACCTGCTGCGGTCGGCCGGCGCACTCGTACGGCGACCTGGATGCCGCCCGGGCGATCGCCCGGAAGAACGTGGAGCACATGGCGGCAGAAGCCCAGGGACTGGACGCCATCGTCTCGGACTGCGGCAGTTGCAGCACCCACCTCAAGGAATATGGCGCCCTGCTCAAGGACGACCCCGCCTACCGGGAGAAAGCTGCGGCCCTGTCCCTGAAGATCCGGAGCTTCAGTGAGTTCCTCGCTGCGAACGGCCTGGAAGGGAAGCTCGGCGCCCTCGCCGGGACGGTCACCTACCATGATCCGTGCCACCTCTCCAACCGCTTCGCCAAGATCACCGCCCAGCCCCGCAAGCTGCTGAAAGCCATCCCTGGCCTGACCTACAAGGAGCTTCCGGAAGCCGACTGGTGCTGTGGGGCGGCGGGAAGCTACACCTTCCTGCACCATCAGGAGGCCACCGGGGTCCTGGAACGGAAAATGAAGAATGTGGAGAAGACCGGCGCCGAGATGCTGGTCACCGAGTGCCCGGCCTGCATGATGCACTTGAGCTATGGGGCCCGCAAAAAGGGGCTTGCGGTGAAGGTGCGGCACGTGAGCCAGGTGCTGGACGACGCCTACGAAGCGCGGAAGTAGTTGGGTCTTTCGGCTATCCTGCGCGCCCCCCTGTGGGGCCCATCAATGGATCACCCAGCTGCTCTTCTTGACGAGTTCAGGCTTTTCTCCCGTGGATAACTGCATGATATAACACCCTTTCGAGGCGTACCGCTGGCCGGGACCAAAACTGAGGCGTTCGTAGTCCGGCAGGATCAAGTCATTCAGTCCCCCGACAACATCAAGTAAAGTGTCTCGGTAGTAATTGCGATCCAGGTCGCCCAGGGCCTGCCTCAGGAGCTGGATCAGGGTGTAGCTGCGGGTATAGATCTTTGAATCGTTATTGGTGTTTTTCAACCCGACAATCAAGGAGTTGGCGAATTGGGCGTACTTCGGTTCGTCGTTAGGATGACGGTAGGGATAGGTGAAATAGGTGAAGGCTCGAGCTGATTCGGGCAGGTTCCACAATTCTTTCTTCAAGTAGCTCGAGGACATGTACACGGCGCTCTTGGATCCTTCGCCCTTTGCGATCGCCTTTAACGCCGGATAGGCATCGGCCCCGGTCCAAAGCAGGACCGCCGAAGGGCTCTTCGGTTGGAAGGTTTTCCGGAGGAAGTCCGGCGTGATTTTCACCTGCTTCTTGAGGGTGACCATCCGCACCGGTTCGCGTCCCAGTTCACTCCAGGTTTCCCGGAACCCATCCGACAGGGCTCTCCCTTCGGGCGTATCGCGGGCGATCTGGACTACCTCAGGGTCACCTGAGGGGTCCAGCTGGCTCGCAAGATAACGAGCTGTGGCCTGACCCTCCTGGTAATAGCCCTTCGAAAAATACAACGTATACCAATCCTTCTCCGAGATCACCGGCAAGCCGGTGATCGGGAACAGACAGGGGAGCTGCTGGGCCTCACAGAAGGCATGGATTGGTTGCCAGGATCCGTAGGAAATCCCTCCCAGCAAAGCGAACACCGGCTCCTTGCGCTGATAGGCCTCGAGCTGGCGAGTCCAGGTAGCCGGAGGCCCTTTCAGGGTCCATCGAGCCAAGGATAACTTACGGTAGCCGAGGGTCATCGCCATCCCGCCAGACGTCTTGTACATCCGGTTCCCGAACCCTCCGGAAAGCGTATTGTGGTAGGCAACGTAATTATCGAGAGGGGCCAGCATCGCCGCCCGATCTTCCGGACTGACTTCATCCGTGATGACCGCGGCGAAGCGCAAGTCAGTGGCTGTGACTCCTGGCGAGAATTCGGAAGACAGGACTTTCAAATAGGCGATGAGGACCGCCATCTCCTGGTCCGCGAGGATATACCGGGGCATGACATTGATCTGCTCCCGACCATTGGGATCAATCCCGGTGCGCAGCACCTTGGCCAAGGTCTCGTCCGTGTAGGCGGGACGGCGGACGATGGACCGGACCCCCAGTTCGATTCGTTCGGTCGGAGTCAAATTGGGAAAGTGCCAATACTGGAGTTCATAGAGCTTCGGCCCATTGATGGGGGGCGTCTTCACGTCCCCATCGATGGAACCCAGCCCGCCTCGAAGGTGGCAACTCAGGCAGGTGAACACCGTCCCCAATATCGGCGCCTCCCCCTTGACGAGGGACTGCATGGGTTCACCGGAGGGCGCCAGGCCTTCCCGGTACATGCGCTGACCCAGCAAAAAGGCGGTCTCTGCAGGCATGCCGGCGATGAGACTCGGAGGATTCGCCCGAAGCGCGGGCGCCACTCCCAGAGAGACTATTAAAGCCAGCACCCAAAAGCGCCACCGAAGGCCGCCGCTGCGCCGACCGGGCTCGACTTCAGGACACCTCACTGAACACCCGCCCTTCGAGACTCTGCCATGAATTTAGAAGGGGTCATCCAGCCGAACTTCCGCCGCCGCTTCCCGTTTTCGGGAGT
>JANYIU010000041.1 GCA_025361955.1 Holophagaceae bacterium
ACAGCCTGCTTTCCATCGGCCTCGTGGTGGGGGATGACGGAGTGCTGCGGGACAGCCTGGAGATCCTCATCCGGCACGAACCCTACGTGGTCTCCGCGGGCGGCATGGCGGTGAACCGCATCGATCTCGTGCAGCACCATACGACTGCATTGGAACCCGAAGCTGCCTTGGATGCGCTGGAGGCCTTTTGCCAACGCTACTTCCCGGGCGGGGAACCGATCACCCTGGTGGGCCACAACGTGGCCTTCGACAGGAACTTCCTCGCCGTACTCTTCGCTCGTCATGACCGGCCCCTGGAACCCCGCATCAGCCATCGGATCATTGACACTCATAGCATCGCCGCGGCGCTCAGGGACGCAGGCAAACTGGCCATCGACAACCTCAGCTCATCCGCTCTTTTCCAGCACTTCGCCATCGCGGTCCCTGAGGAGAAGCGGCACACGGCCCTGGGGGACGCTCTCGGGACCTTCGAGCTCTATTGGAAACTGGTGGAGTCAATGCAATGATCGGCCAGCCCCTCGCCATTGCCAACCTGCACAAAACCTATGTGGGTGCGGAGCATCCGGTGTTCGAGGGGTACAGCCTAGCGGTCGAGGCGGGGTGTCTCTGCGCCATCGTGGGGGTTTCGGGCGTGGGCAAGACCACGCTGCTGAACTGCGTGGCGGCCCTGGATCACTGGACCGCAGGCTCCATCAAAGTGGGGGATGAATACGTGCCCCTCCACGAACCGGAAGCGGCCTCGCTGTTCCGTCGGAAACACGTGGGCCTTGCCTTCCAGCAGCCCCACTTGCTGCCTGAATTCACGGTATTGGAAAACCTGTTGATGCCTATCCGCATCGCTCGGGAGCTGCAGACCGGGGACGAAACCTGGGGCCAGGAGCTCCTGGCCATGGTGGGTCTCGCCGACTTGGCACAGCGCCTGCCCGCAACGCTCTCGGGCGGACAGGCGGCCCGTGCGGGTCTGGCCCGGGCCCTGGTGCGCAAGCCAAGCCTCTGGCTCCTGGATGAACCGACGGGGAACCTGGATCCTGCCACCGCGGAGGAAGCCTTCGAGTTCCTGCTGCGCCTGCACCGGGAATTGAAGCCCACCACGCTCATGGTCACCCACAATCCGACTCTCTCGAATCGCTGTGAACGCACGGTACGACTGGGCAAACCCCTCACCGTTCAGGCCTGATATGCCAATCCTGCCGTTTCTGACCGCGTTGAGTCTCCAGGCCCCAGAACCTCCGGCGGTGGTGCCGAAGGTGGATCTGCTCCGCTACACGGGGATCTGGTACGAGATCGCCAAGTATCCGAACCGCTTCCAGCGAGGCTGCCTCTGCACGACCGCCACGTATACCCTCAAGCCCAACGGCAAGGTGGCCGTGGTCAATCGGTGCCGCACCGCCGCTGGGGAAACCCGAGAAGCCAAGGGGTGGGCAAAGGTCATGGATCCGACCACGAACGCGAAGCTGAAGGTGACCTTCTTCTGGCCCTTCTTTGGCGACTACTGGATCCTCGATCTGGATGAAGACTACACGCGGGTTCTGGTGGGAAGTCCTGACCGCCGTTACCTCTGGATCCTTGCGCGGACGCCGTGCCTGGAAGAATCTGTCTACCAGATCCTCACCCTGCGCGCAGCCGCCTTGGGTTTCGACCCAACCCAACTGGTGCGGACAGAGCCCTGTGGAGCGGAAAGTCCTTAAAGGGTCTGGGCCTTACTCTCCGCCTGCCGCAATTCCCCGATCTGGCTCGCACTTTCGAAGAACCGCGCGAACAGAGCCATCCCGCCGCTGGCCTGCTCCCAGTCGTAGTTCTCATTGGGAGCGTGGTAGCCATGGCTGGGCAGGCTGAGGCCCAGGAAGTAGACCGGCGCCCCCAGCATATCCTCCATGATCTTCACGGCGCCGATGGAACCGCCCTCGCGGGTGAAGGCGCAGGGTGCGCCGAAGGCGAAGCGGTAGGCATCCTTCACGGCTTCCGCGCAGGTGCCCGTCACATGGCCCCGGAAAGGCGCCAGGCCGTGGTCCTCGCGGACGATCACATCCGGGAAGTGCTTGGCCACAAAGGCTTGGATGCGCTCGAAGGTCTCGTGCGCAGCCATGCCAGGAACCAGACGGCAGCTCATCTTCACCTCGGCCCGGGGTGGAATGGCGGTCTTGATCCCAGGGCCGGTATAGCCGCCCACGACCCCATGCACCTCCATGGTGGGTCGGCCCCAGATGCGCTTCATGACCTTCAGGGGATCTTCCGTGCGCAACGACTTGAGGGCATGGTCCCGCTTGAAGACCGCCACGTCGAACCCCGAGTTGAGCCAGCCTTCCATCTCCTCCCGGGTGGGCTTCTCCGCGTTCTTGTAGAAGCCAGGAACCAGCACCCTCCCAGTCTCGCCGTCCAGCAGCGTGGTAACCACTTTCATGAGCTCGGTCAGGGGATTCCTCGCAACTCCTCCCACCAGTCCCGAGTGCAGATCGTGTTCCGCGGTCTCCAAGGAAAGGACGAACCCCATGAGGCCTCTCAGGCCAGCGGGCGTGCTGGGCTTGCCCCGGGTGACCCAGATGGTGTCGCTGACGACGACCAGATCCGTGGCGAGTTTCCCGAGATGGCGCTCCATGGCGTTCTGGAAGCTCGGGGAGCCGATCTCTTCCTCCATTTCCCAGATGAATTGGATGTTCAAGGGAACCCCGGCTTCCCGAGCGGCGATGGCTCCGTAAAACGCCGTGATGGCGGGCCCTTTGTCATCCGTGGTGCCTCGCCCCTTGAAGCAATCCCCTGCGATGACCATGCGGAAGGGATCTGTGGCCCAACCGGGTTCGTCCGCGGGCTGCACATCCAGATGGTTGTAGACCGTCACGGTGGGGAGTTCCGGGTCCCGGCCCATGCGGCCAAGGACGATGGGGTTCCCGCCCGTCTCCAGGATCTCCCCCTCGAAACCGTAGCGGAAGAACATGTCCCGGGCATATTCAGCGCAACGCCACATTTCGTCCCGGCGCCTGGCATCGGCAGAGACGGTGGGCATCTCCACCAGGTTGCGGAGTTCCCATTCGAAGCCCTCGCGACGGCGATCGGCAAAGGCAAGCAGGGATTCGCGGGTCAACAGGTCATCGTTCATGAGTCAAGGCTCCGTGGATGAATCATGCGCTCGTCCTTCCCTAAGATGAAGCCCGGTTAGAATCGATTCAAACGGAGTCCTCATGGATCGATTCGGAAGTTCCCGCCTGCGCATCGTTTGGACCCTGGTGAGCCTGCTCTTGGCAGGCTTGGCGTTGGGTTCGATCCAGGGCTTCGGTCCCGATTCCTCACAGTTGGTGATTTTCCGCACCGCCATCCCGGTCGGCTCAGATGCCCCCGGCATCGCCCTGGAGAACCTGAGCCGTTTCATCTACACCCTGATGCCCGCCATCCTCGTGCTGGGCGGCTTCCTGGCCCTGAGCGACTGGATGTCGTCGGGTTCCAGGGGAGAGCGTTTCAAGGGGCTCTTGCTGGGGACCCTCCTGGCCTTCGTGCATGGCCTGTTCCTCAGCCAGGTGGCCATGCTCCCGGTCCTGGCCGCCGCCTTCAAGTTCTTTGGCAACCCCTTGGGTCATGCCGGGATGACCGGTCCCTGGAACAGGATCCTGCAGGCCGACCTCAATGGCGTGATCCTGGGCCTCCAACTGCTGCTGTGGACCGGGGTCCTCGGACTGCTGCTGAAATCCAATCGCGGGCTGGCCATTCTTGGGGCCTATTCCCTGGCAGCCATCGGCAAAATCCTGGCCTGGGTCGGCGAATGGGGCGCCGATTTGGAATTGCCCAAGTGGGTGGTGAAGAGCAGTGCCTTCCTCGGGCACACCCTGCCCACGGAATCTCTTCCCAGCGATGCCCTGGCTTGGTCAGCCCTGCCCCTGGCCATCGGCGGCCCCATCCTGCTGGCGGCTTTGCTCCTGCTCCTGCCCAGCAAATCAGGTAAAGGCCCGGCGAGGAAGGGCAAGGCGTGAACCGAGGCGCCCGCAGAGAAAGCAGGATCAAGGCCCCCTTGCTGGGCTTTTTTCTGCGCTCTCTGGTGATCTTATCTGCGCTCTCTGCGGCTCTGCTTTGGGCCGAGCAGCCAACCCCCCAGGATCCTGGGGTAGTCAAGCGTCGCCTTGCGGAGGTACAAACCCGTCTGGCCCAAGTGGACCAGCAGCTGGGAGCCTTGAAGAAGCGGCGGAAGGGTGTGCTGGTGGAACTGCAGAGCATTTCGCTCCAGGCAGACCGAGCCCGGGCCCAGGCCGATGGCGCCCGGCTCAAGCGGGACCAGACCGAGGCCGAGGTCCATCTGATCAGCCTGCAGAAAGAGGGTATCCAGCAGGAGATCCTGCGATTGCGCACTGAGTTGAGGAAACAGGTGCGGTGGATGCTGGCCCTGGGGCCCTGGGGCGGCTTGAGCTTCTTTCCGACCACCTCGGGATTCGAGGCATACCTCGTGCAAGGCCGGTATCTGGCTTACTGGCGCAACCAGGAGCGGCGCAAACTGGATCTCGTGCAGCGACTCCAAGGGGAACTCCTGCGGCGCGAGAAGCAGCTCCAGGAAGCGGTCCAGCGACTGGTCCAGGAAGAGAAGGAAACCGCCTCGCTCCAAGCCAGTCTCAAAATGAATGAGGACCGCCTGCAGGTATTCCTGGATGATCTGAGCCAGGATGAGAGCAAGCAGAAGAATGTCCAGGCCGAATTGGCGGAGGAAGCCATCCAGCTGGAACGTATGTTAGCGACCCTGCTCAACAAGAGCCGAACAGAGGCCTTCGCGGGCTCGGTCCTCTTCGCGAGCCAGAAGGGCGAGCTGCCCCGACCCGCGGAAGGAACCCTGGCCCAGGGCTTTGGTGAGCAGATCCATCCCAAGTTCCACACCCGGACCTTACAGTCAGGTCTGCTCATCTCCACCGAACCCGGCGCCCAGGTCCAGGCCGTAGCCGAGGGCCGAGTGGTATTCGCTGATGTCTACCAGAGCTATGGGCCCATGGTGATCCTGGATCATGGGGGCGGTTTCTTCAGCCTCTACACCCACATGAGCCTCTTCACCGTGAGCAAGGGACAGGTCCTGAAAGCCGGAGAACCGGTCGGGTCCGTCGGCGATACCCTGGAAGGCCCTCGCCTCGGCTTCGAGATCCGCCAAATGGCCCAGCCGCAGGATCCGAACCAGTGGCTGAAGACGAAATACAAGTGAGCCGACGACTTCTTCCCCAGGTGGTGGCACGAGTGCGCTGGGACCATTGCCCTGAGCCTTGCAGAGACCTCGGGGAATCTTTCCTTGGCCTTGCGTGGACCTACCCTCAAAACCGACAAGCTCACCCAGCGCCGCCGATTCCTTGACTGCGGCGTCACGCTCGAACCCATTCCGGGGGAGAATGGAGGGCGCCCTGAAATCCCTGGTCTTTTGTAGCTAGGCCGACGTGGGCGGCTCGATTTTGAGGAGCGCGAGGATCTCGCGCTGCGGCTTGGTGATCTCGGTCAGTATCATGCCGTATTTGCCTTCATAGTTGATCTTGGTCAGCGGGTC
>JANYIU010000312.1 GCA_025361955.1 Holophagaceae bacterium
AGGACGTACGGGACAGAGCGCTTGTCCAGCAGGTCGAGCTGACAGTCGCAGTCTGAGAGGGTCGAATTCAGGATCACCCCATCCACGCGCTTTTCGAGGAGCATGCGCACGTGCTCCTCTTCCTTGCGGATATCGTGATCGGAATCGCAAAGAAAAAGACCGTAACCGCGGCCCCGAAGAGCGTCTTCGATTCCACGTATGAGGAGAGGGCAAAAGGGATCAGCAATATCGGGAACAATCAAGCCGACGGAACGAGACTTGCCGGTCGCAAGCCCTCGTGCCAAGCCGCAAGGCTCGAATTCCATTTTCTTGATGACGGCCTGCACGCGCAGACGCGTCCCGTCTCCCACACCTTCCGTCTTCCCGTTGAGCACCCGGGAAACGGTGGCCTTGGAGACGCCCGCCTCTTTCGCAATGTCCGCTATCGTGGTCGTTTTCACTCCATTTTAGAGTAACCGGTTTACGGAACCGGTTACTCATGAAATCATCGAATTGCAACGTAGGCAAGCGACAAGGACGTGACCATGGTCGGAAACGATAGACCTTACCAGCATGTAGTCCTTTTCAAGTTTCGCGAGAGCGCGAACGAGGCAACGCTGCGCGGCATTGAAAAGGCGTTTCGCGAACTCGCCGCGAAGCTCCCTTTCGTCACGGGCTTTGAATGGGGACACAATTCGAGCCCGGAGAAGCTGAATCATGGCTTCACGCACTGCTTCATCGTTACCTTCAGCGACGAGGCGGGGCGAGACACCTATCTCCCCCATCCCGACCATCAGGCCTTCTGCCGCGACTACCTCGATCCCAATCTTGAAGATGTCTGCGTCGTGGATTTCCGAGCCGAGGACTGACAGACACTGCCCAAGCTCCTCAATGCAGCGCGTGACCCGGAGGTCACATCCCGGAACGGCAATCCAGGCGTTACAGTGTGAATGTCGGGGGAAGTATTAAGACCGCTTCGATTTATTGCCGACAACCTGTGGCGCAGGGCTAGCGCGCCTTTCCTGGCGTTCGCTTCCCTGCAGGCTGCCAAAGGTCAGGGCATACTCCCTCGTGATTTCAGCGCCCAGGAAAAATATTTGCGCGGAATAGTACACCCAGATGAGCAGTACGGCCATGGACCCCGCCGCACCGTAACTCGAGCCCAAGGCGTTGTTGCCCAGGTAAACCCCAATCAGATATTTGCCCAAGCTGAACAGGACCGCGGTGGAGAGCGCGCCGATGGACACATCGCGCCAGGAGAGCTTGACCTCGGGGAGCATCTTGTAGATGACCGCGAAGAGGCAGGAAATGACCGCGAAGGTAAACAACTGAGATAAAATCGAGATGAGGGGCAAAGCCTGGGTCCAGAGACCCTCCCAGAATCGCGCTACCAGGGCCAGGACAGTATCCACCATGAGGGTGACCAGGAGTAGGAAGGCCAGCACCAGCACTAGGCCGAAGGAGAGGATTCGGGTCCGCAGCACAGCTACCACGCCCGTGGGCATGGGGGTCTGCACATTCCAGATGTCGTCCAGGCTGTCCTTCAGCTCGGCGAACACGCTGGTTGTGCCCACCAATAGCAGGAGAGTGGCGAGCCCCGTAGCCAAGGCCGTGCGGCCGGAGCTTGGCAGGTGGGCGTCGGCCACCAGGGATTGGACGGCTGCGGCACTGGTGGTGCCCAAGAGCCCCTTCAGCTGAGCGAAGATCTCCCCCTGAACGGCTTGCCTGTCAAGGAAATAGCCGACGATGGCAGTGATCAGAATCAGCATGGGAGCCATGGAGAAGAGGGTGTAAAAGGCCAAGGCGGCGCCTTTGCTGGGGGCGCGGTGGCGGACCCATGCCTTCATGGATGCGAACAGGATTTCGCCCAGGTGCCGGGCGACGGTCTGGATTTTGGCGAGGTAAGAACTCATGACAGCCTAACCCTTGGGAGCTGACTCGTTTGACTGTTGGGCTTCATGTCTCAATCCCCCTTGAAGAATAGCGCCAAGATTATGATGCGCCTATGGGTCAAGATGATCTGGGAGCCATTGGCTTCAGCTGTAGGTCGCAGCCATTCAGGGGAGCCGCACAAATCGGCTATAGCCAGACCACGGTCGCACTTCAGGCGCGCTCCAGCCACTGGCACACCGGCTGGCCGCCAGCAAACGACAGGTAATTTTAATACTGATCTTTTTGGTTTAGCTAGACTGACCAGGCCTGGATTCAAGAGTGGGAGGCAGGGTTGAGAACCCCGGAGAAAGCTGCGAGGACGGAACGGCAGAAGTTCCAGAGTGGCTTTGATTCGGAGGGGACTTACGCCGGAACAGGAGCGCCATGATGTCGAATCAGAGCCCCGCGGGATCCTCTTCAAAAGAAAAGCGCCCCCATGTGATTCGCATCGAGCCCTCCCCCCGCACCATTCTTACCTTTCTGGGCATCATCGCCAGCCTATGGGTGTTGAATCGTCCTCGGCGAGGAATTCGAGAGCCGTCTGATCGTGCCTAGGATCTTCGGATGCGCCTTGCGCCTCCCCTCGTCCGTGATCCTCTTCTCGCTTCTGGCGGGTGGCGTTTTACTGGGCATCACCGGGGCGCTACTCGCCCTGCCGGTGGCGGCGACAGTGCGGATGTTGATCGAGGAACTCCGAATCGAACGACCGGGGCAGCAGAAGCAGGCAGAAGACGTGGAGCTTCAGGAACGTGATGACCGCAATGAAAAGGAGTATGCACGCCGAGCTGAAGGCATGCCTGCCGCGGAGTCAGCCGCCATCGCTGATGAGATTTCGTCCAACCGTTTGAAGGAAGAAAACAGTCTGTCCACAAAAACGGATGCACCCAGCTGAGATCGAAAGCGGGCCTGAGATGGAGCCTGGTGGTTCACTGCAGGTTTCAGGTCCACGGTTTCAACAGGCGCCGTCGCCCTACAAACGCGAAGATTTCTTTATCGCTCTGCACAGCGGGACTGCGCCAGGGCCGGGATCCTGTCAGTACGAATCCGGGCGACGTCAGGGGCTTGATTGCTAGGGTTGCGAGCCCGACTCGAGGATCAAGCGGCGGCTGCTCACGGCCCTAAAAAGACTCTGCTTTTGAACATTATTGAAAAATCCAACACCAGCAGGGCTCACCGGGGGGGCAGATAGCAAAAATACGTGGGTTCTTGCCGACTTGACTCTTGTCCGCGGGGTCCCTGTGGAGGTCAGCGGCTGCACTGACAATACCAAGGCCAGCCGCGAGTCACAGCTCACGTTTCGCTCAAGGTGATGACCCGCACCCAGTCGGGCATCCCAAACGACCCGCCGGTTTTCCACCAAAGGTTTTCTAGAGCTTGTCGAAAAACCTCGCCGCCTCGCGCACGATCGCTTCCCGGTCATCATCCTTCATGCGCCCCAAATTCATATACGGCATCGCCAGCCGCATGTTCCCCTTCAGCTTCTCCTCATTTCGGATCAGGAAATCCCAGTAGAGATAATTGAACGGACACGCATCGGGCCCCAGTTTCTGCTTCACGTCATACCGGCAGCCTTTGCAGTAATTCGACATGCGGTTGATATAAGCTCCTGACGCCGCATAGGGCTTGCTCGCCAGCAGGCCGCCATCAGCAAACAGCACCATGCCGTGCGTGTTGGGAAGCTCCACCCAATCATAGGCATCGACGTAAACGGCGAGATACCATTCTTCCACCTCGCGGGGCTCCAACCCGGCCAGCAGCGCGAAATTTCCTGTCACCATCAGCCGCTGGATATGGTGGGCATAGGCGTTGCGTTTGGTGTCACTGATGGCTTGCGCCAGGCAGTTCATCTCTGTTTCGCCGGACCAATAGAACCAGGGCAATTTGCGGTGCGCGTTCAAATGATTGGTCGCGGCATAGTCAGGCATTTTCAGCCAATAAAGCCCGCGCACATATTCGCGCCAGCCGATGATTTGGCGAATGAATCCCTCTATTGCATTCAGCGGCGCATCGGCCTTTTCGGCCGCAGCGCAGACTTCGCGGGGAGAGAGGAGCCCCGCGTTGAGATAGGGTGAGATGACCGCATGCCAGAGGAAGGGCTCGCCCTCCACCATCGCATCCTGATAATCACCGAAATGTTGCAGCGCATGCGTGATGAAGTGATCCAGTGCGTTCAGCGCATCGAGCCGCGTGGTCGCCCAGCCGAAGGTTTCGAGGTCGCCGAAATTCCGGGCGAATTTGCGCGCCACCATGTCCAGCACAGCGCGCGTGATGGCATCGGGCGCAAAGCGCGGCGCGGGGGCGGGCTTCAAACCTTTGGGCGGGGGCTTGCGGTTTTCGCTGTCGTAATTCCATTCGCCGCCGCGCGGATTTTTACCGTCCATCAGAAGGCCGGTTTTCTTCCGCATCTCGCGGTAGAAAAATTCCATCCGATAGGAATTGCGCCCCGTCGCCCAGGCGTTGAACTCGCCGCGCGTGCAGAAGAAGCGGTCATCTTCCCGAATCACTACGTCGACGCCCGCCCAGTTGCGGATCATCTGCTCCACGCGCCATTCGCTGGGTTCGGTCACGATCAGCGCATCGGGCTGGTGACGGGCAATGGCGCGGGCCACTTCGCCGGTAAAGCTGCCAGTGTTGGCGGCATCCTCCAACGTCACGTAATCGACCGTTAAGCCTTCAGCCCGCCGTTCGGCTGCGTAATGGCGCATGGCGGCAAAGATGAAGGCGAGCTTCTGCTTGTGGTGGGGTGCGTAAGCGGCTTCCTCCGCGACTTCTACCATCAGCAACACGTCGCGCGCCTTGTCGGCACCGTTCAGCGCGGTGATATCGGGCGAGAGTTGATCGCCGAGGATGAGGCGGAGTGATTTCATCCCTTGGTGCGCAGGCTGGCGCGGCCACCATCCACACCGATGATCTGACCGGTGATCCAGCCTGCATCAGGCGAGAACAGGAAAGCGGCGAGGCTTGCCACATCTTCCGGCTCACCCAAACGTTGCAGGGGATGAAGCCCCGCAAGGGCTTCCGCCATCTGCGCATTGCCGGTGAGGCCTGCCACAAGCCGGGTTTTGGTGAGCGATGGGGCAATGGCATTGACGCGGATTTTTGGAGCGAGTTCGGCGGCCAGCGACAGCGTAAGACCCTCCACGGCACCTTTCGCCATGGCGATGGAGACGTGGTTGGCAAAGCCTTGCGCGATGGCGACGGTGGAGAAAAGCAGCACGCTGCCGCCATTGGCTTTGAGTTGGGGAAGGGCCGCCTGCACGGCTTGCAGAGCACCCAAGGCATTCAGTCGGAAATCGGCAAGCGCGTCTTCAGGGGTTACGCGATGGGCGGGTTTTAAGGTGAGGGAGCCGACGCAATAAGCAAGGCCAGTAATGGCGCCAGCGGCTTTGGCGATGCCTGTGTGGGAGGCAGCGTCCAGCACATCTCCCGGCGTGAAGCTGACGCCAAGCTCCCGCCCCAAAGCCTCCAGCTTGCCTGCATCACGCGCGGTCAGATGGAGGCTGTGGCCTTGGGCTGCGAGCTTGCGGGCAAGGCTCTCCCCGATGCCGCCGGTCGCGCCGTAGATGAGGATGGTCATGTTCGCTCTCCAATCCAGTGATGCTGGTGTTTCGTCTACGACATTTTCGATTGTGGATACCTAGGACAAGCCCCAAAGCTGAACAATGCATGACCAAGACAAGGCTCGCATGAGAATTCCTAGAGTATTCCTAGATTATTGCCACACATTGTCCCGGTTGAGACATGCCGACAAAAAACAACCCCCGCCTATATCCGACGGGGGTTTTCATTGGTGCAACCGGCGCGACTCGAACGCGCGACCTTTGGCTTCGGAGGCCAACGCTCTATCCAACTGAGCTACGGATGCCCGCCTCTTGATGATGCCCTCTGACCTCGCTTCGCGCAACGGGGAGATCACTCGGCCATCTCCTGCACTCAGGAGGGCTTCCTGGCGTTCCTCGGCGTTCCTGACGAGAGGGGGTTCAGGGCCTTTCGTTTGGGCGTGATGCCGACTTGAACGAAGAAGCGTCTTACCCCTTGGGTGATGGCTTCGGCGACCCTTTTACGAAAGACCGGATCCCTGAGCTTGGCCTCTTCCTTGGGATTGGAAATGAAGGCTGTTTCGACTAGGACCGCAGGCATGGCTGCGGTTCTAAGCACCGCGAAGGGCGCCTGTTTGACACCACGCTCCTTAATGCCCCCCAGACGATTCAGCTGATTCTGAAGGGCTACCGCCAGCTTCTCGGAGTCCTGCAGGAAGGCTTTCTGAGCCATGTCGTCCAGGATGCTCGCAACAACGCTATCTTGGCTGGCGGGCTGGCCTGCGCCTTTATTCTCCTGGGCCGCCGCCTCGGCGGCATCCGCATCCCCGGCGTCCTGACTCAGGAAAAACACCTCAGAACCCTTGGCGGCCCGGGCTTTCGCCGCGTTGAGATGCAAGCTGATGAAGAGATCCGCACCGGCTTCATTGGCGATCTTGGCCCGGTCCCAGACCGGGATGAGGACATCCTCTTCCCGGGTCAGAATCACCTCGAAGCCCGCTTCCTGAAGCCGATCTTTTAGAACCATCGCCAGTTCCAGGGCGACCTCCTTCTCTTTCAAGCCCTTCTTTCCCATGGCTCCGCGGTCATCGCCCCCATGCCCAGGATCCACCGCCACCTTCAACCGGGACACCAGCGCGGGGATTGCCCTGCTGGGTTTGGGCGTTTGACCCCAAACCAACAGGCTGCAAAAGAGGGTCGAAACGATCTGAAGAGTGGACACGTCGGCTCAATCGGGGAAGGGGATGCGTGATCTATGCGGCGCGATAGCGCGCGAGTTTCAGCCCATTGAGGATACCGCGCCGTGGACCGGTCCAAGGTGCGCTGGAAGGCCTACCCTTCCGTCTCGGTTATAGCGACACTACTCGTAACATCCCTATTATCATCATAAGACTCCTCCTTCTTTCTCTATTTTATTGAGAAACGCAGTACACTATTCATTGATAGCTCAATTCTATTTCCAGTATTTTTTGTTCCAACCTTCTTTTTTACTGTTTTAGGCGGATAGTGATCAGGAGGACTAACCATGGCCTCCGTTCCCTACCGATTTGTTATCGTGCCCGATGAATCGCATCGCCGGGCATGGGAGAGATTTGCTCTTGCATCCACCAAATCAGCCAGGAGTCGAGCATGATAAAGGAAGATTTTGCCCATTCCGCTCTCCCGGAATCCAGTCTGAGCATGCTCATCGCGGCTGCGCGCCGGCAGGTGAAACACGCGGTGGCCTCCGTCGTAGAGCCCTATGGCCTCAACGCCTATCAATGCTGGATGATCCTCCTCCTCAGGGATCGGGGCCCCATGTCCCTCAGTGAATTGGCGGGGCGCATGTGGATGGACCATCCAACCACCTCGCGACTGGTTCATGCGCTCGAAGCGATCGGCCTGCTTCAGGTTCAGCCTGATCCCAACCATGGCCGCAAGGTCCTGATCGGCCTCAACCCGAAGAAGACGCTGCTTATGGAGGAGATTTGCGGCAAGGTGCTCGAGTATCGTTCCTGTCTGGAACAGGGTCTGAGCCTGGAAGAAAAATCCGTGCTGCACCGCGCATTGGCCAAGGTAATCCTGAATCTCACGGATCTGTTGGAAGATGGAACCGAGCGGAAGGATGGCGAAGGCCGCACCTACAAGACGAAGGTTCTCGCTAGCTAACACACTGTGACTAAATGCCTTGGCCCTAAGGTTGGGGGCTGGTTTACGGAACTGTTGATTATGGCTCCGTGGGGAACCTTGCCAATTCCTCGGAATCCAAAAAACTTTTAAACCTTGTGGACAGTACCCACATCCAATGGTTAAGCGCCACTCGCCTGGGGCTCCCATCGTGTTTTTATGTGGGTAATGACAATGAGCGCGAGGCTCTCCGGGAGATCTTTGACACATGACCCAACGCAATCGTTTAATTTTTTCCGGAATTTCCTATTACGCTCGAGGTTTCGATGAGCCCTGATCTCCAGGATCTCCAACCGGAAGAGGGCCTCCCCTTGAATCTGAACCCCGACCAAGATGCTCGACCCACTTACCATGTGCGACGATGGAAAACCTGGGGGGCGCTGGCTGTCCTTAGCCTCGCGATTGTCCTAGGCCTGCTGCGGTGGCGCAACGTCGCCGCCAAGAAAAGTGCCGAACAGCCTGCCGTCCGCGCGGTACCGGTGATGGCCGTCGCCGCAAAGACGGGTGATATGGCGGTCACCTTGTCAGGTCTCGGCACCGTGACCCCCTTGAACTCAGTCACGGTGAAGAGTCGTGTGGATGGTCAGCTGGTCCGGTTCCCCATCCAGGAAGGACAGATGGTCCACCAGGGCGACCTGATCGCAGAGATCGACCCCCGGCCCTTCCAGGTCCAGTTGATGCAGGCTGAGGGCCAAAAAGCCAAGGACGAGGCGGCTTTCAAGAACGCCAACCTGGACCTCCAGCGCTTCAAGGCCCTGTTCGATCAGGGGATTCTTTCCAAACAGCAATTCGATGGCCAGACCTCCACGGTCAATCAGGCCGAAGCCTCTCTGCAGGCCGATCAGGCTCAGGTGGAGAGTGCAAAACTCAATCTGGCCTATAGCCACATCACGGCACCCATTTCAGGCAAAGTCGGGCTTCGGCTGGTGGATCCGGGCAACATGGTCCGGGCCACGGATGCCACCGGGCTCTGCGTCATCAATCCGGTCCAGCCCATCACCGTGGTCTTCACGATCCCGGCGGATAACATCAGCCGATTACTGGCCCATAGTGCGGATGGGAAGCACTTGCCGGTAGAGGCGTTTGACCGGGATCTCAAGAGCAAGCTGGCCACCGGGACTGTTCTGGCCATCGACAACCAAGTGGATCCCACCACGGGAACGGTTCGCATCAAGGCCTTGTTTGAAAATCTGGACAGCGCCCTGTTTCCGAACCAGTTCGTCAATGCACGCCTGCTATTGGACACCCTGAAGGGCGTGGTGATCATCCCCACCGCCGCCATCCAGCAAGGGCCTGAGGGTAGCTTTGTCTACCGGATCAAACCTGACAACACCGTGGAGATGATCCTGATCGAGAGCGGGGTCACCGACGGTGAAAACACCTCCGTCCAAAAAGGGATAGCCGCAAGCGATAGGGTCGTAACCGATGGTTTGGAGCGGCTCCGGCCGGGTAGCCCAGTTGCCATCAGCAAACCAGAAGGGGCTAACACCAAGAAGGGCAAACCATGACCCCCTCGGGGTTCTGGCCCGGCGCCGGCACAGTTCCCTGGGCCCATACTAAATAGGCGGGGCCATGAATCCCTCCAGACCTTTCATTCTCCGCCCCATCGCCACATCGCTTCTGATGGCGGGACTGCTTCTGGTCGGGTTCATCGCCTTCCGGCAGCTCCCTGTCTCCGCGCTGCCCCAGGTGGACTATCCCACCATCCAGGTGGTGACTTTCTATCCGGGCGCCAGTCCGGACGTCATTACCTCGGCCATCACCGCACCTCTGGAGCGCCAATTCGGGCAGCTCCCTGGCCTCAACCGGATGTCCTCCAACAGCTCCAATGGCTGTTCCGTCATCACGATGCAGTTCGTCCTGGACCTCAATATCGATGTCGCGGAACAGCAAGTGCAGGCCGCCGTGAACGCAGCTGGCACTTACCTTCCCGCCAACCTGCCGGCTCCCCCCATCTACAGCAAGATCAACCCGGCGGACTCCCCCATTCTGACCCTGGCTCTCACCTCCGAGTCGCTCCCCCTGTCCAAGGTCGAGGACTTTGCTGACACGCGCCTGGCCCAGAAGATCAGCCAGTTGCCCGGCGTGGGCTTGGTGAGTATCAGCGGAGGCCAGAAGCCCGCCGTCCGCATCCAGGTGAACCCTGAGGAATTGTCCTCGTATGGACTGACCATGGCGGATATCCGGACGACCATCGGCACGGCGAACGTGAACCAAGCCAAAGGCAGCTTCGACGGCTCGAGCCAAGCCTATGCCATCGGGGCCAATGACCAGATCCTCTCCAGCGAGCAGTACAAGCCGCTGATCATCGCTTACAAGAACGGCGCTCCCGTCCGGCTTGCAGACGTCGCCGAGGTCATCGACGGGGTGGAGAACGTCAAGCAGGCGGCCTGGATGAACCAGACGCCCGCCGTGATCCTCAACATCCAGCGCCAACCCGGGGCGAATATCATCGCCGTGGTGGACCGGGTGAAAGAACTGCTGCCCCAAATCCAGGGCTCCCTGCCCGCATCGATTCACCTCTCAATCCTCACGGACCGGACCACGACCATTCGCGCCTCCGTGGCGGATGTGGAATTCACCCTGATGCTCACCATCGCCCTGGTGGTGATGGTCATCTTCCTTTTCCTGCGCAACGTCGCGGCCACCATCATCCCCAGCGTCGCGGTCCCGCTCTCCATCGTCGGGACCTTCGGGGTCATGTATGTGCTCGGCTACAGCCTCAATAATCTGACCCTCATGGCTCTCACGATCTCGACCGGATTCGTGGTGGACGACGCCATCGTGATGATCGAGAACATCATGCGCTACATCGAGGAGGGTGAGGCACCGCTGGAAGCAGCTCTCAAGGGCGCCGGCCAGATCGGGTTCACGATCCTCTCTTTGACTGTCTCACTGATCGCCGTGCTCATCCCGTTGCTCTTCATGGGCGACATCGTGGGTCGCCTTTTCCGGGAATTCGCCGTGACGCTGAGCGTGACGATCCTGGTCTCCGCCGTCGTCTCGCTCACGCTCACCCCCATGATGTGCGCCAAACTGCTCCACCACCGGAAACCGGAGGAGGAAGGAAAGCTCTATCAGGCCTCGGAGCGCGTATTCCAGAGCATCATCGCCTTCTATGGGCGAACCCTGACCTGGGTGTTGAAGCACCAGACCGCCACCCTCGTGGTGGCCGTGGCTACCCTCGTGTCCACGGTCCTGCTCTACCTCGCCATCCCCAAGGGCTTTTTCCCCATCCAGGACACGGGCGTCATCCTCGGCATTTCCGAGGCACCCCAGAGCGTATCTTTCACCGCCATGTCGGAGCGTCAACAGGCCCTGGCCAAGGTAATCCTGGCCGATCCCGCGGTCCAGAACCTCTCGTCCTTCATCGGCATCGACGGCACCAATGCCACCCTCAACAGTGGGCGCATCCAGATCAATCTGAAACCCTTGGGCGAGCGCGGGGTCAGCGCCAGTGCGGTCATCCAACGGCTCAAACCCGAGGTCGCCAAGGTAGCTGGTGTCCAGCTCTTCATGCAACCAGTGCAGGACCTCACCGTGGAGGATCGGGTCAGCCGCACCCAGTACCAATACAGCCTCGAGAGTGCCGATGGCAAGGAACTGGCTGGCTGGGTCCCGCAGTTCATGACGCGGCTCCAGGGGATTCCCGAACTGCACGACGTGGCCAGCGATCTGCAGGAATCCGGCTTGCAGGCGACCCTGATCCTGGACCGCGCCACGGCCTCCCGCCTGGGGATCACGCCCCAGGTGCTGGACGACGCCCTCTATGACGCCTTCGGCCAGCGCCAAGTCTCCACCATGTTCACCCAGTTGAACCAGTACCACGTGGTGCTGGAGGCCAAGCCGGGCATGGTGCAGCGGCCGGAAGATCTCCAGACCCTGTTTGTCCGTTCGGCCTCGGGGGGTTCGGTTCCCCTCAGCGCCTTCACTCGCCTGGAGACCACCCAGACCCCTCTGACCGTGAACCATCAGGGGCAGTTCCCGGTGGCCACCCTCTCCTTCAACCTGGCCCCTGGGGCCTCCCTCGGAGAGGCAGTCAAGGCCATCCAGCAGGCCGAACTAGAGAGCGATATGCCGCCCAGCATCCGCGGCGCTTTTCAAGGCACCGCCCAGGCCTTCAGTAACTCGACAAAGAATACGCCCTTCCTGATCCTGGCCGCCGTGCTGACGGTCTACATCCTACTGGGGGTCCTTTACGAGAGCTACATCCACCCCATCACCATCCTTTCCACGCTCCCCTCCGCAGGCGTGGGCGCCTTGCTCTCCCTCATGCTCTGCCGCAATGACTTCAGCGTGATCGCGCTCGTCGGCATCATCCTGCTCATCGGCATTGTCGAGAAGAACGCCATCATGATGATCGACTTCGCCCTGGAGGCCGAGCGCAAGGATGGCCAAGCCGCGCCTGAAGCCATCTACCAGGCAGCCCTGCTCCGCTTCCGGCCCATCATCATGACCACCATGGCCGCCCTGCTGGGCGGCGTGCCCCTGGCGCTGGGAACCGGGGTCGGTGCGGAACTCCGGCGCCCTCTGGGTATCGCCATCGTGGGCGGCCTCATCTTCAGCCAGGTGCTGACCCTCTACACCACTCCCGTGATCTACCTGGCTTTCGACCGTCTGGCGAAGCGGGTGATGAGGAAGCGGGAGAGCCTAGAAGATGAGCCGGTTCCCAGCCTGAAATACCCATGAACATCTCCACCCCATTCATCCGCAGGCCGGTGGCCACGACCCTGTTGATGGTCGCGTTGGCTCTGGGGGGGCTCATTGCCCGTCAGTTCCTGCCGGTCTCCCCCCTTCCCCAGGTGGAGTTTCCCACCATTCAGGTGGAAGCCAGGCTGCCGGGGGCCAGCCCTGAGACCATGGCCTCTTCGGTGGCCACGCCCCTGGAGCGGCAGTTTGGGCGCATCGCCGGGGTGAGCGAGATGACCTCCGGCAGTTCCCTCGGCTCCACCAACATCACCCTGCAGTTTGACCTCAATCGGAATATCGACGCCGCCGCGCGGGACGTCCAAGCGGCCATCAATGCAGCCCGGGGCAACCTGCCCAGCAACCTGCCCAGCAACCCCTCCTACCATAAGGTCAATCCCTCGGATTCGCCCTTCCTACTGCTGGCGCTGACCTCAAAGATCGTTCCCCGGGAGCGGATGTACGACATCGCTGCTTCCATCCTGCAGCAGAAGATCGCCCAGATCCGCGGGGTGGGCCAAGTAGAAATTTGGGGCGGGGCCTTGCCGGCGGTGCGAGTGAACGTGAATCCGGTCGCCCTGAACAGCCGGGGACTAAGTCTGGAAGACGTCCGCAGCGCCATCGCCCGTGCGAATATCAACCGCCCCAAGGGCGATATCGCCAACGCCACAACCACCTGGTCTCTCAGTGCCAACGACCAGATGATGAAAGCGGCTGATTACCAATCTCTGATCCTCACCTTCAAGAACGGTGCGGCTTTACACCTGTCCGACGTGGCCACCGTCGAGGATTCCAAGGAGAATCTCTTCAACTCGGGCGTGACCAATGGCGCCCCGGCCATCATGGTGGCTATCACCAAACAACCGGATGCCAATATCATCGACACCGTGAACCGGGTCAATGCGATCCTGCCGGATTTGCAGGCGACCCTTCCGCCCAGCATCCAACTGCAGACGGTGAGCGATTCCACCCGAACCATCCGGGCCTCGGTGCGGGACGTCCAGATCGCCATGGTCATCTCCATCGCGCTGGTCATCCTCGTGGTGTTTCTATTCCTCCGCAGCCTTCGCTCGACCTTGATTCCGAGTGTGGTGGTGCCCGTCTCGCTGGTCGGAACGTTCGGCGTGATGTACCTCCTCGGCTACAACATAGACAATCTGTCCCTGATGGCCTTGACCGTGGCCACGGGCTTCGTGGTGGATGATGCCATCGTGGTGGTGGAAAACATCACTCGGCACCTGGAGCAGGGCGTGAGCCCCATGGAGGCCGCCCTCGTGGGCGCGGGAGAGATAGGTCCCACCGTCGTCTCCATCAGCATCTCCCTGATCGCTGTCTTCATCCCAATCCTCCTGATGGGCGGCATCGTCGGTCGGCTCTTCCGGGAATTCGCGGTGACCCTCTCGGTGGCCATCATGATTTCAATGCTCATGTCCCTCACGGTCACGCCCATGATGTGCTCGCGCTTGCTGTTGCCCCACGGCCAGGAGAAACATGGGCGGGTCTTCCAGGCCAGTGAGCGCTTCTTCAAGTGGGTCATGGGGCACTATGAAGCGTCCCTCACCTGGGTCCTCCGGCACCAGCGTGCCACCCTCACCGTGACGCTCCTCACCATGGCCGCCACCATCGCCCTCTATGTCGTCGTACCCAAGGGCTTCTTCCCCCAGCAGGACACCGGGCGCCTGAACGGTTCCATCCTCGCCGAGCAGGGGATCTCGTTCAAAGGCATGGAGCGCCTGATGTCCCGGTTCGTCGCGATCGTGCAGGCGGACCCGGCAGTCGAAAACGTGGTTGCTTTCGTGGGCAGCGGCAATAGCGGACGCATGTCGGTCTCGCTCAAACCCAACAATCTGAGAAACGTGACCGCCGACCAGGTCATTGCCCGAATCCGCAAGCAGGCCGCCAACATTCCCGGTGCGGCGCTGTACCTCCAATCTTTCCAAGACATCCGCGTGGGTGGGCGGTTTGGACGGGCCCAGTTCCAGTACACCCTCCAGGGGGATGATGCCAAGGAACTCTTCGATTGGGCCCCCAGGGTCTTCGAGAAGCTGCGAAGCTTGCCGCAACTCGCGGACGTCAACACAGATCTCCAGAACAAAGGCCTTGAGGCCACTCTGGAAATCGACCGCGCCACGGCCTCCAGACTGGGCGTGACCACCCAGAACATCGACAACACCCTCTACGACGCCTTCGGGCAGCGCTTCGTCACCACGTCCTTTACTCCCCTCAATCAGTACCATGTCGTTCTGAGCGTGGAATCAGCCTTTTGGCAGACCCCTGAAGGACTCAAAAATATCTACGTGCGCTCGAACCAGGGCGAGTTGGTCCCCTTGAGTGCCATGGCGTCCTTCAAGCCCCGGAACACCCCCCTATCGGTCAATCACCAGGGGCAATTCCCGGCGGTGACCATCGCCTTCAACCTGCCTCCTGGAATGGCTCTAGGCGATGCCGTGGCGGCCGTCGACAAAGCTCAGCGCGAGATTCGGCTACCAAGCAGCATCCACGGGAGTTTCATGGGTACGGCCCAGGCCTTCCAGACTTCCCTGGCCAACCAGCCGTTCCTAATCGCCGCCGCGATCCTGGCGGTCTATATCGTCCTGGGGATCCTCTACGAGAGCCTGATCCACCCCATCACCATCCTTTCGACGCTCCCTTCGGCGGGTGTCGGCGCCCTGCTCGCCCTGCTTGTTTTCCGCACCGAGCTGAGCGTCATCGCCCTCATCGGGATCATCCTGCTCATCGGGATCGTGGTGAAGAATGCCATTCTCATGATCGATTTCGCCATCGCTGTGGAGCGCCGCGAGGGGAAGACCCCCGAGGAATCCATCTTTCAGGCCTGTCTGCTCCGCTTCCGGCCCATCACCATGACCACCATGGCGTCCCTCCTGGGTGGCCTGCCCCTGGCCATCGGCCTTGGCACCGGCTCCGAGCTGCGGAGACCGCTCGGCATCGCCATTGTCGGGGGCCTGTTCTTCAGCCAACTGCTCACCCTCTACACAACGCCCGTCGTCTACCTCTACTTGGACCGCCTCCAGATCTGGTGGGCGAAGCTGCGCCATCGTGAGGGAATCGAATCAAAACCAGATTTCAGGGCCTTGAGTGGCGGAGACCAGGCTTTGACGAAGGAATGAATTTCGCTCTCGGAACATCTCAGTTCGTAGCGAAGGGAGTAACCATGGATCTGGTTTTCATCGGGGGAAGTCTCCGTCCAGGGTCCCTCAACCGCAGGCTCATGGGCTATCTCGCCCGCGCGGCCTCCGCCCGCGGACACGCCGTGCAGGTGTTCGAAGGCGAGCACCTGCGTCTCCCCCTCTACGAGGATGGGCTGCCCATTCCCGCCCCCGTGGCGGCCATGGCTGAGGCTCTGCGGACCTGCCAGGGCGCCGTGATCGTCTCCCCAGAATATAATGCTGGAATCCCCGGCCATCTCAAGAACGCCTTGGACTGGCTTTCCACCCAGCGACCAAGTCCCTGGACGGGTCTGCCCATCCTGCTAGCCGCTGCCTCGCCGGGTGCCTTTGGCGGCTCCAGGGGCATGTTGTCCTGGCGCGCCTCTCTAGCCAATGTTGGCGCCTGGACAGCTCCGGGCGCGATCACTGTCCCCAAGGCGGACGCAAGCTTGGCCGAGGATGGCACCCCCGTTGAGGAGCGCACCATCCTGGAGGTCAGTCGGGTTCTGGACGCTTTCTTCGCTGGCGCAGAGCGAATGGGAAGGAGCAGGTAACAAACCTGCCCTTGAGGGCGCTCCTCCGGGATGCGATCCTGAACGGCTATGAAACTCGATCGACTCGGCGACTTCTCACGCACCCACCGCAACGGCGAACTGCGGCTTTCCCACGCGGGCCAGAAGGTCCGGCTCCTGGGCTGGTGCAAACGCGTGCGCAATCTGGGTTCCTTGGTGTTCCTCGATCTGCGGGACCGTTGGGGGCTGGTCCAGCTCGTGGCCAACGAAACCGAAGTCCCGCCCGAGCTCCTGGAGAAGCTCAAAGTCGTCCGGGGCGAGTTCGTGCTGGGCGCCGAAGGCTTGGTGGCCGAGCGGCAAAGCAAGAACCCCAACATGGCCACCGGCGAGATCGAGGTACGGCTGACGGATCTGAAGATCTTCAACACGGCCCTGACCCCACCCATCCCCGTGGATGACAGCCCCGAGGCCAACGAGGACCTGCGGTTGAAGTATCGCTTCCTGGACCTCCGCCGGGAGAGCCTGCAGAAGAACCTGATCCTGCGCAGCCAAGCCACCAGCATCATCCGCAACTACTTTGAGCGGCACGATTTCATCGAGGTCGAGACACCCATCCTGGGCAAGTCCACGCCGGAAGGGGCCCGGGACTACCTGGTCCCCAGCCGCGTGCATCCCGGCGAGTTCTACGCCCTGCCCCAAAGCCCCCAGCTCTACAAGCAACTGCTCCAGGTGGCCGGTTTCGAGCGCTATATCCAGATCTGCCGCTGCTTCAGGGACGAGGATCTCCGGGCCGACCGCCAACCCGAGTTCACCCAGGTGGACGTGGAGATGAGCTTTGTGCGCCAGGAGGACGTCCAGGGCATGATCGAGGGCGTGCTGGTGGAGCTCTCCGCCCTCATCGGGAAGACCGTCGCCGCGCCCTTTCCGCGCCTGCCCTTCAAGGACGCCATGGAGTGGTATGGCTCCGACAAACCGGACCTGCGCTGCGAGCTGAAGCTCCAGGAGGTCACGGCCCTGTTCGCAAAGAGCGAGTTCAATCTCTTCCGGGCCGCCTCCGAAAGCCAGGGCCAGCGCCGCGTACGCGCCTTGTTCTGCCCGGGTGAACAGGCGGGAAACTATTCCCGTAAGCAGCTGGATGACCTGCAGGAATCCGCCAAACAGCTGGGTGCCAAGGGCCTGCCCTACGCCAAGTGGGGCAAGGATGGGTTCGCCTCCAGCTTCAAGAAGTTCGTGGACGCCGAGGGCGAGGCCGCCCTGAAGGCCCAGTTGGGCGTGAACGGCGATGGCTTGGTCCTGTTCGCGGTGGGACCCGATGACCAGACCTCTCGGGTTTTGGGCGAGCTGCGCCTGCGCCTAGCCAAGGCCTTGGGACTCATCGACGAGTCCCAGTTCTGCTTCCTCTGGGTGGTGGACTTCCCGCTGTTGGAATGGAACGAGGATGCCCAGCGCTTCGTGGCCTGCCACCATCCTTTCACCAGCCCCCATCCCGACGACGTCGACCTGCTGGACACCAACCCTGGCGCCTGCCGTGCTGTGGCCTATGACATCGTGCTCAACGGCTACGAGGTGGGCGGCGGCTCGATCCGTATCCACGACGCCGAGACCCAGAGCAAGCTGTTCCGGGCCATCGGCATCGGCGCGGAGGAAGCCAGGAGCAAGTTCGGCTTCCTCCTGAGCGCCCTGGCCTATGGCGCCCCGCCCCATGGTGGCCTGGCCCTGGGCCTAGATCGCCTGGTGATGCTGATGTCCGGTTGTGCCAACATCCGCGAAGTCATCGCCTTCCCCAAGACCGCCACCGCGGCCTGCCTGATGACGGAAGCCCCTAGCGCCGTGGACGCCAAGCAACTACGGGAGCTGAAGATCCAGACCGATCAGGGCCAGCAGTATCGGGCCGGCGTCATGTTTTTCGAATCAGTGCCCACGGAACTCCAGGCCCCCGTCGCAGCCCTGCGGACCCTTACCTCCCATTCTCCCACCTCCACCAGCACCATGATCCTGGACGGCGAGATCGTGAAGGTCGAGACCACGATGCTCCCCTTTCCGGAGGTCGAGGACTGAAACCACAAAGCTCCCGCAAGACGCGAATCCAAACACGTTTCGTTCTGGATGACGCAGTATGCACATGGGTGGAAACGGCCCGGAATGCGGAATCGAGAAGCAGCGGAACCGTGATCCAAGACAAATTGGCGAGACAATCAGGAAGGCACAGCCGGAGGGCGAGGCACCCGCCTCAATGTCGTCCTGCTCAAGTGTCAGGCGTGGCGCCCGACCTGGGGTGGATCACCAAAGTCACTGCCTGGATATGGCTTTATTGCCCTTGTTCAAGATACTGAGGGCAATACCATAGGCCGACACTCGCTGCGATAGCGCTCGGATGGATGGTCCAAATAGCGGCGATCGCACTGTCCGCGACCGTCCAGGGAAGGTCAGCAGCGGATCGTCTTGAATTCGGCAGGACAGATTCAGTTACTCGTGTTCGACACCTGGAACGGATCGGCCCGGCGCGGTCACAATGAAGCTATGCTGCTCACCCTGCGCCAGCTCGCGGCCTCGATTCTTAAAAAAGCCGCGTGGAACCTGCCTGCCCTGCCCGTGGTTTGGTCGCCCCGGATGCTGAAGTGCGCAGGACTGTTCGTCATCGAGAAGGATTCTCGCGGAATTTGGCAGCCCGAGATTCGCCTCTCCATCCCGCTCCTGCGGCGCCGAGACTGGCCCTGGCCCATCCAGGTCTGCGGGTGCAATTGCCGCGATCCCGAGGCCGTCGCGCGGCGGATCCTCGAACACGAACTCATCCACTACAAGCTCTGGCGGGACGGGGACAGGGATTTCGGACACACGGAGCGTTTCCGGCAGATTGCCTGGGAGGCGTTTGGGCAGCAAAGCATCACCCATGGCATCGGCCACGAGCCTGTCGAATAGGCAGACATCAGGGCTATCCTGAAGCAGAATGATCCCGCTCCGATTCCTTTTCCTGCCGCAATTCCCGAAAGCCCTGATCCTATGCCCGTAAAAAGTCTGGTTCCATCGCTGCTTCCCGTTCCGCGATTCATGGAGGCACCGGAGGAGATCCATCTACCCCATGCCCGGAAGGTGTTCGCTTTGCGCAACATCCATTTTTGGGGTGTGAAGGCTGTCGGCTTCGACATGGACTACACCTTGAGCCACTACCGATCCCCGGAGATCGATGAACTGGCATTCAAGAAGGCCAGTAGTCTCCTTGTGCAAGAGCAAGGCTACCCTGCATGGCTACTGGAGCAGCACTTCGACCCCACCTTCGCCATTCGGGGCCTGGTGCTGGATGGCACTCGCGGCAATCTCCTGAAGCTCAGCAGCGAGCGTCTGGCGGTGCGCGCCTGCCACGGCACGCACACCATGGACCGAGCAAGCATCGACGCCGCCTACGGTCCAAGGCGCATCGTCGCCTCCGCCAAGGGCTTCAGAAGCATCGACACCCTCTTCGAGATTCCGGAAAGCTACCTCTACGCCCTCCTGGTGGACGCCCTCGATCTGGGCATCATCAAAGACAAGGTGGACTATCTGCAGATCTTCCAGGATGTGCGCTGGGCCATCGATACCGCGCACCGCAATGGAGACATGAAGGCGGAAATCCTGGCCCACCGGGATTTCTTCATCCTCAAGGACCCGGAACTGCCTGCGGCCCTGGATCGCTGGAAACGCGCGGGCAAGAAGCTCTTCGTGGTCTCCAATAGCGACTGGTCCTTCACCAACGGTGTGCTGTCTTACATGCTCGATGGGCAGGATCCCGCGCGCCCGAATTGGGAGGACTACTTCGATTTGGTGGTCACCAGCTCCCGCAAACCGGTGTTCTTCGAGGAACCCCAGCCCGCCATCCCCACGGAGGGCCATCCCAAGGCCTTCATCGGCGCGAATGCCGGCTGGCTGGAACAACAGCTCCAGGCCTTTGGCGAGGAGGTCATGTACGTGGGGGATCACATTTACGGCGACATCCTCCGCTCCAAGAAGAACGTATCCTGGCGCACCCTGCTCCTGATCCCCGAATTGGGGGCCGCCCTGCAGCGCTTGGAGGAGCATGCGGAGGATCTCCGGGACTACCTGCGCTCGGAGACGCTCAGGCGACGGGACTTGCAGCGAAGTTCGTTCCTTAAAGACAAGCTGAACCGGAATCGCGAACATCGTCACTTGCTGGTGGCTCGCCTTTCCCCTGAGGCGCTGCACGCCCTGGACCATGAGGCCGCCCAGATCAAAGCGGAGTTTGAAACCACCCGCGCCAGGAGCCAGGCCCAGGAGGCATTCGTCTCCAACCTGGACCGGCGCCTGGAGGCCGCGTTCAACGTTCGCTGGGGCTCCATCTTCCGTGATGGCTACCAGCAGACCCGATTTTCCGATCAAATTCAGCAATACGCCTGTGCTTACACGGGCAGGATCAGCAATCTATATTTCCTGGATCCATCCGCAGCCTTGTATGCCCCGGTCCCGACCCTGCCGCATGAACGGATTTGAGCCAACACCTGGTGCTTGTATTTCAGGGAGAAAGGGTATAGAAATCCAATTAAGCTTTTTGCTGAGTACCAGCATCTAATCTTCTGCATCACGTTCTCATCTCCGGAGTGAACCGTTGAAACGCGCC
>JANYIU010000022.1 GCA_025361955.1 Holophagaceae bacterium
GCCGCGATGATCTGGTGGGGGTCATAGCCGCCGGTGCGCATGAAGATGGCTACCACCGAGAGACTCATGGCCAGCTCGTAGCTGACCATCTGGGCCGAGACCCGCATGCCGCCCAGGATGGACCATTTGTTGTTGCTGCTCCAGGCGGCCGTCAGTACGCCGTAGACGGCCACGGCGCCGATGGCCAGGGGGTAGAGCATCCCCATGCCGTTGCCGGGATCCAGGAGGCTCATGTGGTACTGGACACCCCCAAGGGTGAAGCTCTGGCCGAAGGGGATCACGGCAAAGCCCAGCACGGCAGGCACAAATGCGAACATGGGCGCCAGCCAGAAGAGGGAACTTACCGCATGGGGAGGTACCAGATCCTCTTTCAGGAAGGCCTTGATGCCATCCGCCGCGATCTGGGTCAGGCCCAGCAGGCGCCACTTCCCGAACAGGGCGGCGCGGTTGGGCCCGATGCGGTCCTGGATCATGGCCGAGCCTCGGCGCTCTCCCCACGTGAGCAGCGCGGCGAGGGTGAACGGCCCTCCGAAGACAAGAAGTACCTTCACGATCATCCAGAAGGTCACTGGGGAGAGGTGCAGGATGTGGGCAAGGGATTCCATCGGGCAGCTTTCAAGCGAGGTTTCGACGGGAAACCCGACTGGATGAAGGTAGCAGGCGAAAGGAGCCGGGCCAAGGACGGCCCCAGGGCGTTCGGGCACCGCCTGATGGCTTGGATGTCGAAGCAGAACGGCGTATTCCGAGGGTAAACCCGCTCGGGGCTGGGGACGAATCAAGGCACGGCATGAGGGAACAGGGCTTCCTTATGGTCATCTGACATTATGAGGAGTTTGGTGGTATCTGTAAAAAGAGAACCTAGGAAAAAGGGATTTTTGGTTCGAACCTTGCAAGTTGTGTCAGCTTGCGGCCATTCTTTGCACTGGAGGGCTTTGTATGAGGACAGGATTGGGTCGAAGAGTCGCGGCGATCGTTTTCGTGCTGGTACTGTCGCCCCTGTACGGCAAGACCCCCTCTCACAAGTCCCTGGACCTGCGCTCCAGTTCCGCCCTTGTCTTGGATCAGCAGACCGGGGAGATGATCTTCCAGAAACATCCGGAGAACGTGCTGCCCATCGCATCCATCACCAAGCTCACCACCGCCATGGTGATACTGGACGCCCAGCTGAACCTGGATGAGGCGATTACCATTGAACAGGAGGATGTAGACGTGCTCCGGCATAGCAAGTCACGCCTTCCCGTGGGGACCCAGCTAAGCCGGGGCGAGGCCCTCCAGCTGGCCCTCATGTCCTCCGAGAACCGCGCGGCCCACGCCTTGGGACGCACCTATCCCCAGGGTCTCGGGAGCTTCATCGCCGCCATGAACGCCAAGACCCAGTCGCTGGGGCTGAAGGAAACCCATTTCGTGGATCCCACCGGCCTTTCCAATGAGAACGTTTCCTCAGCCAAGGATCTGGCCAGGATGGTCGAAGCAGCCTACCAATACCCCCAGATCCGGGACTTCACTACCTCCGACGAGGCGACCATCAGCGGGAAGCGTCGGCCCATCACCTTCCACAACACCAATCGCCTGGTGCGGAGCCCCCAGTGGCAGATCGGGCTTTCCAAGACCGGCTTCATCGATGAGGCGGGCCGCTGCCTGGTGATGCAGGCCTCGGTGGCCCAGCGTTCCGTGGTGATCGTCCTGCTGGACTCCGTGGGGAAGCTGACGCGCTTCGGGGACGCCAACCGGATCAAGCAGTGGATGGAAGGGATGGCCTTGCTGGCGACTGTCCAGAAGATCAATCACTGATACTGTCATTCGTTCGTCAGGAAAAGCTTCACCAGCAAGAACACCGAGGACTCCAATCGGCATGAAGGACCTTTTCCCTGAGCCCATCCGAAAACTACCCCAGGCCGATATCCCGCTTTTGGGGATCACGGCCTATCTCTCCCAGTCTGAGACCCACCAGATCCTCTTCATGACCTTCGAGGAGGACGTCGATTTGCCGGCACACGCCCACGAGAGCCAGTGGGGCGTGGTCCTGGAGGGTGCGATTGAACTCACCATTGGCGGCTGTACTGCGACCTACCGGAAGGGTGACCGCTACTTCATGCCCAGGGGTGTGACGCATTCCGGGCGTATCCATGCGGGCTTCGCCGCCATGGACTTCTTCGATCAGCCCGATCGCTATCGGGCCAAGTGAAGGTAGGCCGATGGTCTGGGGAATTCACAACACCTTGTTGATGAGGCGATCGAGGCGAGGACGGGTCAAACGCTTGAGCAAACGCCGCACGGGCGCTGGGTAGTCCTTCACGGTCTCGAGTTCGCTGTAGTGCGTTAGACGTTTCGCGTGGCTTAGGATCATGTCCAGCTCGCTGTCGTGCTGAATTTTCAACAATCCCCGGGGGTCGCGGATCAGCAGCCCGTTTTCCAGGTCCAGCCACCAGGCTCGAGGATTCAGATTGTTCCCCGTGAGTAGGGAGAATTTACCGTCCACCCAAAGCCCCTTGAGATGAAAGGTGTTGTCCCCATCCCGCCAAAGATATATGTGGAGGAGTCCTTTTTCGATGGCCTGCTGCTGAGCCTTGCAGAAACGGCGCAGGTTGGCTTCGTACAGGTAAGGCAGTGTGCTGATCGCTTTGAAGGGCTGGTCCGGGGAGATGTAGAAATCGTTGGCGGTCTTGTCGCCGAGAATGATCGATACCTGGCATCCCGCCCGGAGCCGCGACCGGATGGCTTTGTGCAGGGGGCGGGGCAGATTGAAATAGGGGGTGAACAGCACCAGCTGTTCCTGGGCACGCTCGGTCAGTTGGAGCAGTGCGGTATTGAGTTCGTTGCCCCTGCGTCCCAGTCCGAGCAGGGGTGTGATACCGATATCCTCTGCTTGCAGGCTGCCAGGGGTGAAGGTGTAGTTCCCTTGCTTGAGGTGACGCCTGAACCGGGAGATGACGATCCGGGGGGGGGCCTTGGGTGACCGGCTTCTATCGTCGAGCGCAAGGACTGCCGGATCCGGGAGGATGGTCTGGGTCAGTAGGTCAGCCATGCTATCCGCCAGTGGCTGGCTGCGGACCAGATGGTAACGATCCAGGCGATAGCGCTCGTGGCGGTGAAGATAGACATCGTTGAGACTCGCCCCGCTGTAAAGCACCTGATCATCCAGGACGAAGCCCTTGAGGTGCATAACCCCCAGCAATTCCCGGGTCTGGACCGGGATGCCATGGATGGGCACGCCCGCTCCGAGTCGCTGGGCCATCTCCTTGTACATGGCGATGTTACCTTCACTTCGAGTCTTCCCGATGAGCCCCCGCTGAGCTCGGTGCAGATCCACCAGGATGGCAATCCGCAATGCCGGACAGGCGGCTTTGGCCGCGTAGAGTGCCTCCAGCAGCTCCCGCCCGGCGTCGTCATCCTGCAGGTAAAGAACGGGCAGCAGAATGCGGGTCCTGGCCTGGGTGATGAGTTCAAGCAGCCTTCGTCGGAAAGCCTCAGGCCCCTGGAGGGTTTCGAAGTCAGCGGCCGCCACTGGGATGCAGGGCAATTCATCGAGATC
>JANYIU010000034.1 GCA_025361955.1 Holophagaceae bacterium
CTGAAGGGACTGGGCCATATCAAGGAAAGGCGGCTGATTGATGATGTCCAGCGTGAGGGTCAGATTCTTCAGACCCGCCTTCTCCAGGATGGCCTTGGCCTTGGCCGTGTCCAACTTATAGGGCTTGTCCATGACGGTTCCCGGGAACCCTATGGGCAGGAAAGTCTGATGCACCACGAACTGCCCTTTGAGCAGCCTGTTGGCGATCCCGTCGTAGTCCACCATCCAGCGGACAGCCTCCCAGAGAGCTGGATTCTTCAGGGCCGGATTGGTCTTGTTGGTCGTGTCCAACGCGATGTAATGCTACGCGGCTGAGGGGATCGAAAGGATCTTCAGGCCAGCCTTGCCCTGCAATGCGTTGATCTGATCTGAGCCCAGGTCACGTGCGATATCCGCATCACCCTGTTCCACGAGCAGACGGCGGGTGACGGGATCAGCTACGTTCTTCAGGATGACAGTGGAAAGCAGAGGCGCGCCCGCGGGGGCCTTGGGGTTGGCTTCAAGCACCAGGGCTTCGTTGGGCTGAAAGGTCTTGATGAAAAAGGAACCGCTGCCTGCCGAATGGGTCTTGAGCCAGGCGTTGCCGAAGTCACCCGTGACTTCATGACCCTGGACTTCCTTCTGGTCCACGATCGAGGCGATAGGCGCGGTGAGGATGCTCAGGGCGAATCCAGGACCCACTTTAAGAGGCCAAGACAGGGTCACACTTTTGTTGTCCACTTTCTTGAGGAATGAATCCACATTTTCGGCGGTCCAGCCCAACTCGCTCAGGATGAAGGCTGGTCCTTTCTTGAGCTTGACGGCCCGCGACATCGAAAAGATGACATCCTCGGGTCGCACCGGATTACCGCTAGCGAATACCGCGCCTGGTTTGATCATGAAGGTTATGCTGGTACCGTCTGTGCCGAATTGCCAACTGGCGGCCAGAGCTCCTTGCAACTCGGTCTGCTTGGCAGGATTGGATTCAACCAATCGCTGATAGAGGCTATTGAAGGATTGGACCGTGGTCAGCTCGAACCCTTCGGCCGGATCGAAACTGACCGCGTCAGCGATAGACTGAGCTACCACCAATGTCTTGGCTGGAGTGCCGGCATACGCGCCAGCACTGGCAACCAAGAAGGACAGGACGGCAAGACTGGTAAGTTTTTTCTTCATGCGTCTCCCCTATATGACTGGCCGATGCGAGGCACCGGAGGTGGTGGCAAGGCGGTGGAATGACTTCTTCACCGATTCTAAATAATATAATTTGATAGAATCAATCTTTATTCGCTATTTTATAGACATTGACTTCGCCGTCTCGCTTTCATGCACTTCCATGATGCTCTCCGTCGTCGAATACCGGCAGGGTACTCGTCCATAGAATGTGGGTCGTCGTGTCACTTCCATTGGCGATCTGATGAAAACGTAGCGAGTCTATGTGCACGGAATCACCGTGCTCCAGATGGTACGTTTTCTGGTCCACGGTATAATCGATGCTTCCCGACAGCACGAACAACAGTTCCTCCCCTGCGTGCGATTCAAACCCTGAGGAATAGCCTTTGGGCATCCTGATTTTCAGCGAGTGCAGGCAACTGCCAGGGAACGACGTCGACAATCTCTCATAGTGAAGACTGACACTTTCGACACTATAGTCCTGGCGCTCTCCCTGGTGGGTGTCTGGGGTAGTTTGTGTCGGTTGTGACACGATTTCGCGCAAAGGCACGCCAAGCGCCTTGGAGACGTTCACGAGAGAAGACAGCGTGACACCGGTCAGATTCCGCTCCATTTGCGACAGAAAGCTCGCCGTCAAGCCCGTCTGTGCAGCCACCTGCTGCAGCGTCAGGCTTCTCGCTCGCCGCAACGCCCGGATTCGTTCACCGACATGCTTGTCAGCCATGAATACCCTCATAGATATGAGTGAAACAGCGCCTCAAGAGCGTGAAAGCCAAGTGTGCAAAATCCTCAATCAGCAGTGCAATTAATTATTAAGCCGGACTGAATTTTAAGTCAAGCTTAATTAATCTACAGATCGAATATTTTCATATAAATACTCATATCTAATCCTGTTGGACTTTTTTGGTAGCAAGAAATCTAGGATTTTACGCAGGCAAAGGCCTGAGACGCAAGAGTCTCCTCCAGATCACACCGCCTCCTCAAAAGACTCTCTTCTCCGTCCAAGCGGGGTTGCCGGTGCAGGAGCCTTAACCCCAGAAATCCGGATTCCCCCTAAAGCCTCCGGGTCAGCTCTGTCCCGAACTCCGCACACCCCACTTCCCGCACCTCCGTTCGCCCCTCCTCACGCATGAGACGCGCGAGGTCGGCGGTCACGACGCCCAAGGCGAGGGTCTTCTCGAAGGCGGTCTCGATCATGTGGGCGGCTTCGGTCCAGCCGAGGTGCTCCAGCAGCATGACGCCGGAGAGGAGAAAGGATCCGGGGTTCACCTTGTCCTGGCCCGCGATGTCGGGGGCGGTGCCATGGGTGGCTTCGAAGCAGGCGTGGCCGGTCTCATAGTTGATGTTGGCGCCTGGGGCGATGCCGATGCCTCCCACCTGAGCGGCCAGGGCGTCGGAGATATAGTCGCCGTTGAGGTTGGTGGTGGCGATCACGTCGTAGTCCGCGGGCTTGATGAGAATCTGCTGGAGGAAGTTGTCGGCGATGACGTCCTTGATGAGCAGCTTGCCCTCAGGCGCTTGCCCCCCGCACTCGGACCAGGCCACGGTGGCGTCCCCGAAGGATTCCTTCGCGGCTGCATAGCCCCACTTGAGGAAGCCCCCTTCGGTGAACTTCATGATGTTGCCCTTATGCACCAAGGTGAGGCTGCGGCGACCATGCTGGAGTGCGTAGCGAATCGCCGCCTGCACCAAGCGCTTGGAGCCCTCCTCGCTGACCGGCTTGATGCCGATGCTGGAGGACTTTGGGAAGCGGATCTTCGTCACGCCCATCTCCCGCTGCAGGAAGTCAAGCACCTTGGCAACCTCGGGAGTGCCCTGGTCCCACTCGATCCCCGCGTAGATGTCCTCGGTGTTCTCCCGAAAGATCACCATGTCGATGAGCTGGGGCTTCTTCACAGGAGAGGGCACGCCCGGGTACCATCGAACGGGCCGCAGGCAGACATAAAGATCCAGCTGCTGCCGAAGCGCAACGTTGATGGAGCGTACGCCGACCCCCACGGGCGTGGTAAGGGGTCCCTTGATGCCCACGCGGTATTCCCGGAAGGCCTCCAGGGTGTCCTCGTGGAGCCAGGTGCCGGGGCCGTACACGGCGTTGCACTTCTCCCCGGCGAAGACCTCGAACCATGCAATCTGCCGGCGCCCGCTATAGGCCTTGGCCACGGCCGCGTCCAGGACCTTCGCGGACGCGGACCAGAGCTCGGGCCCCACACCGTCTCCTGCGATGAAGAGGACCACCGGGTGATCCGGTACCACGAGCTTCCCAGCGGATCCCATGGTGATCTTCTCGCCAACGGAGGGGGGAATCAGCTTCTGGTAAGTCGGCATGATGCTTTCTCCCGATAAAGGTAGCCACGAAGCCACACGAAGGCACACGAAGAAAGAACAAATTGCGGTTCAAGGAAGCATGCGCCGATACTACAAATGGTGCATAAGCAACGGTCGGATCTGGAGCCAAAACACCAATCTGTTCATTTTGCCTTCGTATGCCTTCGTGTGTCTTTGTGGCTTACTTGCTCTGTAGTGTCATTCGTGACCCACCGCATTCAGCGCCGATCCCGCTCGGAACCAGTCGATCTGCTTCTGGGTGAAGGTTTGGTGGGCCAGGAGAGTGATCCTGCGGTTGTCAGGTTTGTGCAGGATCACCTGCACGGGTTTGCCGGGGGCGAGGGCGTCCAGGCCGAGGATGCTGACGCGGTCCAGTGGGTCGATGCGCTCCCAGTCGGCCGGGTCCGCGAAGGTCAGGGGCAGCAGGCCCTGCTTCTTAAGGTTCGTTTCGTGAATCCGGGCGAAGCTGCGGGCGAGGACGACCTTTACGCCCAGGTATCTAGGCGACATGGCCGCGTGTTCCCGGCTACTGCCCTCGCCGTAATTCTCGTCCCCGATCACGATGGAGCTGAGGCCATGGGCCTTATAGCGCCGGGCGATCTGAGCGAAAGTCATACCCTGCTCGCCCGTGATCACGTCCATCCCCTTCCCACTTTCGCCCGTGAAGGCGTTGGTGGCGCCCAGAAACATGTTGTCGCTGATGCGATCCAAGTGGCCCCGAAAACGCAGCCATTTGCCCGCGGGTGAAATGTGGTCCGTGGTGGTCTTGCCCTTGGTCTTCAAGAGAATGGGCAATTCCAGGAAATCGTGGCCGTCCCAGGCTGCGAAGGGAGCCAGTAGGCTCAATCGCTCACTGGCGGGATCGATCGTCACGATCAGACCTTCGCTGCCCTCGGCAGGGGGCACGAAGCCTTCGTCTCCAGTCACGAAGCCCCTGGCGGGCAGTTCCTCGCCCTGCGGGGCCTGGAAGCGAAAGCCGTTTCCAAGCGTTCCCGAGCTGGGATCGAAGTCCAGAGTCCCCGCGAAGGCCAGTGCGGTCACGATCTCGGGGCCGGCGAGGAAGGAACAGGTCTCGGCGATGCCATCGTTGCGGCCCGGGAAGTTGCGGTTGAAGGAGCTGATGATGGAATCGGCGCGGCCTGGCACGGAGTCGCTCCGGGACCACTGACCGATGCAGGGGCCGCAGGCGTTCGTGAGCACCGTGGCGCCCATCCGCTGGAACACAGCCAGCATTCCGTCCCGCTCCATGGTGCGGTAGATGCGCTCGGAACCTGGCGAGATGAAGAGGGGGGTCTTCGCCTGCAACCCCGCGTCCAGGGCCTGCCGGGCTAGATCCGCGGAGCGGCTCATATCCTCGTACGAGGAGTTGGTGCAACTCCCGATGAGCGCCGCCTTCAGCTCCAGGGGATAGCCATGCGCCTTCGCATCTGCCCCCAGCCTTGAAATGGAGCGCGTGAGGTCGGGGGTGTGGGGTCCCACCACCTGCGGCTCCAGAGTGGAAAGATCGATCTCCACGATCTCGTCGTAAAAGCGTTCCGGATTGGCCAGGACTTCCGCATCCGCCGCCAGGAGGTCCCGGTTTTCCATGGCCAGGTCGGCGAGGTCCTCTCGACCGGTGAGACGCAGGTACTTGGCCATCTTGTCATCGCAGGGGAACACCGAGCTCGTGGCACCCAGTTCGGCGCCCATGTTCGTGATGGTAGCCTTCCCTGTGCAGCTGATGGAGGCGGCACCGGCACCAAAATATTCAATGATCTTGTTGGTCCCGCCCTTGACCGTGAGTCGTCCGCAGAGTTCCAGGATCACATCCTTGGGCGAGGCCCAACCCGCGAGCCGACCCGTGAGACGCACCCCGATGAGCTTCGGGTGCAGCACCTCCCAGGCCAGACCCGCCATCACCTCGCCCGCGTCCGCGCCGCCCACGCCGATCCCCATCATGCCCAAGCCCCCAGCGTTGGGGGTGTGGGAATCGGTGCCGATCATGAGCCCGCCGGGGAAGGCATAGTTCTCCAGGACTACCTGGTGGATGATGCCCGAGCCCGGCTTCCAGAAGCCGATGCCATACTTCCTGGCTGCCGAGGAGAGGAAGGCGAAGACCTCACGGTTATCGTCCAGACCCCGCGGCAGATCCTCCTTCACACCGGATTTGGCGACGATCAGGTGATCGCAGTGGATGGTAGCGGGCACCGCCGTCCGCAGCCGCCCGGATTGCATGAACTGGAGCATGGCCATCTGCGCCGTGGCGTCCTGCATGGCCACCCGGTCCGGCCGCAGGATCAGCATGGCCTTGCCGCGTGCCCACTCCTGAGTGTCTAAATCGTCGACGTGGGCCACGAGGATCTTCTCCGCCAAGGTGAGCGGGCAGCCGAACCGTTTCCGTGCCTGGGTCGTGGCTACCCGCATCCGCCCGTAAAGCCTGGTGGCGATTTCAAGGGTCATAGCTTGGCCTCCTTTGCAATGGCATTTGGATAGACCCATGGGGACCACTCTGGTCTGCGTTCCGCTTCAATGGCATTGGATGCTTACTATCCTCACCGCATTGACTGCGGTCCTGCATGATTTCCGACTATAGCCGTTCCGGAGGCTGAACGGCGCGATGGAATCCCCGGAGGTCTGTATAGCGTGCCGGGGACACTGCCGGGCCACGATCGTGGGATAATCGAGGCCTCATCCGATGGAGAACCCCATGACCGCCTCCGACGCCCCCGTAATCCGTGCTCCCCATGGGACGCACCTGCACTGCAAGGGCTGGGTCCAGGAAGCGGCTCTGCGCATGCTCATGAACAACCTGGACCCCGACGTGGCGGAGCGTCCCGAGGATTTGGTGGTCTATGGCGGTCTGGGCAAGGCCGCCCGGAACTGGGACTGCTTCAACGCCATCGTCAAGGAACTGAAGCACTTGGAGGACGACCAGACCCTCCTGATCCAGAGCGGCAAGGCCGTGGGTGTCGTGAGGACCCATCCCGACGCCCCCCGGGTACTCATCGCCAACTCCAACCTGGTGCCCAAGTGGGCCACCTGGAAGGTCTTCCGGGAGCTCGATAAGAAGGGTCTGATGATGTACGGCCAGATGACCGCCGGGAGTTGGATCTACATCGGCTCCCAGGGCATCGTGCAGGGCACCTACGAGACCTTCGCGGAAGCGGGGCGCCAGCACTTCGGCG
>JANYIU010000066.1 GCA_025361955.1 Holophagaceae bacterium
GGGGAAAAATCACCGCGGAGGTTCGGAGAAAAGCGGAGGATCACTGAGGAAGCTTTTTTTCTCCGCGTTCCTCGTTCTTTTCTCTGGGCCTCCGCGTTGAGCTTTTCGCTTTTGCATCCGAAAACCACCATCCATTCCGGAAAGAGTGTTATTGGCGTTGGAGTTACGACGCTGTTTTCATTGCCGCTTTCCGCCCGCCCAAGGCATCCTGCCCCTCCAAGAACCATGACCAGGACGCCTGATTCCGACGGCTCTCATTCCATTTGATCCGTGTGCCTCTGTGGTTCAAAATGCTTTTCAATCACGGATGCTTGATATGTACACGGATAAGACCCGATCGACCCGGTTGCCTTTTCAGCTATGGCCACTGGATTCTATGTCATTGCGGCTCGCAGGGCTGCTGAGATGCCCTGCAGGCCGCCCTTCAGTTCGGGTAGGGTAGGCCAGCCGAAACCGAGGCGGAAGTGGCGGCGGGACTGTTCGAACCAGTGGCCGGGGCCTAGGTAGGTGCCGAAGTCCTCAGTGAGGACGCGGTAGAATTTGTCCACGTCCACCGGGACGTCAAGTTTGATGCGGGGGAAACACACCACGCCGCCTTTGGGTTCCACCCATTCCATGAGTTCCTCGCCAGCCATCCAGTCGCGGGTGATCCGGAAGGCTGCCTGGATTCGCCCAGTGATCTCCGGCAGCCAAGTGTCCTGCTGACGGAGGGCTTGGAAGGCGATCTCTTCGTCCACCACGCTGCCGCAGATGCCGATCTGCTCCTTGGCGCCGAGGAAGGTCTCCAGCAGGGCCTTGTCCTGGCAAAGCAGCCAGCCCGCGCGGATGCCGGGGATGCCGTAGGTCTTGGAGAGGGAGGAAACGCTGATGGCCCGGTCGCTGAGGCTGGCAGCGCAGGGCAAGGGTCCGCCGAAGGTCATTTCGCGGTACGTCTCATCCACCAGCAGTCGACAGCCTGCCTTCTCCACGAGCGCCACGATGCGCCGGAGATTGGCTTCACTCAGCATCTGCCCGGTGGGGTTGTGGGGGACCGTGATGCTTACGTATTTGGTGCGCGGCGTTAGCAGCGCGGCGAGTTTGTCGACATCCACCAGCCACTGCTCCTCGAAGGTGAGGTCCAGGTAGCGGATATCCGCCTGGATGGCCCGGGGCGTGAAGATGTTGGTGGCGTAATTGGGCCGGACCACCACCAGTTCGTCCCCCTTCTCCAGCAGCGTGGTGGCGATGATGAACAGGGCCTCGGCAGCGCCGAAGGTGACCAGCACCTCGCTGGGAGCCATGCCGCTCGCTTTGGCGATCACCTCCACCAGGCCGCGATGGCCCTTGTGTTCGCCGTAGAGAAGCACGAGGTCCTGGAGTTGGATGCCCACCTCGCTCAGGGTGCGGTCCCGGACGGAACTCTCCGAGAGGTTGTACTGGATCTTGTCGTAGCCGAATTCCTCGGGGGATTCGATCTCGATGGGCATGCGTTCGTATTTCACGGGGGGTCTCCAGGGGTGACAGGTTGCATTCAGATCAGTGGAACGAGCTCAGCGATGCTTGCGGTCCAGAAATTGGTCGAAGGCCGCCAGAGCAGGGGCGGGAGCTGACCGGCCCAGGCCGATGCGGAAGCGGTCCCGGGGGGTCTCGGCCAGTGTGGAACGGAAGAGGCTGGCCGGTGCGAGGAGGACCCCTGCCTGCTCCACCAGTTCGCGACAAAAGGTCTCCACGCCGTCGCTGCCCCGGTAGCGCGGGAAGCAGATGCAGCCGCCCTGGGGAGGCTGCCATTCGAAGAGGTCCGGCCAGTTCGCGAAGAAGGCGTCGAACTGGGGCAGATTGGCCTGGAGGATGGCCCGATTGCGGGCCTGGATCGCCTCGCCGTAGCGCAGAGCGAAGGTTGCCAGGAACTCGCTGGGGCCGGAATTGCAGATGGAGGTATAGTGCTTGCGGCGCTCCAGGCGTTCGAGTAGGCTGCGGTCGCGGCTCGCCAACCAACCCACGCGCAAGCCCGCCAGGCCATAGGATTTTGACATCACATTGAGGGAGACGGCATAGGGCGATAGATCCGCAGCCTGGGGCAGGCGCCGCCCAGGATCCAATTCGAGGCCGCGGTGTACTTCGTCGCAGAAGAGCCGGATGCTGCGTTCCTCGCAGAGGTCTACGAGGGCCTGGAAGGTGGCCTGATCGGGAACGGCACCGGATGGATTGTTGGGGAAGTTGACGGCGATGAGCTTGGTGCTGGGGCGGAGCGCCCGCTTCACCGCATCCAGGTCCAGGGCCCAGTCGTTGGCGGGGTCCAGCACCAGTCCGGTGACTTGGGCGCCGGTGGCGAGGGCGGTGGCTTCCATGGACTGGTAGTTGGGCACGGTGAGGAGCACGTGGTCCCCCGGACCTGCGCACTCCAGCATCAGCCAGTAAAGGCCTTCCTGAGCCCCCGCGAAACAGAGAATGTGCTCCGGCTCAAGCTGTTCATAGGTGCCCGCGATGGCCTCCCGCAGCGCGTCTCCGCCCCAAGTGGGGGTGTAGCCCAAGCCTAGGCGCTCGAATTCGGAACGGTCCGCCGCCGTGCCCAGGGCGAGGAGTTCGCCCAAGGTCAGGGTCTGGGCGTCGGAGGCCGCAAGGACATGTTTCGCGGCGAATTCCCAACGGCTGAAGTAGACCTCAAGATGGAAATCGGGCAGTGGGTTCATGAGCTCGCCTCTTCTTGCATGGAAATGCTTCTGTGCTTTTTCGCAAACCTCAAACCCCCGCGGCCTTGAACGCCGCGGCAACGATCTCCTGGGCTTCCTGTTTCAGTTCGTCCAGGTGGGCCTGCCCCTTGAAGCTCTCGGCGTAGATCTTGTAGACATCTTCGGTGCCCGAAGGACGTGCCGCAAACCAGCCATTCTCGGTGATGACCTTGAGGCCACCGATGGAGGCGCCATTGCCGGGGGCCTTGGTGAGCTTGGCGAGGATGGGCTCGCCGGCGAGGGTGGCGGCGCTGACCTGCTCCGGGGCGAGCCCCAAGAGTACCTTGCGCTGGGCCGCGTTGGCGGCAGCGTCCATGCGCTCGTAGAGCGGTGCGCCAAAGCGTTCCGTAAGTTCTCGGTAGTGCTGGCCGGGATCCTTTTTCGTCGTGGCGGTGATCTCCGCGGCGAGCAAGCTGAGGATGATGCCGTCCTTGTCGGTGGTCCAGACCGTGCCGTCCTTGCGCAGGAAGGAAGCCCCGGCGCTCTCTTCGCCGCCGAAGCCGAAGGAGCCGTCCACGAGCCCGGGTACGAACCACTTGAAGCCCACGGGGACCTCCGCCACTCGACGGCCCAGGGCGGCGCCCACGCGATCGATCATGGCACTGCTCACCAGGGTCTTGCCGATGGCCGCATTCTTGCGCCAGCCCGTGCGGGTCTGGAAGAGGTATTGGATGGCCACTGCGAGGTAGTGGTTGGGGTTCATCAGGCCCACGCTGGGGCACACGATGCCGTGACGATCAAAGTCAGGGTCATTGCCGAAGGCGATATCGTAGCGGTCCTTGAGCGCCACGAGGCCAGCCATGGCCTGGGGGGAAGAGCAGTCCATGCGGATCTTGCCATCCTTGTCCACGCACATGAAGCTGAAGGTGGGATCGTAGTGGCCGTTGATGAGATCGATGGAGAGCCCGTAGCGCTTGGCGATCGGTTCCCAGTAGCCCAGGCCGGAACCCCCCAGGGCATCCGCGCCCAGACGAAGCCCCGAGCTACGGATGGCGTCCAGGTCGATGACGTGCTGCAGGTCCTCGACGTAGGGCGTGATGAAGTCATAGGGATGGATGCAGGCTGCCTGGAGGGCTCGCGCGAGGGGGAACCGCTGCACCTCCTGGTTGCCGTGCGCCATCAGCGCGTTGGCCTTGGCCGCCACCCAGTCGGTGACGTCCGCATCAGCGGGACCGCCGCTGGGGGGGTTGTACTTGATGCCCCCGTGGTCGGGCGGGTTGTGGGAAGGGGTGATGACGATGCCATCCGCGAGATCCACCGAGCGGCCTTGGTTCCAGGCGAGAATGGCGTGGGAGATGGAAGGCGTGGGCGTGAAGGCACCGTCCTTGGCCACCATCGTCTCCACCCCATTGGCTGCCAGCACCTCTAGGGCGGTGATCTGGGCGGGTTCCGACAGGGCGTGGGTGTCTTTGCCGAGGTAGAGGGGACCGCTGATCCCGGCCTGCTGCCGATGGAGGCAGATGGCCTGGACGATGGCCAGGATATGGTCTTCGTTGAAGGAACCGGCGCGAGCATTGCCGCGATGCCCCGAGGTCCCGAAACTCACCGCGCAGCGGGGGTCGGCGGGATCGGGCTGGACCGTATAATAGGCGCTTACAAGGGCCGGGATATCAGGCAGGATGGACTTTGGAGCGGGCTTGCCGGCGAGCGGGTGCATGGGGTCCTCCTAGGGGCAACGCAGCTAGATTCTGTCGATCAGCACCACCACCTGGGCCGCCAGGCCTTCTCCCCTGCCCGTGAAGCCCAGTTGCTCCGTGGTGGTGGCCTTGACGTTCAGGGCTTCTGGCTCGATCCCAAGCAAGGGGGCGATCCGTTCACGCATCCGCTGCCGATAGGGACTGATCTTCGGGCGCTCGCCGATCAGGCAGACATCGGCGTTCACGACCCGCCAACCCCGAGCGCCTAGGCTTGCCATGACCTGTTCCAGCAGGAGCGCGCTATCGGCGCCTTTGAACGCGGGATCGGTATCGGGGAAGTGCTGGCCGATATCGCCCAGGCCAGCCGCCCCCAGCAGGGCGTCCATGAGGGCGTGGAGCATGACATCGGCATCGCTATGGCCCGCCAGGCCTAGCTCATGGGGAATCGTGAGACCCATCAGGACAAGCGGCCTGCCAGCCTCAGGTGCCGCAAAGCGGTGGACATCGAAGCCTTGGCCGACGCGCATCAGGAAACCTCAAGATCGAGGGCCTTGATCAGGCCCGTGGTGTCCTCATTGGCGCCGCACGGGAGGCTTGGATCCGGGAGGGTGAAGGTCACCTTGGTGCCGGCTCCATTCTCGCTGGTGACGTCGATGGTGCCGCCGTGTTCTTCGATGATCTTCTTCACGGTGGCCATGCCGAGTCCGGTTCCTTTGACCTTCCCATAGCTGAAGAAGGGCTCGAAGATCCGCTTGATCACCTTCTTGGGAATGCCCTTGCCGTTGTCCTCCAAGGTGAGTCGGATGCCGTTGTATTCCCGCTCCCAGGAGAGTGCTACGAATCCTGCCGTCTGTTCGCCCATGGCGTCCAGGGAGTTGGCGAGGAGATTTTCAATGACCCGGGCGAAACGATACTTATCCAGATCGAAGCTGCACTTCGGGCCCGCGCACTTCAACTCGACGCCCAGTTCCTCGGCCCGGAGCCTTAGTGGCTCAATCAAGGCGCCCAGGTAGCTGGCGAGGTCAACCTCTTCGCGTTGCGGCTCCCGGATCTTGGCGTAGTCCAGCACATCCGTGCTCAGCTGGCTCAGACGTTCCACGGCCCCCAGGATCTCTTCCACGTGATGCTGGATTTTGGGATCCGTGGTCTGGGCGCCAAGCATCTGGGTATGACCGGCGACGACAAACAGGGCGTTCTTGAAGTCGTGAACGATGGAACTGGCTACCTGACCTACCGTGGCGAGGACCTGATTGCGCAGGCTGTCTTCGGCGAGCCGGGTCCGCTCGATGGCGATGGCGCACAGGGAGACGATCGCCTCGAAGGTCGACCGGTCCACGGGTTCGGTGACGATGCGGCGGCTGTCCAGGTAGACCACGCCGATGCATTTCCCCTGGACCGTGAGCGGGATGCACAGGATGGTTTTCAACTGCAGATCCAGGATGGACTGTTGGGCCATCAAGCATTCGTCCGCCGTCACATTGTGGATCCAGATGGCCTCACCCTGTTCGAACACCCGCTTGACACTGGACATGGACAGATGGATGTCCTTCTCCATGTCCGAGCCAAGGTTGCGCTGGACCTTCACCTCCAGCTTGCCCGCCTCCGGCAGCATGAGAAATCCCCTGTCCGTGCTGGAAATGGTCAGGAGCCGCTCCAAGGTCTGTTCCAGCAGATCGTCCAGTTCGATCTCCCCCGTGAGTAGGTGGGCGGTCTGGAGAATGGCCTGTAGATTCACTTCAGAAGAAAAGGCCGGTTCGGCTTTCAGGGTCAGATAGTAGGCGCCATCCGCCAAGCGCAAGATCGTACCGGGCTCCCAGAGCATTCGCTGGAGCCGGGTCTCGCCCAGGTAGGTGCCATGGGAGGAGCCGAGATCCTCGACCCACCATTCGCCATTCAATGGCTCGATGCGCAGATGGTTGCGGCTGACCATGCTATCGGAGAGGATGATATCGCTGTGACTCTGCCGTCCCAGGACCAAGGGGCGGTTGACGGGAATTGTTCGCTCGAACCCGTGCCGGTCGCGGATCGAGATGGAATACCTCTCTGTCACATGCCCCCCTGCCTGACAGGAACGAAGGGGTGGACCGGAACTGAATGGCCCGTTCCTGGATTTCGCTATATTCAAGGTAACTGGTACCGGCCCTGGCTTCAAACTTCGCGTCGAAGCAATAAATGCATCCTGCTCAAGCGGCTAGGTCTGGACACAAGCCTAGCGTCCGTGAGGCAATGAACCTTGATGGATATTCACCGAAATCCCGATCTGGACCCTGCGGAGCGCGAGGAAGCGTTCGAATATTGCCTGCGTCCCCAGAGGCTGGGGGAATACATCGGCCAGGAAAAGATCAAGGCGAGGCTGGAAATCGCGCTGCTGGCCGCTCAGCGGCGTGGGGACGTCCTCGATCATGTGCTGTTCTTCGGGCCTCCGGGTCTCGGCAAGACCACCCTGGCCCATGTGCTGGCCAACGAAATGGGGGCGCCATGCAAGGTGATCCAAGCCCCAGCACTGGAAAAAAAAGGGGATCTGGCTGCCATCCTGACGAATCTTGATGTGGGCGAATTCCTGTTCATCGACGAGATCCACCGTCTCCCTCCGGCCATCGAGGAGTTGCTCTATGCGGCCATGGAAGATCGCAAGCTGGACATCCTCATCGGTCAAGGACCTAGCGCGCAGACACTGAAGGTGGACTATGGGCAATTGCAAAATTTGAGTTTAGAGGTAAAAGTATATTAATTACTTTAATCGATTTGCCATTTGCCGTTTCCCCGGTGATTGCAGGTTTAATTTATGTGTTGATTTTTGGCCTTCA
>JANYIU010000089.1 GCA_025361955.1 Holophagaceae bacterium
GACTCCCGGATGCTTTTCGCATTGAACCCACTCACGACGAAGCGAGGGCCTTCGCCGGCCACGGCAGGGGCCAGGGCGGCGGAGGCAAGCACTACCACAGCAACCACGATACGGGCGATGTGGGGAGGTTTCCATTTTATCTGCAATGTGTGATCCTTTCAAGCGAAAGCACCTGCCAAATAGTATGTTCTACTTACAGTAGTAGAGCCCATCACGCTGGGGTTCCACGAATATCGCGAGACGAACAAACAATCGCAGTCGAGCCAAGTCCGTGATCGAGTACGCAGCAAGCCAGCCGCAAGGATCCGCGCCGGGAGGGGCCGGTTCAAAAGGACCGGCCGCAACCCAACCCGTTCATCGCGCGTCGGGCCAACCCTGTCAACATCCGCCCGATCCCTACCAGTGACATGCGGATGGATGCCTACCACTGGATTGGTTTGATTCGTTGTCCGTAGGTTGTGATTATGCAGTCGTCCTTGGTACGCTCTCCTTTCTGCGCCCCCTCTGGCGGTAACTCTCGCCGGTGATGGCGGTGATTTGGGCGTGGTGCGTCAGGCGGTCCAGAGCGGCGGAGGCCAGCAATGAATCACCAAAGATGTCCGCCCATTCCGAGGGGTCGCGGTTGCTGGTCAGCAGGATTGAGCCGTGCTCGTAGCGGTACTGGATGATCTCGTACAGATCGTCGGCGCCTTGTTGGGGGATGGGTCGCAGTCCAAAATCGTCCAGGATCAACAGGTTCACCGCCGTCAAGCGGTTCATCTTGCGGGTGTAGGTGCCGTCGGCCCGGGAAGCGTACAATTCCGAGAGTAGCCGGTGGGTGCAGTGAGACTGGACCGTGTACCCGCGACCGATCGCTTCGAGCCCGAGTGCCGACGCGATGTGACTCTTGCCGACGCCTGTTGGACCGTGAAGGAGCCAGTTGCCCTTCTCGGCGATGAAGCGACAGGTCGCCATCTCCAACACCAGGGACTTGTCCAGGGTCGGATTGGCGGCGAAGTCGAACTGTGAGAGCCGTTTCTCGGACTCGAACCCGGCCTGTTTCTCGCGCCGGAGACGGACATTACAGGATCGCCGGTCGATCTCGTCGTCCAGGAGCAGCGCCAGGAACTCAATGGGAGCGAGGTTCTGGTCGGCGGCCATCTGTGCCCGCTCATTCATCGTCTCCAGCATGCCTGAGAGTTTCAGTTCCTTGAGTTTGGGAAGCAATGGGTGGCTCAGCACGATGCCACCTCGGAAACCACGGTGGCTTCACCATTCATAGGTGAGAAGAACTCTTCCGGGCCTCGGGCGTGGCGATACGCGGGCGATGGTGTAGCCATGACCACCTGACCCGGCAGCGGCTCGTTCTCCAGCCCGGCGGACAGGATCGTCTTGACGCGCCGGTAGTGCGGGTCCTGGAAGAAGAGGGCACGAAGACACGCAGCCTCCAGACGCTCCCTCCCGTGCTTGTCGGCGAGGCCGACCAGCGCTTGCGCAGCCCGGAGGTTGTCGGCGGGACGCGAATCCAGCAACCGCGTCACAACCTCGGCACAGGAGAGGCCCACTTTGGAGGCCAGCTCCCGGCAGACGCCGGGCGTGCGCTCCAGGTAAATCGCCTTGTCGGCTGGGTAGTGTTCCAATCGCGTGTTCCGCTCCCCTTTGCGCCTCGCCTTCGGGTGAGTGGTCAGGAGGCTTACGCCATCGTAGACTTGAACCGTGTTCTCGTAAAGGTAGGCTTCCACTCTGCGGCCGGCATACGCGCAGGGAACCGAGTAGTACGCACCCTCGACGACGATGTGGCTGTCACGCTGCACCTTCGCCGATACCACGCGGAGGAGATCGAACGGTTCCTGGGGCAGCGGAAGCAGTGCCGCGGCTTCCGTCTCCAGGAAGCGTTTCAGAGGCGGCTCGTGCGTCGTGCCATGGTCGCGAACCCCGGCGCGATGCAAACACCAGTGGTGCGCCTTCCGGTTCGCATCGTCGAGATCGTGGAACGTCTCCCCAGCCACGAGATTGCGTTTCACGTAGTGAACGGCGCTTTCCACCTTTCCTTTGTGACGAGGGGTTCTCGGACGGCACGGGTGGATCAGGAGTCCATAGTGTTGCGCCAGGCGCCGGTACGGCAGAGAAAGCGTTGGATCCTCCAGCGCGTGCCACAGCACGCCCGCCTTCAGGTTGTCCAACACGATCTCACGGGGAGCACCCCCGAAGAAATGGAGGGCGTTCCTGTGGCAACTGATCCAGGTGCGGATCGACTGGTCGAAAACGAACTCCACATACATATGGCGGGACCACGACAGCGTCATGACGAACGCGTAGGCCGGCCGCAAACTCGCGGTCTTCGGATCGCGAATCCGGCCGGCGGAACCGAAGTCTACCTGCGCCTGCTGTCCGGGCGAAGTCTCGATCCGCACGAACACCTCCGGCGTCACAGGCCGTACCTGGTGGACAAACCGAAGCACCGAACTGTAACTGCCGGTGTAGCCGTGGTGATCGGTCAGGGTCTGGTGGATCACCATCTTCTCCCGGCCATCCTCAAGCCACGAAACGATGAGGTCGCGATACGGCTCCAACCCCGAGATCTGCCGTGGTGGAGAAACGGCGGGGCCAAGCCGCTCCTGAAGAACCGTCTCGTCCGGCAACGCACAGTCACCGGTCAGATACCCGAGTTCACGGGCGTAGATATGGTAACGGTGCACGGTGTCGCGGGACATGTTAAGGTCCCAGGCGATGCCACGCTCCGATTGTCCTTGCCGCAGGCGGTACAGTATGTCCTTGATCTGATGCATCTTGAGTCGTTCCATTCATTGCCTCCTGCCAACAGAACAGCAGGAGGCGCGTCAAGAACAACGAACGAAGCCCATTCCGTGGTAGGTATCCATCCGCATGTGGGTGGTAGGTATCCATCCGCACATGCCTGGTACGCACAAGCCGGATGCTACTGGTAGGGTGTCAGCCGCATGTTGACAGGCGTGATGAAAAACGAAGCCGCCGTAGAGCGGATCATGGCTATGCCGGTCCCCATGATGGCATCGACGCACCGCGACACGATACCTACCGGAGAAGCCTTCCGGACGCGCCTCAAGGGCTACCTCAACGGTGATGGGGTTGTGAATATTCACAAGCAGACCGGGCTCCGCTGTCACCCGAACCGAACCGACAGCCCGTTGACCCGTACGT
>JANYIU010000101.1 GCA_025361955.1 Holophagaceae bacterium
CAAGAAGGCAGCCCCCAAGAAGGCAGCGCCGAAGAAAGCCGCAGCAAAGAAGGCAGCACCGAAGAAAGCCGCAGCCAAGAAGGCAGCGCCGAAGAAAGCCGCCGCCAAGAAGGCAGCGCCGAAGAAAGCCGCCGCCAAGAAGGCAGCCCCGAAGAAAGCCGCCGCCAAGAAGGCAGCCCCGAAGAAAGCCGCCGCCAAGAAACCGGCCGCGAAGAAAGCTGTAGCCAAGAAGGCAGCCCCGAAGAAAGCCGCTGCCAAGAAACCGGCCGCCAAGAAAGCCGCGCCCAAAAAGGCCGCCGCCAAGAAGAAGTAATACAGTAACGGGCCTTTTTTAGACCCTAACCGACCGAGCGTGATGGCCTACCTCCTGGTTGGCCTCACGCTCGGTCTCTTGAATTGGGTGGTGGGTATGAATCTCATCGATCGAGTCTCGGCCCTGGAAGTCCTGGACAGCAGGGGGAACCCTACGGTCCTTGCACGAGTGGAACTGAAAAGCAGCACAGGGCTATCTTTTCTTGGCCAGGCCTTGGTTCCTTCGGGTGCTTCCACTGGCACACGCGAGGCTTTGGAAAAGCGGGATGGGGATAAAAAGCGCTACCTGGGCAAGGGTGTTCTGGGGGCTGTTCAGTCGATCAACACTGAAATCAACGAGGCGTTGGAGGGCCTGGACGGACTCCAGCAGGCGGAACTGGATGACCTTCTGTGCGACCTTGACGGCACCGAAAACAAGGCAGAACTGGGCGCCAACGCCATTCTTGCCGTATCCATGGCCCTGGCCGACGCCGCGGCAAAAGCCACCGGCCAACCCCTTTACCGATACCTGGGTGGAACCTCGGCCCGGCTGCTGCCGGTACCCCAGATGAACATCCTGAACGGCGGGGCCCACGCCGATAACAACATGGACATCCAGGAGTTCATGGTACTTCCCGTGGGCGCCACTACCTTTGCAGAGGCGCTGCGTTGGGGCGCGGAGGTCTACCATGCCCTTAAAGCCGTCTTGAAGGCTCGCAAGTTGTCCACCGGAGTCGGCGACGAAGGAGGGTTCGCCCCGAACCTGGGAAGCCACGAAGAAGCCCTTGATCTGATAGAGGAAGCGATTAAAAAGGCCGGATTCAAGCCTGGCAAGGATATTTACCTGGGTTTGGACGCGGCGGCCTCGGAGTTCCATCAAAAGGACGGTTATCGCCTCGAAGGCGCAAAGAAGTCTTCTGCCCAGTTGACGGACTATTATGCGGGTCTCGTGAATCGCCATCCGATTCTCACCATCGAAGACGGTATGGCTGAGGACGACTGGAAAGGCTGGAAGCTCCTCACGGACAAACTGGGCGTGGCCACCCAACTCGTGGGGGACGATATTTTTGTCACCAATCCTGCGATCTTCGCCGATGGCATCAAGCAAGGCATCGCCAACGCGATCCTCATCAAACTGAACCAGATCGGCACGGTCACGGAAACCCTGAGGGCTGTGGACATGGCCCACAAGGCAGGCTACCGGGCGATTATCAGCCACCGCAGTGGAGAGACCGAAGACACGTTCATCGCTGACCTCGCCGTCGCCACCGGTTCCGGCCAGATCAAGACCGGCGCCCCAACCCGAACCGATCGAGTGGCCAAGTACAATCGCCTGCTCCAGATCGAATGGGAACTAGGTGCGGCGGCTCGCTATGCAGGCAAGGAGGCCTTCGGACCAAAGCTGAAATGAACACCAACTCGCTGCTGGAATCCCGGATCATCATGGCCGTTCTCGGCATCTCGGGATTCCTTTCGGTGGCGATTCTCTGGTCGCCTTACGGCCTGCCGGCGCTCCATAAGCGCGAACAAGAGTTTCTGAAGCAGCAACAGATGCTCATTGATCTGAACCGGAAAAATCGGGAACTGGCGATGGAAGTCAGGCGGCTCCTTGAGAAGGACCCGGAGTTGATGGAGTCCCTGGCGCGGCAGCGTGGGTATGCCAGGCCCGGGGAGACGGTCTACACCTTCCGGGATCATGGCGAGAAGCGTTAGGAGCAGCGCATTGTTCAGCATCGCGTCGGCATCTGGCAATATCTTCGCCTTCGCGTGGGCTGGCGATTTGCCCGATTCCTTCGATGGGCCCAGGTGGGCGAGGATTCTCTGTGCCAAAGGCTCCGGACTTGGGCTGGATGGGATCTTTTGCCTTCAAGCGCCAGCTCCGGACAGGCCATGGGTGATGGATCACTGGGATGCGGATGGCGCATTCTCCTTTTGCTCCAATGGCAGCCGTGCGGCCCTTGCGCTTCAAGGAGCGCCGGGGCCGGAATTCGTGGATGCCCTCTCCAGCGGGGAGACCATCCGATTGCGCCGATTCACCGCCAGCCCCGACCTTCAAATAGGTATCCGAATGCCGGAAGGCCCAGGGTTCTGCCTGACGACGGTGCCAACCCAGTTGATGGAACCGGCTGCCTTCGGGTTTGTGGGGAATCCCCAGCTGGTCATAGAGGTAGCGGATGTGGATTCTGTGGATCTGCCTGCATATGCACCGCCCCTGCGTCATCACCCGGCGTTCAGGGAGGGTACCAACGTGAACATTCTTCAGCCCATGGGCAGGGGCCTGGCACGCATCAGGTCCTGGGAACGAGGAGTCGAAGGCGAGACGCTTTGCTGCGGCACCGGGTGCGCCGTGGCGGCGGCCTGGATGGCTAAACGCACGGGCCTTTCTTCGTGGCGATTGCAACCCATGGGTGCTGATCCGGTGGATGTGTCCGTGGAGATTGAAGAGGATGGGTCCTGGCGGGAGCTTTGGCTCTCCGGGCGAGTCCGCATTCTCGCTACCTTCGTGCCTGATGCCTCGCTAGGCCTAGAAGCCGCTACGAAATAACCAAGGCTTTTCTGGATATTTTTTTAGGGCCCGTCATGCCGGACAACCATCGCAATGGCGAAGATATTTTGCTCTAGCGGCCTTGCTTGAAGCTCGCCTGGCGTAGGTGTGGAACGTGCTATCCTGGCGTGTTCCACACCCGAGGCTGTCCCTTGATCCGAGAAGTCATCCAGCGCTCTGCTGCCCCTCTGGGCCCCCGGAGCGGAGCCCTGGGATGACCGCACGCATCGTTGTACTGGCGAATCAGAAAGGCGGGGT
>JANYIU010000140.1 GCA_025361955.1 Holophagaceae bacterium
GACTCCAGGTTCCCCCCTGAGGGCCGTCACCGAGGCTCCCTCGTTGTAACCCGTCTCCACCAGCACCGTCCCCATGCCCGCAGCCCGAGCGGCCAGCACATCGTTGCTGGAATCGCCGATCATCAAGGCTGCTCCTGTTGCCACGCCAAGGCGGTCACAGGCGGTAAGGAGGAGCTCCGGATGGGGCTTGGGTGCCTGGACGTCGTCCCCGGCCACGATGGCGAAAAAGTAGCTTGCCAGATGCAACCGATCCAGCAAGGGGAGCGTGAACTCGCGCGGCTTGTTGGTTACGCAGGCGAGCTTCAAACCCGCATCCAGCATCAACTGCAAGGCCTCAGGAACGCGGTCGAAGACAACCGTCGCCGAGCCGTTGACCGCATGGTAGTGATGGTAGAAGAGCGTCCGGGCCCTTGCATGCAGCGAGGCTTCCAGATGACCCTTCAAGTCGTCCGGTAGCGCCCGATGAATCAAGATGTCGGCCCCCTTGCCCACGAATGCGGCGATGCGCGAGATGGACAATTCAGGCAGTCCGAAATCCCGGCGCATGCGATTGACCGCCGCAGCCAGATCCGGCGCGGTATCCATTAAGGTCCCGTCGAGATCGATCAGCACGGCGACTAATCTGCGTTCAGGCTTCATCCGATTTAAATTCCCCAGAACGAAAAGTTCCAATCTACTCACCATATCCAAGATCCCTTGGAGTTCAAGTTGGGCGCGAACCCCTGCATTTTTCAGAGCCTTCCTGGCACACTCGAAGAGCCATGGCACACCCGTCCTTCCCCATCCGCACGGCCCTCAAGCGCTTGCTCGGCGACGAGACCCTGGCCTATCTCCTGCATCTCCGTCCCATGGAATGGCCCATCATGACCGCCCACTTCCTGCTGGGGACGTTCCTGGCCGCGGGGCTCCGGGTCCCTTGGCAGGCCACGGTCCTGGGCTGGTTCGTCTTCGTGGCTTTGTTGAACGGTGGCACGCTGGCCATCAACAGCGCCTTCGATCTTGACGAGGGAGATATCGGCTACCTCCGCCAGCCTCCCAAACCCCCCAGATTCCTCCTACACGTCTCGGCCCTGATGCTCATCATTGCCCTGCTCCTGGGCTTCCTGCTTCCGCCCGTCTTCGCCTGGAGCAACGCTGTCTGTGTAGTGATGGCCGTGCTCTATTCGGTTCCCCCCATCCGTCTGAAGGCCCGGCCCGGCTGGGACATGGCGATCAACTGCGTAGGCTTCGGGCTGCTCACCCCCATGGCCGGTTGGGGGCTGACGGGCACCCCGCTCTCCACCGCTTTCGTGCATGTGACGATTGGTTTCGCGTTCCTGTTCGGCGCGCTCTATCCCCTGACCCAGATCTATCAGATCGAGGAGGACCGCGCCCGGGGGGATCGGACCCTGGTCATCAAGCTGGGCGAGTCGCTGAGCCTCTGGTTGGCGGTGGGTATGGCCATCGCAGCCCACCTCTGGTTCAGCTCAGGCCTGCTGCGGAACGGCCAGAATCCCTTCCCCCTTCTGGTCTCCTTTGGCGCTTGGCTAGGGGTGCTGCTGCCCTGGCTGATGGGCTGGAAGACTTGGTCTCCCAAGCAACACGAGGCAGGCATGTACCGGGGTTTGGTCGCCTGGGCCATCACCGATATCAGCCTCCTGGTGATGCTGTGGCCCCACTGAACCCTGTTTTCGCGATTTAAAATTAAGAAACCGCGAATTTCGCCAAGGAACGCCAATACAAACAGGAAAAGATAGACCCATACCGCGCTTTCATTCGCGCAAGCGTGCAACGCGTATTCGCGTCATTCGCGGTTTCCAGTATTGTTTCCGCACCGAAAGGTTCAAAAAGTTATGTTGACCCCGGCCATCCCCACACCTTTCCCACTGGCGTGGGGATTCTCGACCAAGCAGGACGATCCCTGGCCTCCTTCGCTGCGGCGACTGCATCAGATCCATGGCACGGTGATCCAGGAAGCCTCGGAAGAGCTGCAGGAGGGGGACGGCCTTTGGACCATGAAGCCGCGCTACCGGATCGGTGTGCGCACCGCGGACTGCGTGCCGATTCTGCTGGCAGGTCAGATCGAGGCCCTGCCCTGGGTCGCCGCCCTTCACGCCGGATGGCGCAGCGCCGTGGGCGGGAACGGCACGGGCGATGCCCCTGGCATCCTGAGGGTCTGCGTGGAGCAATTTAGGGACCAGGGTGGAGATCCGTCGAATCTGGCCTGGGCGTTGGGTCCTTCCATCCAGAAGTGCCACTTCGAAGTAGGCGAAGAAGTGATCCAGGCCGCAGAGAAGGACCCTGCTTGGGAGGCTGGCCTGCGCTGCGCGGGCCAGCGAGGGCGTCCCCATCTGGATCTTCAAGGCTTCCTGCGCAGCCAAGCCCTCGCTCTAGGCCTGGCTGCCGCCAAGGATGGCTCGGTTAACCTCTGCACCGTCTGCGAACCTGACCTGCTCTGGTCCTTGCGCCGAGACGACTGGGGCGATCATCAGTGGGGCTGGATCGAGATCCTCTGAGTCGGATCTGCCTTGAAAACCTAATTCATCACCCCCAAGGTGGCTTTGCGGCTTCTCCAAGGAATTCAAATTAATGCCTTGCCGGATTGAGTGCCTCTGGTTGGTCTTGGTGGTACATCATTTCCAGACGATCTCGAAATGGAATCACTTCAATGGGAAGTGCAGACGCAGGAGGGTGCCTTCCCCTTCATTGCGGAGCTCGATTTCACCGTGGTAGGTGGCCAGAAGCTGCTTGCTGAGGGCCAGACTGCTTCCGGGCGCACGGACGCCGATGACCACCTGCTGATGGAGTTCCGAGAACGGTTCGAAGGCCCCCTCCAGTTCCGAGGGAGGAATGGGCCCCCCCTCATCGAGCAGCTCGATATGGAAGCGGTCATCTTCCTCCCATGCGCGGATTTTCAATGCCTGTGAAGGGGTGGGCCCGCCTAGGGAGTGCTGGATTAGGTTCGAGAGCAGCTTGGCGAAATCACCGTAGACACCGAAGATCAGGGCTCTGTGAGATCTCAGCTCGACGCTCGTCGCAACTTCGCCGGGGATCGCACCCTCCGCTTGCAAGAGTTCGATCTCCTGCTGCAGTAGGTCACACAGATTGAGCCATTCCGGTGCAGTGCCTTCTTTCCCGGCGCGCCTCAGTAAGGCCTTCAGCAATCCTTCGACCTTGGCGACGGCCTCCCGAATTTCGCCAACGGAGCGGGTCATGTCGCCGGCAGCGTCCAGCTCACCTTGCTGGCGGATCAGCTGCTCCAAGGTCTCGCTCTGCATGTGCAAAGTGAGCACAGGCGTCTCCAGGCGTTGCGTGATTTTATAGAAAAGGTCCTCCAGCAGTACTTGGCGGTCTTGGCGGCTCAACTCCACTTTGGCTTTGTGCAAATCCTGGTATGCGGACTCCATGCGCTCATAGCTGGAGGCCAGGGCCCGTGAGCTCTCGTCCAGGTTCTCGATGAGTTCCGCGTTCTCGATGGCCACCTGGGCGATGCTGGCATGGAGGGACATCACCTCCAGTTCCACAGCCTGGAATGGTTCCGACTCCTCGCGTTCGAAGGCCCAGAAACCCCAGATTTCGCCTTCGTCCTGGCGATCCCTCAGCAGCAGAAGGCTGCCATCCGCCCCAGGCTTCCATATGCCAAGCTGGAGCCCCTCCTCCCAGATGCGGGACGCGCGCAACTTGGCCCCACGGAGGATCGTCCCTGGTTGCACCTGCCGGGCCCGGGTCAGGAACCCATGCGTGTTGGCCAGAGTAGGGGTATCTTCGAAAGCCCGGCCGTTCCAGCGCAGGCCTTCCCAATAGCCCTCGCTGGAATGGATGCGATAGGCGCACAGACTCTGGGCCCGGACCTCGATGCGGACTTGCTCGAGAATCCGACGGAGAAGGGTCTTCGCATCCCGCTCCGCGAGGATGCCTTGGGCCAGCGCAAGCAGTCGCGCCAGACTCCGGTTCCGGAGTTCCAGGTCACCCTGCGCTTCCAGCAGCTTCCTATTGGCATCCTGGGATTCCTTGAGTTGGACCTCCAGGTGTTCCAGAACTTGGACATTGAAATGACGGAGGGCCGGGCCTTCTCTGGCCTTTCCAATCTGCTCCCGGTAGCCGCTGAGATAGCTCTCCACCTGCTTGACAAAGGTGAAGGGATCGATGGGTTTCGGGATGAACCCGTCACAACCCGCCACCAGGGCCGTCTCCCGATCACTTTTCTGCGTCTTGGCGGTGAGGGCCACCAAGGGGATTCCTGAGATTTCCGGATGCTGCCGGAACTTGGAAGCCACCTCGAAACCGGATAATCCCGGCAGGTTGATATCGAGGAGCACCAGATCGGGTTTGATCTCCAGCGCCAGATCATAGCCCTTGAGTCCATCCTCGGCCCAATACAGGTCGTAACCGGCTTGCTTGAGCAAGCGCTGCACCAATCGCCAATTGATGGGATTATCCTCGATGTACAGGATCTTGAGGGGCCCGCGCTCACTCATGCGACCTCTTCACGCAGGATCGGCAACTCGATTACAAAGGTGCTTCCTCGCCCCTTTACGCTTGCCACGGTGATGCGCCCCTCCATGAGTTCGATCAGTCGCTGCGAGAGGGCCAATCCCAGGCCTGTGCCTCCGAACCGCCGGGTGATGCTGCCGTCCACCTGCTGGAAAGGCTTGAAGAGTCTGCCAATCTCCTCGCGGTTCATTCCGATGCCCGTGTCCTTGATCGCGATCCTAAGCACCCCATCCCCTTTGTCCACAGAAACTGAAACCTCTCCTCGTTCGGTGAACTTCAGGGCGTTGCCGACCAGATTCGTGAGTACCTGTTTGAAGCGCTGCGGATCGCCGTTGACTGTAACCCGCCAGGGAGGCGGGGTATACGAGAAGCGGATGGGGCGGGCCAGGATCAGGGCCGTCGCGAGAGAACGCAAGTTCTCGAGGATGGGCAGGGGATCCATCTCCTGTTGCTCCAGCTCGAACTTGCCAGCCTCGATCTTGGAGAGATCCAGAATGGAATCAATCATGAAGAGAAGGCTGCGGCCATTCTGCAGGATGATCTGCAGATCCTCTTTCACGTCCTCAGTGATGCGATCGGTGCTTTCCTGGAGCAGGAGACCCGAGAAGCCGATCACAGCGTTCAAGGGCGTCCTCAGTTCATGACTCATATTGGCCAGGAACTCGTCCTTCATCCCGTCGACCTGCTGGAGTTTCTGGAAACTCGCCAGCAGGTTCGCGTTGAGCTCCGTCAGTTCCAAAGTCTTCTCGCGCACCTTCTCCTCCAGGGTAGCGGCCCAGGCTTTCAGTTCCGCGCGGCTCTGTTCCAGCCCGCGGGTGCGCTCGAGGACCAGATTCTCCAGGTTGGAACGGATCTCCTCCAGTTCCCAGATGGTTGCCATGAGCTGCCGGGTGCGCTCCTGCACCCGGGATTCCAGCAGCCGGTTCTGCCGAGCGATCTCATCCCTGGAAACCTGTAGTCGAGCAGTCATCACTTCAAAGCTGCGGCTGAGATCCTCCAGCTCGTCATTGGTGTGTACCCTCACAGGCTTGCCATCCAGATTCCCCTGGGCCACCTGCTGGGCAGCTTCCGTGAGCTGAAGCACAGGCAGGATGTACTGGTTGGAGAAGTAGACCGCGGCAGCCACCCCCAGGATCAGGGCGGACAAGCCGACCCACGACCCAAGCTTGATATTATCGCGAACGGCTTGCTGGATCTCCGTGGTCTTGAACCCGATGACAAGCGTCCCTTCCTGGTCGTGGTAAGGCTTGCGGTAAAAGATCGGAGCTGTCGCCAACAGGATTCCATCCTCTCGGATCATGGCCCTGGACAGCCCCTGTAAACGCGAGAAATCCTTGACTACCCAGTCCGGGGTGGCAGGACTGAACCCGACGCGGCGGCCCTGCTCGTCGAATACGGCGCAGAAGCTGTAGGAAGGTATGTTTCTGAGCCCTTCCAAGACCTGGGAGATGGCTTCGGCGTCCTTGGCGGTAAGAGCCGGCACAAGGGCCTGTCCCACAGCTTCGGCCACTTGCCGGGCGTTCATCTCGGAATGGGTCCTGATCTGCCGTTCCATCCTCTTGGGGTAATAGCCCACATTGAACGCCACGAAGCTCAGCACGAGGATGCTGATGGCGACACTCAGCTTGGTCTTGATGGAGAGCCTAGGCATGGTAAGGAGTCTACCGCCGGAAAAAGTGGAAACACGCGGCTCCATAAGGCCTGGATTCCTCCAGGGAGAGGCCAGCAGGGGTCGACAGCTGCGTCCGGTACTCGGTCTCCCAGACCAGAACTCCACTCGGGAGCAGGCACGATGCGAGTCTGGGGGCCAGTTTGGACCACAGGACGGGTGAGGCCTGATAGGGAGGATCCACGAAAATGACGGCCTGCTGGGGAAAATCCGTGGACTGCAGCTTACCTACGTCTTGTCTCAGCACCTGCACGCTGGTTCCGCGTGTATTGGCCACGGCCAGCCGCAAGGCTGCCGGGGACTGCTCAATGCAGATGACCGGTTCGTAGCCGCGGGAATAGGCCTCCATGGCCACAGCCCCCGTGCCTCCAAATAGATCCAGGAACGGGCCCATGGGCCATTTCTGCAGGATCGAAAACAG
>JANYIU010000162.1 GCA_025361955.1 Holophagaceae bacterium
TCCTTGGGTATTCAGGCAGGTGGGCTCAACTCCGTTCTATCCTGTCTAGATGCGTTACGCCTCCCTCGCCTCGGGATCCAAGGGGAACTGTCATGCGTTCTCGGATGGGGAGCGGACGTTGTTCATTGATGCTGGCATCTCTTTCCTGCAGATCCGTACGAGGTTGGCAGCGCTGGAATGGGACCTTGGCCTGGTGAAGGCCGTGGCGTTCACCCACGAGCACTCGGATCACATCGCGGCCATTCCGGTGCTGCTGCGGCGCACCAACTGGATCTTCATGGCTACGGCGGAAACCCTTGCGGCCATCGAACGGATCCACAATCTGGAGATTCCCCCTTCCCGCTGGATCCCCTTGCGGGCAGGTCACGCCCTCGACTGGGAGGGGTGGCGGCTGCTGCCCTTTTCCACCCCCCACGATGCGGTGGATTCCGTGGCGTATCGGATCGAAGGAACCGGTTTCACTGCAGCGGTCGTTACGGATCTGGGGCAGCCGACGGCGCTGGTGGTGGATCACTGCCAGGACCTGGATCTGCTTGTGTTGGAGTCCAATCACGACGTTCAGATGTTGCGGGAAGGTTCCTATCCACCGCCCCTCAAGGCCCGGATCCTGAGCCGCGTGGGGCACCTTTCCAACGAGGCTTCAGCGGACCTGCTGAGGCGATGCCATTCGTCGCGCCTTCGCACCGTGGTGCTGGCCCATCTCAGCGAGCAGAACAACGACCCGGAGCTGGCCCGTTTTTCTGCGGAAGAAGTGCTGCGTGGCTCTGGAACGGAACTCCATGTGGCCAGGCAAAAGGACCCCTTGGCGCTTGCGAACAACTTCTAAAGCGCTCAGGATGGCTGCATGAAACCGATACGATTCCTTCCCGTGCTCGTGGCCCTCGGTTCGATTCCAGCCTTGGCCCAGACGCCGCTCTTCTTGGATGGCACCACTTTCGGGGGCTCCAAGGTGTTTTCCGAAGGGGTCAGCCCTTCAGGAAACCCGGCCAGGTTTGATCAGCCCCAGCCCCAGCCTGCGGTTTACGCGACCTACGTGGACGGGGATCAGCGCAGCAAAAACAGCAAGGCCGTGTTCGACGAGATCGGTATCGGGGCAACTGCCACCGCAGTGAACGCAGACCAGCTCCGAAGACTCTCGGATTCCCCCTGGGCCCTCCGCACCCGGAGTTTCGGGTTGGCTTATCTGGACAAGACCGGCAACGCCTCTTTCTCCCATGAGGACCAGCGCAGTTTCTTTGCCTTCACGGACCAGAACCCCTTGGGCAACACCCGCGCAGATGTTCGCCGCAGCGCGGTGGACCGTGTCGCTGTCGGCATCGGCAGCCTGGATCAGGGCACGGCCATAGGCTTCTCCCTGCGACTCGAGCGCTGGAAGTTGGGCACCCAGACGCAGTACCTGAATCCCGCGGGCTCCCAGTTGGCGCTATCGGGGGGGCCGAACCCCTTCGATTTCAACGATATGCCAAAGAAAGCTACGACTGCGGCCATCGATTTCGGTTTCACCTACGAAATGGTGCCTGGCGTCCGTTTAGGGGGCACTCTCGATCGCCTCAATCAGAAGCACCTGTGGGATGTGTATGAGCGGCCCCAAGTGCGGCTGGGTGTGCAGGTGGACATCGGCAGCCTGGCGAAACTCAGCGCCGAGATGGATGTGAACGACGCCCAGCGCATGCCCTTCCCGGTGAACCAGCGCACCGCGGCGGTCTCGCTGCGGGTCGCGGCGAACCAAAGCGTCACGTTCGTGGTCGGAGCCGAGCGCAAGAAGATCGGAGCTGTGGCGATCATCAATGCGGGTGCATCCGTCCAATTCCGGACCGCGTCCTTCCTGGTGGGTCTAGGCTTCCAATTCGGCCAGGATCGGCCCATGAAGGGTGCGACGATGGTGGTGAATTAATGCGGAAGTGGTGTCTTGGGGCGCTACTTCTGGCCCTGCCGCTTACCGCAGCCCCCGCTGTACGGGAGGTGGTAGAGCGGTTTGATGCGGCCCAGGCCAAGGTCGCGACGCTGCAGTCGCCTTTCACCCTTACCACCCGGCGGGCCTTGCTGAAGACACCGACCGTAACCAAGGGCACCCTGTACATCCAGGGTTCTGAATTTGTTCATTTCGCCTTCGCCCCGCCCGAGGATCTGATCCTTCACCTGACTCCCAAGGCCCTGATCTCCTTCAGTCCGGGGACGAAAGAGGGTGAAATGTTGAAGATCGGGTATTTGCGGAACGCCAACCGACAGTTTTTGGGGCTGGGACAGAAACTCTCTTACTTGTCGGACTACTTTTCCATTGCCTGCGCGGATTCCAAGGAGGCGGGAAACACCTACCAGCTGACCCTGAGCCCCCGCAGTCTCTCCATGAAGAAGCGCATGGAGTTGATGCAGATCTGGGTGGATCAGGAAACCTACCTGCCCCGCCAAGTGCAGTGGATCGAACGGGGGGGTGACTCCTGGTTCCTGGAACTGGGGCCCCTGCAGATCAATCAGCCCATGCCCGTCGCTGTTTCGGGATTCAAGGTTCCCGAGGGGATCACCCTGCGCTCCGAGTTCAGTTTTTTCGCCACCCGAAAGAAGTGAGCCTTTGTCAGAAGCTAAGCCGTTGTCTATAGATAACTTGGTCTTGCAGGCGGGGGCCCGGGCTTAGGAGCCGTGCTGGCACCGACATTCCAATACGCCCCCTAGGGATGCGTCCTATACTGGGCCCAGGCTCCAGAGGAAACCATGATCGTTGTCTGTCCATCCTGCTCCGCCCGCTTCCAGTACGATGAAGCGCGCTTCCAGGGGGCGCGGTCCAAGCGATTCCGATGCCCCAAGTGTGCGCACGTGTTCGAGGCGGAGAATCCCTCCTACGCTCCGGCTCCCACGACCGTCTTCAACGCGGCCGCCTACGTCGCCAAGCTGAGTCGTTCCCCTGAACCAGAGGGCCTGCCACCCATCCCCCCGCCGCCCATCTTCCAGCCGGATTCCGACGCCCAGCTCACGGGTCAGGAGACGGCTGCTCGCTATGACCGTGAGGCCATGCTGGCGGCCGCGGGGATCCGGGGCAATGCCCCCCCGGGCATGCGGATCAGCTTGGCTTACTTGAGTGGCCCCCAGGCCTCTTTGGTGAAGGTGCTGGATTCCAACCGGACCTTGATCGGCCGGGAGGAGGGTGACGTCGTCACCAAGGACCCAGAGACCTCCCGCCGTCACGCCACCCTGGACATCCACACTGACGGGACCGTCTGGCTCACGGATCTGGGGTCCACCAACGGTACCTTCGTGGATGGCATCCAGATCTTCGGAATGATCCAGCTCGTGGATCGCCAGGAATTCACCTGCGGCAAGAGCACCTTCATGCTCCTGATCCGCAAGGAAGATTCCCTTAACATGGATTGAGTCATGGCAGCGGCTTCAGACCCCTTCGAGTCCTACCTCAAGCGCGCGGCCGATCTTTTCGAATCCGGCGACATCGTGCCGGCCGGCCAGATCTGGCAGGCGATCCTCAAGAAAAAGCCCGACCACGAAATCGCGCGGGCCGGGCTCTACAAGGTGAAGCTGTATTTCGACGCTCGGGCCACCCAGGACGGACTGGTGAGCCAGCAGCCCAACCGGGAAGCCGGTGAGGCCCAGACCGCCCAAGGCGCCCCTCCCGCGTCCCGGGACCCTGAAGTCACAGGGCTCCTGGAGCAGGGCTGTGCGCTCTATGATGCGGGACACGTGGCAGAAGCGCTCAGGCGCTGGGTCCAGGTCCTGGCCAAGGAACCCGAGAATGTCCTGGCCAAGGGCTACATCAACGGTGCCCAGAGAACCCTCGGGCAGCCCAGCTCCGAGGAAGGAGCTCCTGCGGCCGGGTCTCCCACTCCAGGCCCTCGTGGTCCTGTTTCCGGTTCCACGGCGGCTCCCGAACGGGAGGTGGATAGTGATCGCCTGCTCCGAGATGGCTGCACCCTTTTCGACATGGGTCAGATGGAGGATGCGCTCAAGAAGTGGGAGCAGATCCTGGCCCATGATCCAGGCCACTCCCTTGCCAAGGCCTATGTCCAGGATGCGCGGAAGGAGCTGGGACTGCCTCCCCTGGAAGCGGGTGCCAGGCCTGTGATCACTGCGGGGGAAGCCGTGGCGACGGAATCCTTACCGGTGGCTGGTGCCGAGGACGAGCGCCTTGATGGCCTCATCCGCGACGGCGTGCAGCTCTACGACCTGGGCATGATCCAAGAAGCCTCGCAGAAGTGGCAGCAGGCCCTGGATTTGGTTCCTGGCCACACGGATGCGGAAGCCTATCTGGCCATGGCGCGACGGGATCTGGAAGTGTCTGCGGACCGTCCCGTTCCCACCTCCCCATCCTCGAGACGGTCGGACCGCGACTTCCCTGGACTCCAGTCCCGGGTTCCACAGAACGCACCAGTGCCGATGCCCCCTGTGGAACTCGCCCTTGAAGAGCCGTCCGTGGCAGCGGAATCTAGCCCAGTAACTCCTCCCCCGGGCCTGACTTCTGGAACCCATAAGGTGCGCAAGGGGTTGAATCTGCCCGAGCTCCTGCAGGGGATTGCCCTGCCGAGTTGGATGGCTTCACCTGCCTTCATTCTGGGAACCATCGCCGGTCTGGTGATCCTGGTGATTGGCACCTTCTACTTCCTCCAGAACCGGAAGGACCAAGCGCTGAATCGGACCGTGGCCGCCTTCAAGGCCAATGCCGTCTCCCCAATATCACGCAGTTCCGCGATCGCGAGCCTTCAGCAATCCCCCGAAGAGATTCAAAAGGAGGCGCAATCCGCCCTGGGCGACGATCCGCTGCTAGCCTATCTCCGGGCCAAGGAAATTCTGCGAAGCAATCCTGGGGATGCGGCTTCCAGTCAGGTGTTGGAGCGGGCGAAGGCCGAATTGGCCAAGGCAGCGGCGCCGTCAGCCACCCTCGGGGATTTCGAAAAGCAGTTTCGCAACGGCGATCTGGAGTCCGCCGATCGCACCATAACCGCGCTGTTGAGCCAGAATCCTGATGACCAGATCCTCTGGGAACGCGCGAGCCGCCTATATGGCGCCATGATCCAGGCGTATGCTTCCAAGGAGCGATGGACCGAAGCCGAAACCCGCCTGCGCCGTGTCCGGGCGATGTTTCCAGAGGATAAATCCTGGAGCGTCAAGCTGCTGCTTCTCGCTCGCATCCAAGCCCTTCCCAGGAACGAACGCGCTTCCTGGATCCAGTTGCTAGGTTGATGGCTTGAACCTCCGAACGCACTGCCCGAGCTGTCGCCACCGGCTCTCCCCGCTGGCTCTGGAATGTCCTGTATGCGGGTTGGGTTTGGCTCGCCACATGCTTCCGCGGCCACTCCTGTTCCAGGCCAGTGCCCTGCAGTCAAGGCCTGTACCGGACCCCCGCAAGGCTGACCCTCGCTTGGCGGGCCCCCGCAAGACGGCCATTTCAACTCCAGCCTTGGGGCGGGTGGATCCGGTGACTGTGGTCGAACCGGAGGCAGTCCTTGCAACTGCCCCGGTCATGGCGGAGTCCGCCCATACGGAGCTTGAAGACGAAGCCGCTGCGGAATACGAATCATTCTGGCCCCTGGTGCGTCTGGAAGTGGCGGAAGCGGGTGTGCTGCTGGGCCTCAATCTCATGCTCGCCCTGGTGGCGTCCTGGCTGGCGGCCGTGAGTCTAACCCGACTATATGGCGAACTCTGGCACTTCCTCTTGCCCATCCATTTCGCCATCTCCTGGGCCTTCGAGATGGTGCCCATCACCCTCGTGGGGCAGTCGCCCATCATGGGATCCATGGGCCTGCTCCTGGATTCCACCCAGCCCGAGCGCCGAATCGCGTTTTCGCTGTTCCATCTGGTTTCCGTCGCCCTGTTCCCCATTTCTTTCTTCTGCATGGTGCTGACGCCCTACCATCGCACTTTGGCGGAGATCCTGACGGGACAGGAGATCCTCACGAGGCCCCTACCTCGGATGCGGTAGGTCCGGCAACGGGATCTGGAACCGCGAATGGCGCGAATAAGCGCTTGCGCGAATGCAAGCTTGGCTCGGGCCGCCCTTGTTCCGTTACCATTCGCGTTCATTCGCGAAATTCGCGGTTTCCTTTACCTTTGTTGAAGCTGGAGCCTCAGTCCGGTATATGCATGCGCACCGTGGTCACGATCACATTGGGGCGGAGCATCAGCATGGCCTTGATGCGGAAGGCCATCTGGTTGTGCAGGAAGCGCTCCCACCATTTGGAGGTCACGTATTCCGGCAGGATCACCGTGAGGCAGACCTCGGGTTCGGCCTGCTGGAAGCGCTCGATCTCATCGATGATCGGTTCCACCACCTTCCGGTAGGGGCTGGGTATGCTGCGCAAGGGCACGCCCATGCCATAGTGCATCCAATCAGCGCGCATCTTCTGGATGGCCGGACTCTCATTGAAGCCATCAGAGCCAAGATCCACGGTGAGGGCCTCCACGCGATCCCCTGAGATGAGGCGAGCGTAGCGCAGGGCTTGGACCACGCCCTTGTGGATACTGGAGACCAGGACGATCGCATGGTGTTTGCTAGGTAGCACCGCGTCCAGGCGGCTCGCGGCCAGTTTGGCGGTGAGGCCGATATAGTGACGGTGGATCCGGAAGAAGAACATCACCATGACAGGGATCAACACCGCGACCACCCAAGCACCATGGACGAACTTGGTGATGGCGATATCCAGCATGACGATGCCTGCCGTGATGGCGCCTAAGCCATTGATGAAGGCCTTGGTGCGCCAATGGGCGGCTTCCTTTTTGAGCCTGATCCAGTGGATGACCATGCCCGTCTGGCTGAGGGTGAAGCCCGTGAACACCCCCAGGGCGTAGAGCGGCAGCAGCAGGTCCGTGTTGGCGTGGAGCAGCCAAACCAGTGAGCAGGAGACGAAGGTGAGGATGATGATGCCATTGGAGAACACGAGCCGGTCCCCTTGGCTGGCGAACTGCTTGGGCAAGTAGGCATCCCGGCCCATCAGGGCCGCAAGGCGGGGGAAGTCCGCATAAGCCGTGTTGGCAGCCACCACCAGGACGGCGAAGGTGAAACCCTGAGTGAGGAGGTACATCACTTTCGGCAGACCGTGGCTCACATCTCCATAGATGACTTTGGCCAGCTTTGAGAGCAAGGATTCCGCGACGATGGAGGGATCCGAGCTGTGGGCATACACCACACCCAAGCGATGGGACAGGAAGGTGATACCCAGGAACATGATGCCAAGGAGCAGCACCATCCAGATCATGGTCTTGGCGGCATTCCGTTCCGCTGGATTCCGGAAGGCCTGCACGCCGTTGGAGATGGCTTCCACGCCCGTCAGGGCCGTGCACCCCGCGGAATAGGCCCGCATGAAGATCCATACGATGGCAAAGCCGGAAAGATTTGTGGCCTGTTCAACGGAATTCTGCACCTGCTGGGGTGTGGGGCCGCCGTTGACGAACGCCCGCACCATGCCGGTCACCAGCATGATCATCATTAGTGCGACGAAGCCGTACGTGGGCACGCTGAAGATGGCTCCGCTCTCTTTCACCCCCCGCAGGTTGGCGATGGCGATGAAGACGATGCAGCCGATGGTGATCGTCACATTGTGACCATGGAGGTAAGGCAAGGCGGAGGTGATGGCCTGGACGCCGGAAGACACTGAGGCCGCCACGGTCAGGACGTAGTCCGTGAGCAGAGAAGCGCCTGCCACCAGGGCCGCGTATTCACCCAAGTTCTCCAGTGCCACGATGTAGGCGCCGCCTCCGGTGGGATAGGCATGGATGGTCTGGCGGTAGCTGATGCCAAGGATGATCAGGAGGGCCGCGATGCCCACCGCCACCCAGGGAGCGAGCGAGAAGAGGGACGGGGCGAGGACCGCGGCCGCCGCGATGGAAAGCCCCTGCAGGTTGCTGGAGAGACTGGCCATGATCTCCTGGGTGGCATAAGCCACGGAGGAGAGGGCATCGGAGCTGAAGACGGCGAGTCCCACGAAATTGTTGATTTTCGTGTGTTGGGTCTCGTCACTGGCAAGACGCCGACCCAGCAGAACGCGACGGAATTGAGCCATGAGCACTCATTAAGTGGAAGCTTCGAGCATACCCTCTAACGGGATCAAGCCGTTGCGCCAAAAACTTGACCCTGCGGGCATTGGACCGGCATCCGGGAGCGCGACAAAATAGCCAGAACTGCAGAGAACAGTTCGCACCGACCTCTATTCCATATTCGGATCCAGATGATAGGGGATGGAGATCACCACGACGTGGGGTTTTCTCAGTAATATCGCCTTCAAACGCAGGGCGGTCTGGTTGTGCAGGAAGTGTTCCCACCAGCTGCGCGGAACAAACTCAGGCACGACCACGGTGATGGTGCACTCGGGCTCCACCCGCTGCATTCGATCGATCTCGTTCACCACGGGTTCTACGATCTTGCGGAAGGGGCTCGAGATCACGCGGAGGGGTACGCCTTCGCTGTATCGGTACCAATCCGCTTGGATTTTCTCGACTGCCTGGCTAGGTTTCCCGTAGGCATCAGGGAAGTCCACCATGAGAGCTTCCACTTCCCCGCGGCCGGCGATGGCCTTGGCGTAGCGAAGGGCCTCCAGCACGCCGCGGTGGATGCGAGAAACCAGCACCACAACCCTCTGCTTGCGGTTGTAGATTTCATCCGCGCGGCTGCTGGCGAGGATCGAGCGCACCCGGATGTAATGCCGGTGGATGTTGAAGAAGGTGAACACCATCAGCGGGATCAGTGCGGCGACGATCCAGGCGCCATGGATGAACTTGGTGACGGCGATGTCCAACATGACGATGCCGGCAGTGATGGCTCCAATGCCGTTGAGCACTGCCTTCAGGCGCCAGTGCGGCGCTTGACCTTTCAGTTTGGTCCAGTGCACCACCATACCCGTTTGGCTAATGGTGAAGCCCAGGAACACGCCCAGGGCATAGAGGGGGAGCAGTAAGTCAGGGTTGGCGTGGCAGACCAAGACAAGGACACAACTGATCAGCGTCAGGATGATGATGCCGTTGGAGAACACCAATCGGTCACCCTGGCTGGTGAACTGCTTGGGCAGGAACCCATCCCCGGCATGGAGGGCGGCCAGGCGCGGGAAGTCTGCGTAGGCTGTGTTGGCGGCCACCACCAGGACGGCAAAGGTGAATCCTTGGGTGAGGTAGTAGAGCAGCTTCGGCAGCATGGCCGCGTTGGCCACCGAACCGATGCCATAGACCTTCTTCACCAACTGAGATAGCAGGGCTTCACTCACCTGGCTGGCATCGGTGCTGTGGGCATAGACCACACCCAGTTTGCTAGCCAGCACCGAGATCCCCAAGAACATGGTCCCCAGCAACACGATCATCCAGATCATGGTCTTGGCGGCGTTCTTGGAGGCGGGTTCCTTGAACGCCGTAATCCCGTTGGAGATGGCCTCCACACCCGTCAGAGCGGTGCAGCCCGCGCTGTAAGCACGCATGAAGATCCAGAGCATGGCAAAGCCGGAGAAATTGGTGGCCTGCTGAACGGATTGCTGCACCTGGACAGGGGTCGGACCGCCGGAGAAGAACGCGCGCATCGTGCCGGTGGCCAGCATGAGCATCATCAGCCCGACGAAGCCATACGTTGGGATCGCGAAGAACGCGCCCGATTCCTTGACGCCACGAAGATTGGCCATGCAGATGAAGAGGATGCAGGCGATCGTGATGACTACGTTGTGCCCTTCCAGGAAAGGCACCGCGGAGGCGATGTTTTGTACGCCCGATGAGACGCTGGTCGCAACCGTCAAGATATAGTCCGTGAGCAGGGCGGCTCCGGCGGTCTGAGCCGCCAACTCGCCCAGATTGTCCTTGGCCACGATGTAGGCGCCGCCCCCGCCGGGGTAGGCCATGATCGTCTGCCGGTAGCCGATGCCCAGCACGACCAGGAGCCCCACGATGCCGAGGGAAACGGGGATGGAGAGACCGAACAGGGGATGGATCGCCATCCCGGCTGCCGTCAGAGTGAAGGCCGCGACGCCATGCGGCAAATTGCTGGAGAGGGAGGCCATGATTTCCTGAGTGGCATACGCCACGGAGGAGAGGGCGTCGGAACTGAAGACCGAAAGACCCACAAAGTTGTTGACCTTGGTGTGGTGGGTTTCGTCGCTGGCGAGGCGTCGGCCAAGGAGTGTGCGTCGAAAGTCGGGCATGGTTGTCCAGGTATGACTTCAGGTGACAGGATGCGAAGAAGCAAAAAACGCCAAAAGCGCACAGGTATTACTATGCTCCTGAAAAAGCAAGCCTTCAAACCGTTTGGGGCCCTTCGGATCTGAATGTGCTGAACAGCCGGTAAAGGCCAGGGCCTGCCTGAGGTGCAGCTGCCCAGGGGCCACCGGCCAGGTCCAGCGAGGGCAGCTCGTTTCCTGTCTGCGGGTGAAGATTCGACGCATATCCAAGGCCAGGAGAGGCTCGCCCAGACCCAAGGTCCATGTTTCGATCTACTTCCCTTGCCGTTGGAACATGCCTGAACCCTTCTGTGACTTAATTCCTGCTGGTATCCCCCAAACTGAAAGCGAGGTGGGTGCATGGCCAGATTCTCCAGGCGAGCCGGTCGCGAGGTGCTGGAGGGCCATGTGCGCCTGCCCGAATGGATCACCCGGGAGCGCGTGAAGCTCTCGGACCTGCATGGCATGAAGCAGGAACTCAGAGCTTCCGGTCTCCACACGGTCTGCGAGGAGGCCCGCTGCCCCAACCGCAATCACTGCTTTTCCCATGGCACCGCCACCTTTCTGCTCATGGGCGACACCTGCACCCGGGCCTGCGGGTTTTGCGCCATCAAGAGCGGCAGGCCCAGCCCCCTGAATCCCGGTGAACCTGAGGAGACCGCGATCCGCGTGGCGGCCTTGGGCCTGAAGTTCGCCGTACTGACCTCGGTCGACCGGGATGATCTGGAGGATGGCGGTGCCCAACATCTTGCGGCAACGATCCGAGCGATCCATCAACGATGCCCTGGGGTGGGTGTCGAGGTATTGGTCCCCGACTTCCTGGGGAATCTGGACTCCGTGGCCACCGTGATCAACGCTGGACCAGCAGTGTTCAACCACAACGTGGAGACCGTGCCCAGGCTCTACGCCGAGGTCCGTCCCGCCGCACGCTTTGCGCGGAGTCTGGACGTGCTCCGGGAGGCTAAGCGACTCGGTGCCACCGACGCCAGGCCGGACTTTCGTACGAAGTCGGGGCTCATGCTGGGACTGGGTGAAACGGAGCCTGAACTGCTCGAGACCTTCCGGGCCTTGACCCAGGCTGGCGTGGACATCCTCACCCTCGGC
>JANYIU010000182.1 GCA_025361955.1 Holophagaceae bacterium
AACATGTTTCACGTTATGGCATCGTCAATGCGCCGCAACCTGCGGGCTCCTGGTGGAATGTCCATACGATCATCGAAAAACCCGCACCGATCGTCTCGCCCAGCAACTGGGCGGTGGTCGGTCGGTACATACTCACCGAGCGTGTCTTCGAACACCTTCAGAATCTGAAGCCTGGAGTCGGCGATGAATATCAACTTACGGATGCTCTGGCGATGCTCGCCATGGAGGGCCATTTGACCGCTGCGCCCATTCCCGCTAAGCGTTTCGACACCGGCAACAAGCTAGACTATTTGAAAGCCAACGTCGAATTCGCTTTGAAAAGGGCGGATCTGGGACCCGAATTCTTCGAATACTTGAAGGATCTGGTCCACTCCCGGACCTAAGCCGCTGCCACGTAATAACCTTGTCGTCCCGGTGGCGAGAGCGGCATAAAGAACCGTAACGAAACAACCACAAAAAAAGGGGTTATTCCGTAACGGCTCCTAAGCGCTCCGATCTCGTTCGATGAGCATGTGCAGGAGGGTCACCGCAGCGTGGGTGATCCCGGGGATGCGAGAGGCCTGCCCCAAGGTTTCCGGGCGATGACGCTGCAGTTTCTCTTTCACCTCGTTGCTGAGCCCTGGTACCCGGTCGATGCAAAATTCCGTGGGGATGCGGACGCGATCCCAGGTTCGCTGGCCCTCCAAGAGGCGCGCCTCGCGCTCTCGATACCCTGCATACCTGATATCGAACAGCAGCAGGTCCCGTTCCAAGGAAGGGTCCCAGCCCCGTTGCGTCGTTCCCCAATCGGGAAGTGAGGCCAGCACCTGATCGGCGATGGATAGTGTGATCTGCTGTCGCTTCAGTAGTTCCGTCAGGGAAAGACCTGAAGCCAGGGCAAGGCCCGCCTCTCGCGCCAAGGGCCCCAGCAGCGATGTCTGGGTGACCCTTGCCTCATCACACTGACGTCTTAGTCGCTCTCGACGCTCCAGCTTCGCCTCGATCAACCTGAATTCATGCTCCTCCAGCGCCTTGATCTCCCGTGCGACTCCGAGCAGGCGCGCATCCGCCAGATCACATGCGAGCCCCAGGCGATGCTCGGCACGCGCCGTCAGCATTCGGTAGGGCTCGTCCGTTCCCTTGGTGGCGAGATCATCGATCATGACGCCGATATAAGCCTGATCGCGTTCCAGGATGATGGGGGCCTTCCCTTCCAGCCAGCGAACCGCATTCACGCCAGCCATCAGTCCCTGTCCAGCGGCTTCTTCGTACCCCGTCGTACCATTGATCTGCCCGGCGAACCAGACCCCATCCAGAGCCGTCATGGACAGATCCCGCCCCAGTTGCAGTGGATCAAAACTGTCGTATTCGATCGCATAGCCAGGGCGCAGGATCTCTGCTTGCTCGAAGCCATGCATGCTCCGCACCATCCGGAGCTGAACATCCACAGGCATGGAAGTGGAAAACCCCGCGAGGTAGATCTCATCCGTTTCGAGGGAATCAGGCTCCACGAAAATCTGATGACGGTCCTTGTCCGGAAACTTCACGAACTTGTCTTCGATGGACGGGCAGTAGCGCGGTCCCACGCCTTGGATATGCCCACCGTACATCGCTGATCGCTGCAGATTTTCGCGAATGATGGTTTCCGTGTCCGGCGTGGTGGAGGCAATGTGGCAGCAGACCTGCGGTTGGGGAATCCCCTGGCTGAAGAAACTGAAGGGCCTGGGTGGGTTATCCCCCGGCTGAGGCGCAAGTTTACTGAAATCGATACTGCCCTTGGCGATCCGCGGGCTCGTGCCGGTTTTCAAGCGACGCCAGCGCAGACCCAGACTCTTCAATTGCTCTGCCAACTGGCGGGAGGCAGGTTCCCCGGAGCGTCCCGCCTCGATGCGACGATCCCCGATGAGAATGCACCCGTTCAGAAAGGTCCCGGAGGTGACCACCACCGCATGGCAAGGAAGGAAGGATCCGTCCAGCAATTCGACCCCTTCCAGACCGCGCGTTCCAGAGGCCCAGCGCAGGCTTGCAGCGGTCCCCTGACGCAGTTTCAAGTTGGGCGTCGACTCCAGGTGCTTGCGGGCCTCAATGCGATATTTCACGCGGTCTGCCTGGGCTCGAGGTCCCCTCACGGCCACTCCCCGACTCTCGTTGAGGATCCGGAAGTGGATCCCGGTGGCATCGATCAGACGCCCCATGATCCCTCCAAGGGCATCCAGTTCGCGGACCATGTGCCCCTTCCCTACCCCACCGATGCTGGGATTGCAGCTCATTTGGCCAATCTGGTCTAGATTCATGGTGAGCAAGGTGGTCGCCATGCCCATCCTGGCGGCGATATGCGCCGCTTCGATGCCGGCATGACCACCTCCAATCACCACCAGCTGCATGGCTCCCCCGGAACCTTCAGTCTACTTGATCAAACCCGGCGAACTGCAGTCCCCTTGTAGAGGTCCTTTCCCCCGTCCTGGCCGGAAAAATGGCAGACTTAGGCATGAGGAAGCGCCTAACGCCCGAAGAGCGCCGCGAACGTCGCTGGAGAGCCATGCAGCGGTCGAAATTCGCTTTGCCCTCCACCTTGACGCTTCTTTCGATCTTTTGCGGCTTTTCCAGCGTCGTGATGTCCATCAATGCTGCAGGAGACAACCCAAGTTATTACTTCCTTTGGGCTGCCAGTCTCCTGGTTGCGGCGGCCGTGTTCGACGGCTTGGATGGTCGAGTGGCGCGCGCCACGAACACCACAACGGCGTTCGGAGTGCAATTGGATTCCTTGGCGGATGTGCTCAGTTTCGGCATGGCTCCGGCGATCCTGGCCTATCGCTATGGATTCTTCCAAATGGGCTCCGCAGACCACCAATTGCGCTACATCGGCTGGGCAGCTGGCTTCTTTTTCTTGGCCTGCGGTGCCTTGAGGCTGGCCCGTTTCAATGTGCAAGTCGGATTCGTGGATTCCCGATTCTTCGTGGGCATGCCCATCCCAGCTGGCGCGGCCTGCATCGCCTCCGTGATTCTCTCCTGGCCTGGCGGTCCCCAGACAGTCCTGCACACCTATCTGTTCGCTTTCGAGCTTTTTTTGGTCGCCATTTTGATGGTTTCCACAGTCGGGTTCCCGAGTTTCAAGAAACCCCCCAAAAGTCCCAAAGGTCGTCTTTGGAGAACCGTCGCCATTGTCGGCATGCTCAGCATGCTCCTGATCTTCCAGGCAAAGTTCATACTCCTCTTCTTGGCCAGCTACATCCTCGCGACCCTGCTCTTGAATATCGCTTGGCACATGGGCTGGAAAGGAATCCTCCCACCTATGCGCTACGTCACTCAGACCGTAACGGAACCAGTGAACCCCAGCCACTAGGGATGACCTCGGATCATGAGCAATCGCCAACCAAGCACCCTCTCCGTTGAAGAACTGATCTCCCGGTTCGGCGAATGGTTGACCGAGGCGGAGCGGACAGAACCCAACGATCCAAATGCGATGTCCCTCGCCACTGTGGGTCCGGAAGGCCGGCCCTCGGTTCGCATGGTGCTGCTGAAAGGCTTTGATGAGCGCGGCTTTGTTTTCTATACCAATCTAGGCAGCCAAAAAGCGCGGGAACTGACTCTCAATCCACAGGCCGCATTGTGCCTCTACTGGAAATCGCTGCAACGCCAGGTGCGGATCGAAGGTTCAGTCATTCCGGTCAGTGACGAAGAGGCCGACGCCTATTTTGCCAGCCGACCCCGCGATTCCCGCATCGGTACCTGGGCCTCGAAGCAGTCGCAGCCCATGGCGGGCCGCTTCGCACTGGAGCAGCGCGTCGTAAAGGCTGCGCTGAAGTTCAAGCTCGGCCCCATCCCTCGCCCACCGTTCTGGTCCGGCTTCCGCGTCACCCCGCAGAGAATCGAATTCTGGGAAGCCAGGCCCTTCCGTCTGCACGAGCGCGTGGCCTATACACGCGACCAGGCAGGCTGCTGGACTGCCTCCTTCCTGTTTCCCTGAATGGAACTTCACTCTCAGGTCCTCAGGTAGGAAGCCCCATTCACGTCGATCACGCTGCCGGTCATCGCCGACGGGGCGTCGAGGGCGCAAAAGACGGCGACAGCCGCAACCTCATCCGGAGTGGCCACCCGACCCAGCGGGTGCTGAGCCAGGACCGCGGAGCCGTGCGGTCCAATGAGATGGGCGCTCGCCATGTCCGTCTCGACCCAGCCCGGTGCCACGACGTAGAAATACACGCTTTGTGCCGCCAAGGCCAAGGCCAGGGACTGACTGAGTGCGTTCAGGCCCGCTTTGCTCGCACCATAGGCGGGAGCATCAGGTTCTCCACGGAAAGCTCCGCGGGAGGAAATAGCCACCACGCGACCGCCACCGGCAAGGTTCATGGCATTCGCGGCGCAATGGCACAGGTTGGCAGGCCCTATCAGATTGGTGTCAAGGGTGCGCCGCCAAGCCTGTTGCCACTCGGCATAGCTCGTCGCCGTCAGCGGGTGCTCTTCGTAGATGCCCGCATTGTTCACCACCACATCGATCCGCCCGAAGGCTGCCGTCACGTCGCCCCACAGCCGTTCAACCTCTCCTGCTGAGGCCAAATCGGCCGCGAAGATCCTATGCCCCGTGCCCGCAAGCTGGGCTATGACCTCCTCGGCAGCGGCTCGATTTTTCTGGTAGTGGACGGCCACGCGGCAGCCCCGCTCAGCGAGCCTTTCCGCGATGGCCCGGCCAATGCCGCGAGAGGCGCCCGTGACGAGCGCAGTGGGGGTTCGGGAAGAATGTGAGGAACTCATACATCAGCTTAACGAGTCCGGCCGCAACCCGGGCATTCCTCTTCAACAGGTCGCCAAGAGCTTCAACGACTTGGTTTTCGACTTTGTGCCGGTGAGCAAGACGGGTACCTGCAGAATTCCCACAAAACGCTCACAGGTGACCGCCTCAGAATGCTAATCAAGGGGCGGCGAAGCGCTGCAGCGTGGCATCCTCGGGACGTTCTGCGGCGAGGCGCAGCCAGTAGGTTCGCGCTTCGTCCTGAAGCCCACCCGACTCCAGGGCCACGGCGAAGGCCAGGCGCTCCGCGAACGAGGCATCCTTAGCTGGGCGCAAACTTTGGATGCGCCGCGCTGCCGTCGCCGAAAGAACCCTGAACTCGCCCTCGGTGTGCCGCTCCTGCCCATCGGGAAGTGTCCAGGAAAGCCGCCAGCGGTAGTCGCCTCCGGGGCGGAGACCCCGCTCGATAGCGAGACAAAGCGATTCTCCTCGGACGAACTGGTCGAACACGTATGTCTCTGCGGGATTTGTGATGCGGAGTCTCGCCACTAAACCCGGGAGGGGCAGGTGCCAACGGAACTCGGGCCTGTCATCCAGGATCGCGGTTCCAAGCGGCTGGAGCCAAACTCCCTGCCCTGCTAGGACAGAGGTTGGACTGAAGGGCATGGACTCCTCAAATTCCATGATGGGGCCGCTCGGGATGACCTCCTTGCGCATGACCACACTGGCCTGGGCCCAAGCCCCCGGCTCGAGTTGGAAGCCCTCCCCGAGGGTTGCAATCTTCCGGAGGCTCGCAGGTTTAGCGCCGAGAGGACGCCCTTCGGGGTCAAAGCTGACAGTGCCCGGCCCCGTGAAGACGAGTTCCTCCCCAGTCTTGAGGTGGATGACGCTCAAGCGCGCTCCCACAGCGAGCGTCAGCCCTCGGTGGGCTGGGATTCCCTCCGCCAGGGTCAGGGGCTGCCCGCCCCCGCGAACGACCTTGCCAGTAAGGTCGGCCACCATCACGACGGGCAGGGACAGATTCCCGGCTAGGCCCGAGGCAGCGGCCAGGACCGGGATCAGGATGGAGTACAGCGGGCGGATCATGCTTTACCTCCTAGAGATTCATCGGACTCCGGGCGCCATCCAAAGAGGTCGACCGATCCGCGTCCGCGAACCGGATTTTCACCTAATGGTATTAGCCTGGCCTGGCTCCCGACCTGCTCGGCCACGGAGCGTGTGCAGAGCAGCGGGAAACCCATCTCCTTGGTGAGCCCTTCGACCCGGGAGGCGAGGTTTACCGTATCCCCGATGGCCGTGTACTGATGCCGCGACTTGGATCCCACATAGCCCACGGCCGCCTCGCCGTGGTGCAGCCCGATCCCGATGGCCAGCGGAGGGCGTCCCTCCGCGGTCAGTTCCTGATTCAGGGAGAGCAGGGCGTCGAGCATGTCCTGGGCGGCTCGGAAGGCGTTGAGGCTCGGGTTCTGCAAGGGCTCTGGAGCCCCGAAAAACGCCATGAGTCCGTCTCCCATGTACTTGTCAACCGTCCCACCCCGCGCATGGACCACCTCGGCCATCCGAGTGAAGTAGCGGTTCAGCAGCGCGATGACCGCTTCGGGAGGCATCGCCTCGCTGAGGGTCGTGAAGCCCCGAATATCGGAGAAGAGGAGGCAGATGGGAACCCGGCGTCCGGCCAGGTTGGAAGCCAGCCTGCCCCCCAGGATCTCCCGGAGGATCGCGGGGCTCACGTGGCCAGAGAAGGCCTGATGCAGCCAGCGCTGCTCCCGTGCCTGGACGATCGCACCCCAGGCTGTTCGTCCTACCAGGGCCGCGAGCCCAGCCCCCGCTGAGGCTAGGGGGGGCAGGT
>JANYIU010000213.1 GCA_025361955.1 Holophagaceae bacterium
CCGAAGTCCTTGTCGATGCCAACGCCCAGGTCGATCTCGAGCTCGCCTTGGGGGGGAAGAATTCGTCCAATAATGGTGGCGGCGAGGTGGTGCAGGAGCGCACCGGTGCTGTCGGAACCCTCGGCGACCAAGCTTCGGGCATCGGTGTCCAATCGATCGGTGGCGGCGGTGGCAACTTGACTGTCGACGTGAGCCAGGTTCCGGCAGCAGTGACGCAAACCAGGCGTCTTGCGAAAGCATCTGGGCCGGGCGGCGACCTGTTCACTGCCTCGTCTGTGCCCCGCATCACCGCGAGCGCAAGCCTGGGTGCGGATGGCGGCACCCTGAGCGATGGCGGCAACATGCACCTGACCTACTCGGGCAACGTGAGCACCCGCGGTGCCCAGGCCTATGGCGTGATTGCTCAAAGCATCGGCGGCGGCGGTGGGAAGCTCGATCTATCGGGGTTTGAAAGTCTGCAGGTGGGCATTGGTGGCCAGAACGGTGCTTCGGGCAATGGCGGGAACCTGACGCTTTCCAACACCGGGTTTGTCGCCACCAATGGGCAGTTGTCCCATGGCCTCGTTTTGCAATCCATCGGCGGAGGCGGCGGCGCGGCGTTCACCGACACGAATGCGGCCAGTGTCAAGATAACCACCCATTCCAGCAACACTGGGAATGGCGGCATTATCAAGCTCACCCAGACTGGCGATATCGTCGTTCTCGGCAATCAGTCGATCGGTATTCTTGCGCAGAGCCTTGGCGGTGGCGGCGGTGCGGTGGATCGCGTGTTCGCAGACACCGCGGGTGGCAAGGGCACCTCAGGTCAGCTGTCGCTCGTGATCAACGGCAACGTGCAAGCCACCGGGAACCAGGGCGTAGGCATCTTCGCCCAGTCCCGCAGCGCCGATGGGCAGGGCGACATTGCCATCGAGCTGGCGAGCGGCAAGCAAATTGCGTTCGGTGTGAATGGCGAAGGTGTCACGATTTCCGGCGGGGCGAACAACAGCTTCCTGAACCGTGGCACGATGATCGGTGCAGACGGGCTGTCCGGCTGGAACGTCATGGGCGAAGAGGGTAACGACCGCATTGAAAATTACGGCAGTTTCTACGGACAACTCAATCTGGGGGCGGGTACCAACCAGTTCGTGAATCATGTGGATGGCTTCGTGACGCCGGGCCCTCTGATCCTGCTTGGCAAATCCTCCAATCAGTTCCGCAACGATGGCGTCCTGATCCCGGGGGCCATGCTGAATGCCCAGCGTACCGACATGACGGGCAGTTTTGTCCAAAGTGCAACCGGCAAGACGTTCGCCGAATTGGATTTCCGCAGCAGCATGCTGGATCAGATTTTCATGAACGGGACCGCGGATCTGGCGGGCCAGGTCGACGTATCCCTGTTGAACCCCCAGCTTGTTCCCTCTGGTCATTTTCAAAAGACGCTGTTCTCCGCCGATGGTGGAGTCACCGATGACGGGATGGCATTGCTCACCGCACCGTCCGTGGTGATCAACTACCAGCTGCTCTATCCCACTGGCTACGCTGCAGTGCTCGACTACGATGTCGACTTCTCGCTGCATGGAGCGTTGGGCAGAAACCTCCGGGAAGTGGGGCAATATTTTAACCGGATCCAGTCGGCGGGTAGTTCTGTGGCCCTGGCCGATACGGTCATCACGTTGCTGTATACCCCCACCCCTGAAGCCTATAGAAAACTACTCTCGCAAATGTCGCCTGATTTGTACGGCGAACATCAGGCGAGATTGATCCGTGGCAACCAAGGCTTCGGACAGTTGCTGATGGGTCACGGATCGTGCGGGTACGAAAGCCGAGACTGGCATTTCTGGTACAACATTGACCAGCAGCACGAGCATCACGATGGCTATGAGGATTACAAGTCGGTTCGGCAGTCGGTGCTCGGCGGTGCCTTTGGGCTTGAGAAGGAATGCGGAAAATGGACGGTCGGATTTGGAGTCGGAATGGAAGATAATGAGGCAACAGGCTACGACGACCGGTGGACCTCGAGCGGCAGTACCGAACACGTCGGCGCGTTCGTAAAGCGTCGGTTCGATGCCACCGAGTTGGCCGGAAGCCTTTCCTACAGTTGGAACCAGATGGATTTACAGCGAACAGGGCAGGTGGTCACTCCCTTTGCGGCGCACATGACACGCAATCTGGAAGCCTTCTCGGCTATCACGAGTGTGTCTCACCAATTCGCCTTCGATAGTGCGTACCTCAAGCCCATGATGGATATCGGCCTGACTCGACTGCTGGCTGGCTCAGGAACCGAAGCAGGCGGCGGCCCGACCAGCCTCGCGCTGGAGAGTCACCGTGAATCCCACTTGTGGATGCGGCCAGGAATAAGATTGGGAGGTTCCCTGCCCTTGAAATCAGGTTTCAAATTGAATTTCCACACTGAAGCGGGGTACCAGTATTACTTCACTGGACAATCCACATACGTTCGCGCTGGCTTCACCGATGCGCCGGCCGGTGTTTCGCCGATGAATGTTCCCATCGACCTGCGCTCTTCTGTGCAGGGCACGGTGGGAGCTGATCTGACCAGCGGGGCAAACTTCCTGATGGGGCTGGAATATAGCCAGTCGGTGGGCAGCCACTACAACACGAATCGGATGAGCCTAAAGGTGGACGTTCGTTTCTGAGCACCGATTCCACAATCACCGTAGACGGCCGGCCGCCGTGGTGTCCACACTCCGAAGTAAGCATTCAGGCTCCAAATTCGGGGCCCGAATGCTTACTTCGGGGATTTCAGGCAAAGCGGGTATGGGATTTCCATTCTGGAGGACGCCTTCAAGGAGGCTGAGGAGCTCGAGGAAGGGCAAAGGTGACGTACCCTTTCGCCGTCCTTTGGCTTTGACCATGTATTGCACTTCTTGCTCAAAGGACAGAACAATGAGCATTTCGTCGGGGGCGTGACGGACGTGTGGCCAGCGAGGGTACCGTCAAGTGGCGTAACAACAGAGGCCAGTGAAGCGCCGCCGTTCCTCGTATGATTTTTTCAATAAACGCTGCTGCTGATAGCTTTTGGCCAGCCCGACTTCCGCATTTCAGTCTCTAACTAGCTTTGTTTGCAATCACGGTCACCGATATTGGTGACTATGAAACGCCTTTTGAGACACCTTTTGGGACGGATTTAGATCCAGGTCCGGAGGGGCTTCATGGGTTCGGCGTCGCTTCGGGTCTCGTCGGGAAGGTAGTCCAGGTCAAGAGCATCACTCTCCAGGAAGAGCTTTGCCGATAGGTGGTTCAAAAGGCATTTCACTCCACCTGGAGGTGATCTCCTTGGGGGAGTGTGACCTTCTCTTCGCAGACCTTCTTGAATTCTTCCCACACGGAGGCCGTGATTCCATCCTCATCGGATTTCCGGACCAGGAGGAAATCCACATGAAAAACAGACTCGTTCTAAGATGGGGTGGCTCTCACAAGGACCATTTCTAAGGTGCGTAGACAGGCTCCTGGATGAAACGCAGGTGGACCTTTCTTTGGAGGGTCAGACTCCCGATCATGCTTCTTATGAAACCAGGCCTCAAGACCACGGATGCCCTTCACGAAGGCGTCGGGGAAGGCTGGCCGGTTGTAGCAGCGCCGAATGGTCTCCGCGAAACTACGGCGCTGAGATTCATCTCCGAAAAGGGGGATCCGTTCCCAGGCGGCTAGAAATGATTTTTCAACCGTGAGAATTCGATCAAGATCTGCGACCAGGCAACGCTCTGCGAGGACTGGGAGGTAAACAAAACGTGGCCGCATCCGCAATCGGATCAATTCCACTTCACCTGCATTTACTAGAATGATTGGCGCCACCTGAGCAAACGGGCGATCTAACAACCTTGTATGAAGAAGGCCCGGCGATTGCCGAGCCCTCAAGCCAAACCCCTACTCTCATTGGTCGGGGCGAGAGGATTCGAACCTCCGACCCTCTGCTCCCAAAGCAGATGCGCTACCAGGCTGCGCCACGCCCCGACGGTCTAACAGTGTAGCGCAAGGTCATGGGATGGCCAGAAGGCTCTGGGTCTCTGCTGGCGAGGGAGAACTATTTCAGAGTCCAATTGCCTATGCATGAGAAGGAAAAATCCTGGTGAATCCTCTGGAAGAACTTAAATTGTAGGGGACTACGAAGCAGGGCAGGAGGTGGGTCATGTCTTACGTGGATTATCACTATCCATTGACTGAACGGAGGTTGCGGGCGCGAAAGAGGGCGTTGGTGGTGGATGGGGATGTGCTCTCCAGCATCGATATGCGCTTGCTGCTTGAAATGCAGGGATATCAGGTGGATGAGGTGCTGGATGGCTTGGAGGCCATCGGCCTGTTGGACCTGGATCCTCCTGCGCTTGATCTAGTCGTCTTGGACTACGAGATGCCTTTGCTGAGCGGATTGGAGACGCTTTATGCCTTGCGCGCACTGATGCCTGGATTGAAGGCACTCCTGTGCGTCGCCCCTGGTGCAGATGTTCCCACGAGGGCGCTCCCGGAGCGGGCGGCATACCTGAAAAAACCTTGCATGCCGGAGGATCTTTTGGATGGCCTGGGAAAGGCCTATTGGAGCACCAGGCACAACCTCGAGCATGGAAGGGTCGCAGGTTCTCATCGCGTGATGATTTCGGGCCATCTGCCCCACTATCCGCCGCGTTGAGCCAGATGCGGCCTGGCGTGGGCCAACTCGTTAGTTGGCGAGGGTCACGCTGCGGAGATTAAGCCCCTTTCGCTGCAGATCGAGGATCCTGCCGGCGAGGCCTACAGCGAGGAGCGTCTTCATTTCGTCCCCCCCTTTCTTGGCGGCCCCGGGAGGCGGCACGCTGATGATGGAGGAGGTTTTCTTGCCCTTGTTCCAGGTGAGACCCATATCGAAAGTGATGTTCTGCCGTTGGCTGTTCAGGGTTCCGGTGACGTGGTTGATGAGGCCGTCTCCGCCGTAAGTCAGGCGGAGGGAGGCGGGGCCTTGGGCGCCGCGGCTCTGGTTGTCGACATTCACGGACTGGAGTCTGCCATCGCCCCCATAGCTGAATTCCATGCGGGTGCTCACTCCCTGTGCTTCATTGGAGAAAAGCATACGCTGGGGCAGTTTGGAGGCTTTTTCGAAAGTGATTTCCAGGCGGCCGCGCTTCCAGAAGCCCAGGCTCTCAGCCAAGCTCTGTTCACGTTTCTTGGGGTCGTAGGAGGAAGTGGGCGTGACGAAGGTCACGGTCTGGAAGTTCTTGCCGCCGAGGGCGTCATCTTTGGCCATGGAGGCTTTAAAAGTGTTCCCATCGACGTAGACGGCTTTGATATCGTTCAGGACCTGACGGAACCACCCCATGTAGGAGAGTGGCGCATCCGCGGGAGGCGGATCGACCTTGGTCGTGTAGGCGTTCTGCTCCTTGCTGTAGAGAAAGCCGCGATTGCTCACTCGGGTATAGAGCAGAGTGCCGAAATCGCCAGCGAGCTCGGTTCTGAAATCGCTATTGGCGAAATAGGTTCCTTTTAATTTCAGATTTACCACGCCCCCTTTGGTGAGTTCACCCTTGATTGCGCCTTGACTGAGCTGATCCACCTTGGCGTTAAGAGCCTGGGGGGTCAGGGTGATGCCCATGGTTCCCTGGAGATCCACGGCATTGATGGCTTGATACGGTTTACCGAACCATCCGTTGCCCACGGCTTCCAGAACTTGCTGGAAGGTTTTCCGGGCCAGCGGACTCTCTGACTTCACGGGAGGTGTCTGGCCACAAAGGGCCAATGCAGTAGGAATGGCGAGCAGGTGCTTCAACATCATGAATTCACTCCTGGGCTAAACCTATAGGTGCTATACCGTGCCCTTCAGTTCCCGTCTGCGTTTGGAGAAACAGGCTCGGCAATACGTGACGCTCGGGTCGGAGGGCACGAAATCAAGGTATTCCTCGGTTCCACACTCGACACAGTGGATCTGGATAAGGACTTGGGCTTCACCCTTCTTGACAGTCCGTTTCAGAGGCGGTTGGGCTTTTCGATAGCAGTTCGGGCAGAGGTAGAACTTCTGGTCTGGGGTCAGTTGGAAAGGCTTTCCGCAGGTAGCACAGAGCTTTTCCCGCAGCGTGGGCTCGGCGTTCACAACCCTCTTCTGCACCATCACAGAGCCAGGTGTGGCATTGCGAGGGGGGTCCACGGAAGGGGACAGAACGTTCGGCATCATTTTTTTGGGTGACATGGGCGTTGAGCTTTCCCGCTGGGATAAAGACAAAGCCTAACATCCGGGCCAAGGGTTGACGATTCTTCCGTCAAAGCTGCCAAGGGATACAGGATATCACCCCCGTCTGAGGGCCCCCGGGACTGGAAGCCCATTTCCTGGATTTGAGCTTGAGATGTTTTGCGATTTTAAGTGCGAGTTACGCGGAGCGCCGATAGGAACTTCATGGCAAAGCCTTCCTCGCATGTGCAATAGCCCAAGGCCATTCGATGGGTCCTGCTAAGACTCTGGCAGGCGGAAGGGGTCGTTCATTTGTAGCATGCTGTTTTTGGGCAAGCTGTGCCTGTTCATGCGGAGATAGTAGAAACTTTCATCTCTTTAAAAATGGTAAATAGGAAGTATTATGCTGCAGTCATACCGATAATTTAATGTCATTTGTGATACGTTCTGCCCCCCAGGATCGCGAAACTCCGATACAACTGCTCCAAGAACATCACGCGGCTGAGGTCATGGGGAAAGGTCATGGGGGATAGACTCAGGCGTTCGGGGATCTCCCGTTTGAAGGAGGGATCGAAGCCATGGCTGGACCCGAGGGCGAAAGCCAAGCTCTCGCCCCGATCCATCTTGGCCCCCAGCCAGGCGGCCATGGCCTCAGAGGTGCGCGATGGGCCTTCAGCGTCCAGGAGGATAGGGCACCGGAAGGTTGCAAGGAGTGCTTTCATGCGGTCACCTTCATCCCTCAACTGGCGGGCTGTCTCCCCCTTTCCCTCAGAAATTTCCAGCAGTTCGAGTCTGCAGAAGCCCTTGAGGAGATCCCGATAGTGGGATTCAAACAGGCGAACTGCCTCAAGCTTGGGTCTGCCAATGACTATAAATCTGATGGGGTACACACAAGTCCTGTTGATTGTACGTTCAGAAAGGCGTCAATATTCTCGCATAGACAATTGGAGGCCTCATGTCCATCAAGCATATGTCCACTTCCGCTGTGGCCGTCGCCATCCTTTTTCTCGGGTGCGGAAATAAACCTTCGGAATCGGTCCCGGCCATGGCACCCCCGGCTGCCAAGGAACCTTACGAGATCTTGGCTAACCTCCAATATCTTGGGACGCGAAAGGATCTCAAGCACATTTCAGTCATTTCCCTCACCGATCACAACGTAGTCTATGACTCTGCTTGTCGGCTTCACAAACACGCGGGGGAGCTAGGTATCGTCCTGAAGGACCAGGACATCATGGATCTCGGAGTGACCGATCTTCGCACCAAGGGCTATCTGATCCCTGGGGCTTCCCACTTGGATCTTCTGGAGGCCAAAAAAAAGGAGGCGGCCGGGGGCAAGATGCTGCCCTGGATGGCCAAGCTGGATGCCCATAAGCTGGACTTGCTGCCGGCGACCGACACCCTCCCCGATGGCAAACCCAATCCCGAATACCTGGAAATGAAGAACCGCTACGCCGCAGCCGCCATGCAAGCGGGCATCTACCGGATCGTTTCGGGGGTCCCGGAGGCGATGTGGCCCAAACTCGCTGTTCTGGAAACCAAACCAGATACTCAAAGCACGGATGTCCAGGACGTCTTCGTGGGCTACAAAGGGGCCCCGGTGATGCAGGTCGCGGTCATGAAAAACAAGACCGGAAATTACGGAATCTACAACCTCACCCTCAAACAGTCCCCCAAGCAGCTCATTTCTCTGCTGGACACAAGCAAGTAGGCGGAAATCCGCGGCCGCATGAAAATACTCTATGCAGTTCAGGCTATTACTCTGCGGTTCCTAATGCCGTAACAGCCCCTGCCTGACCCCGTTATTTAGAGACGACACCTTACTGGACTTGAAATGCTGCTCAGCACAAGGTGAGTGCTGCAAATCACGTATTGGCTTGCGCCCCTCCCGGCCCCGGAGGTGTGCGGATACAGTCGTTGTGTTCGATGCAATCCAGTTGATTCTCAAACAGTAACTATTTTTCCGAACAAAGCCGTTGATGTCCTGGGAGAGGCACTTCGGCGGTCTGGCCAGGATCCCCGCCGCTCGGCGCTGGCCTCTCAGTCCCCGTTCCCAAAACCTTCCATTCTGGAGGAACCATGAGTCAGTCCCCTAACGCAGTTCTCGAAGTTCCCAAAACCTTCCATTCCGGAGGAACCATGAGTTCGTACGTCAACGAAGTCCTCGAAAGTCTGAAGAAAAAATCCCCCTGGGAAACGCTTTTCATCCAGGCTGCCACTGAGATCCTGACCTCTCTGGCGCCTGTGCTGGAGAAGGAGCCCAAGTACAAGAAGAACGCGATCCTCGAGCGTCTCGTTGAGCCTGAGCGCACCATCGCCTTCCGTGTGCCTTGGGTAGACGACAAAG
>JANYIU010000231.1 GCA_025361955.1 Holophagaceae bacterium
CTTCAAGTCCCTGGGCACCCTCATGGCGGGCTTCGTCGCGGAGAAGATCGAGGCGGCGATCACCAGCGTCGTCCCTGCGCTGCTCCGTCCCCCCGGGGCCCTGGATGAGCTGGCCTTTCTCACCACTTGCACCCGCTGCGACAAGTGTCTCCCTGCCTGCCCTCAACAAGCCATTCTGAAGGCCCCGCCCGGTGCCGGGTTGGCGCTGGGAACACCCTACATCCACCCCCGCAGCAGGCCCTGCTTCCTATGCACGGAACTGCCCTGCATCCCCGCCTGTCCCGAGGGAGCGCTGATCTGGCCCCAGCGACGGATCGGCTCCGAACAGCGTGAAGGTCCCCGAGCCGTGCAGATGGGCACCGCCCGGAGCAAGACTTCCCTCTGTCTGACCTACCCAGGGGAAGACCGGGAAGCCGAGGACTGCCGGAGCTGCGTGGATCGTTGCCCCTATCCGGGTGAGGCGATTCGGCTGTCCGAACCGGAGGCCGGTGAGCGGGCCCATCCGGTGGTGGACGCCGACCACTGCACGGGTTGCGGCCTCTGCGTCTACGCCTGCCCGACGCCGCAACCGGCGATCGTGGTGGAACCACGGCGCTAGCCGCGGGCTGCGCGCAAGGGCTCGCAGCCTCTATACTGAAACCCTCATTTGGCTGATTCCGGACCGGGGTTGGCACACTTGAACGGCCTGATTGGCTGGAGGGTTCGTGTCGGATAGCATTGTCCTCTTCTTCGCCCATAACCCCCTGCTGCTGCTCTTCGCGGTGGTGGCGCTGGGTTATCCGCTCAGCAAGATCCGCATCGCCGGCGCGTCCCTGGGCATCGCCAGCATTCTATTTGCGGGCATCGCGATGGGCACCTTGGTGGTGGTTCCGCAATTGAATCCCGTGCTGAAGAAGGACATCTCGAAGGACATGAACCTCATCTACGAGCTGGGGCTTGCCATCTTCGTCTATGCCATGGGCCTGGCCATCGCGCACAGCTTCTGGGCGGCCTTCAGCAAGGAGGGCATCAAGAAGAACGCGACGGTGTTTATCGTGATGGTGACCTCCACCCTGGTCATCCTGGGCGTGGCCAAGCTCCTCACCGCCACTGGGATCTTCGCGTGCAACAGCCGCTACGCCGCCGGTCTGCTCACCGGCTCTTTCACCAATATGCCCGCCCTCGCGGGCGTGATCGAGGCCTTGAAGCGGCAAGGCAGCGATGCGGTGGCCATCGCCCAGCCCACGGTGGCCAGTGCCATCGCCTATCCGGTCGGGGTCATCGTGCCCATGCTGGCCATCGTCTTCTCGCGCCGTTTCTTCAAAGTGAATCTCAAGGCGGAGGCCAAGAGCCTTCACCACTACAATTCCGGAAGCGGTCGGCTGGTCGCAGTCACCATCGAAGTGACTTCGTCTGGCGAGGGCATGACTCACGTGGACTTGCGCAAGCGGGCCAACTGCAAGGTGGTATTCAGCCGGATGGAACGGGCTGGGGAGATTCGCCTCGCACCCCTGGATCTGGCCTTGCGGAAAGGCGACCTGCTCACGGTGGTGGGCGCCCCCATGGCTGTGACCCGTGCCACTCGCGCCCTGGGGAAGGCAGCTGAGGTCTCCCTCCAGAACGACATCAGCGAGTTCGACTCCACGCGCGTCTTCGTCTCCAACCACGATGTGATCGGTCGGCCGCTCCGTGAGCTTCAGCTACCCGAAAAGTACAACGGGATCATCACGCGCCTCCGCCGGGGTGACATGTGGTTCGTGCCCGAGGCAGACACAGTGCTGGAACTGGGGGATCGCATCCGGGTGGCCACCCCGAAGGACAATATCCCAGCCATCGAGGAGCTGTTCGGGGATAGCTACCGTGAACTTTCGGAGGCCAGCTTCCTCACCTTCGCCATGGGCCTCGCGGTCGGTCTCGCCGTGGGCCAAATTCCCATACCCCTCAGCCATGGGATCATCTTCCGACTCGGTTTTGCCGGGGGGCCGCTGGTGGTGGGCCTGATCCTGGGGCGCTACCACCGCATCGGCCCGTTCGTATGGAACATTCCGTACAGCGCCAATCACACGATCCGGCAGTTCGGGCTGGTACTCTTCGCGGCCGGGATAGGGGTCATCTCAGGCGAGGGGTTCCGGTTCATCATCAGCGACAACCTAGCCGTGCTGCCGATCTTCCTCGGCGCAGCGCTGGTCGTATCGGTGGTGGCCGATGGTTTGGCCTGCTGGGTGGGCTACCGCCTGTTCAAGATTCCGTTGAACGTGCTGTTCGGGATCGTGGCGGGCATGCACACCCAACCGGTCGTCCTGGGCTATGCGAACCAGCAGACTCGGAACGAGTTGCCGAACGTGGGTTTCGCCGCGGTCTATCCGCTGGCCACCATCCTCAAGATCGTGCTGGCCCAGGCACTGCTCGTGCTGGCGGCGTGACCTTGAAGGTCACTGCGGCAGCATCTCCTTCCACACAAAGAAGATGATCTCAATGGCGATGAGGACGATGACGATCCACTCCAGGCGCACGCTCTTGCGATTGGTGAGCACACCCATGAGGGTGGAGCCTGCGTCTTTCAGGTAGACGAGCTTCTGGTTGATGGCGTTGATGCGCTCTTCCAGGTCGAACTGATCGAAGAGCGCCGAGTCCAGATGGGCCAGGGATTCGCTTTCCCAGGACTCCGGTGGATCGTCGAAGAGGGTCAGATTCTCCAGGACCACCGAGCGGATCTCCATGGCGAAGCCCACCAGTGACAGGACCTCGGAGTGCCTCAAGTGGAGTTTTCCTTCTTCCCGCATCGTCCGCACGACTGGCTGGAACTTGGCCATGGCCGTGCTCACGGCGGTCTCGAAGTAGTCGAGGGCCACGCTCTGGGCCAGGGCAAGGGAGACCACCTTCAGCTTCCCCAGGGTCAGTTCGTGCAGCCAGACGGCGCTGAACCCGACTGTGTCCTCTTCGGAACCCACATGCACCGTCTGGCTATCGTGGGTGGAACCGATGCGCGGTCCCGTGCCTGGCAGCTCCTGAAGATCCCTCAGGAAGGTCTGCACGTGGGCTTCTGAGCAGTTCCAGAAGACCACCGCCCCGAAGCGTTCCACGTAGATCCAGCTGCCGACTTCCGGTACCAGTACCAAGGGATTGGAGGAGATCACCGAATAGTTGGGATGGCGGGACCGAAAGGCTCGGATATCAATCTGGCCTTCAAAGTAGTCGGCCTGCAGCGCCAGTTCCACCGCTACCGAAGGTTTCATCAGGCTGAGGCGAGCGGGTTGCGGGGCGATGGCTGCGGGGGTCATGGGCAGTACGATTCCATCATACGGAACATCAGGATGGCCCCTGCCGCAGCGACATTCAAGCTGTCCATGCCTTTGGCCATAGGGATGACGACCTGCTGATCGCAACGCCCAAGCCAGTCGGAATCCAGCCCCAGGTCTTCGGGACCCAGGACAAGGGCCGCGCGAGGTGCCGGTTTCCAGCGGCTGGCAGTCTGAGCACCTTTGACCAGCGCGGCTCCGACCACTTCCGCGGGGAGGCTCGGGTCATAGGCTTTCCAGCGGGCCACCAGGCTGGGCAGATCCGTGGAGCACAGGCTGGGGATGCGCCAGGCCGCGCCCATGGAGACGCGAATGGTGCGGCGCTCGAAGGGGCTCGGGCCCTGACCCACCGCCACGGCATCCAGGCCCAGGGCGGCGGCAGTGCGCAGGAGTTGGCCGAGGTTGTCCACATTGTCCAGACGGGGCAGCACGAGCAGGCGGCGGGCCTGGAGCATGCGCGTTTCCGCCGGGGCCGGGGGACACTGGACGCAGCAGAGGACGCCGCGATGGAACTGGAATCCCAACAGCTCTTCCAAAAAGGCGTCTTCGACCACGAGGAGCTTGGTTCCGGCGGGAAGCAAGGGCATCCACTCCTGGGCCAGGCGGGGCGAGGTCAGCACCGAAAGCACTTGCAAGCTCCCCGCTCGGCCCGCCTCCAGGGCCTCTTTCACCAGGTAGCGCCCCTCGCAAATGAAGCAGGGTCCCGCCGTCGGATGCCAGGCTTGCTTGGAACCATACAGATTCCCATAGGGTTGGTAGTCCGGGTTCCAGGCAGCCATGGAAGGAGGTGACAAGCTGGCTCCGCAGGGGTAATGCCTCTAGGTCCGATCCATCACCACCAGGGTGACGTCATCCTCGAAGGCCATGGGGTCGTTGAACTGGCGCACGGTTTCCACGATATGGTCGGCCGCCCGCTCCGCATCCTGGGGCAGCTCGGAACAGACGCGCAGGAGACCGTCGTGCCCCAGGAGGGTGCGATCTTCCCGCTCCACTTCGACCAGTCCATCCGTGAAAAGAATCATGCGATCACCAAGCTCGAAGGGGCAGGATTGCTCGGTAAAGGGCAGATTTTCGTCGATGCCAAGCATGAAGCCCTTACCGGGGAGCAGTCCGGGCCTCCGGAGGCCTCCTCGGGCGCCTTGGGCGATATACAGGGGGGCGTCATGGCCGGCCACCACATAGTGCAGGGTCGCTGTAGCTGGATCCAGATGGGCAAGGAAGGCCGTGGCGAACTGCTCTGAAAGGGTACTGCGGGTCAGATCCCGGTTCATGGCGTGGGCCCAGGCCAGAGGCCCACCACCTAGCCGCACTTGCGCCTCGAAGAAGGTTTTCACCATGGCGGAGACGAGGGCGGCCGTCACACCGTGTCCGCTCACATCCGCGATGAGTACCGCCGCACCGCCATCCAGCGCGGGCAGGATGCTGTAGATGTCCCCACCGATCCCCTCGGCGGGCAGGTAGCGATGGGTGTAGCGGATGCCTGCGGCTTGGCCGGGAATGGAGGGCAGCAACCCCATCTGGAGTCGGGCCGCCAAGGACAGTTCCGCGGTCATCCGATCCTGGAAGCGCGTAAGCTCCAGGTTCTGCCGCTTGATCTCGTTCTGCATGGCGATGATCCGGAAGGCGGATTCCACCTTTGCCATCACTTCCTGGGCATGGAAGGGTTTGGTGATCATGTCGTCAGCACCTAGATTCAGGCCGCCGATCTTGGAAGAGCTGCCGTCCATGGCCGAGACGAGCACGAAGTAGATGTCGCGGGTCTCAGGTTTCCCCTTCACGATGCGGCAGAACTCATCGCCCGCGAGTTCCGGCATGCGCAGATCCGAGAGGATCAGATCCGGCTGGACCTTGACCATCACCTCCAAGGCTTGCCGCCCGTTCTCTGCCAGCAGAACCTGGTATCCCGCACGCTTCAGGTAGAAGCCCAGAATATCCCTGATCTGCACCTCGTCGTCGACGACCAGCACCACGCCCTTGGTCATGGGGGGCCTTTTTGCTTGGGATCCGGCGTGCGGATCAGGCTCCGCGGAGCGCGTCTTGTTCCGTGGCAAAGATCGAAAAGTAGTTGGTCAGATTGGTCTGATCGAAGGTCTTCTTGACCTGGGGCGGAAGGCCGCAGAGGTGGAGCTTGCCATTGTTCTTGTCCACGCTGTTGCGCGCAGCCACCAGCAGGCCAAGCCCTGAGGAGTCGATGAAGTTGACTCCCTCGAGATTGATGACCAGAAGTTTTGGCAGGTGGGTGGTGACGGTATCCCGGATGACGTCTCTCAGTTGGGCCGTAACCTCGAAGTTGACCTTCCCTTGAATGGTCACCACCGAGGAGTTGCCCTCCTGGCGGGTCTGAATGTTCAACATGGGGCCTCCTGCGCCGCGATTCCTTGCAAAACTCGTCTCCGGGCGGCTTCCTTCTGCCGAAATTTGTATTCAGCGTGAGATGCCGGTCCAGACAATATACTCTCGAATCCCGTTCGTTCCATCACTTGTACTTCATGTGCAAAGAAGAAAGTGAACTCATCCTGTTCTTGGATCAACTCCGGAATGCGCAACAGATCACCCATTTCGGGTTTCCCCATGGCCTGGAGCCGGGACTGGAGCTCCTCGAGGGTGGAAACGGCCGGACTGGGCAGTCGAATCAGGGTCTGGGCGGTGAACTGGACGGCGGAGTAGCTGCTGCTGGAGAAGGGGTTGCTCTCCGTCCGTTCGATCTTGAGGGTCAAAGCGGACAGGAGCTCCCGCCTTTCTTTCGGTTCCAGCTGGTCGAAGGTGAATCCTGGCGGAAGCTGCGCCATCCAGCGCTCCAGGGCAGGGAGATCCACCATGAGATTCCGGGTCCGGGAGGGCTTGATATGGGTGGCCATGAGGACATGGTGGTCCAACAGGAACCGGATGGAGGCCAGCACCCCTAGCAGGTCCTCGGCCACCAGGCGGATTCCGATCTGGTCGTAGATGGTCTCGGCTACGTTTTCTGGTTTGTGCAGGAGTTTGAGGAGCATGGACACCCGGTTTTTGCTCTCCTTGCGCTTCACCGCCAAGAGGGGCACCTCGTAGTGCCCCTTCAGCAGCCATCCTCCATCCGGGGTGGGCACCAGGTAGCGTTCGTAGCGATCGAAGATCTGCTGCTGGATTTCCGGGAGGAACCGCAGGTAGACGTTATTGTCCAGATGGAAGAGGGTGTGCATGATCCGCAGTAGCGCGCAGCTCCAGCGCGCCCGCAGGTCCATGGGGCGCACCGAGGCCCACACCAGCAAATCCAAGGGATTCTGGAGATCGAAGAATTCCGGGGGCAGTTCCAGGTCCGTGCCGTCCAGAATCACTTCTTCCATGAAAGCCAGGGCGTCCTCGAAGACCTTCACCAGGTGGGCCCGCTGGGTGGGGATCTCCAGGTCATAGCCGTAGTTCAGGGCGTAATCTCGGGCCAAGGGCAGCGTGGGAAGCTGCACCCCAGGTTGATCGATGAAGGAGCCTCCACCCAGGATCACGCGGGTGATTTCGGGGGGGAGGGGGAAGAGGGGAGGCTCTAGGAACTTGATCGGCATCTTTCCTTCATCCTGGAAAAAGGGGCGCCTTGCAGGCACCCCTTTCTAGCTCATGGCGTCGCCCGAAGAGTCTACTTGAGGGCGAAGGCGGCTACGAGCACATAAATCACTAGAGCTTCGATGAGTGCTAGGCCGATGATCATGGTCGTGCGAATGTTGCCGGCAGCCTGGGGATTGCGGGCGATGCCTTCACAGGCGGCGGCCACAGCCTTGCCCTGGGCCATACCGCATACAGCGGCCGCGATGGCGAGGGAGAGGTGAGCCAAGAACTGACCCTTGAACAGGTCGCCCGTGTTGTTGCCGCCGTCGGCGGCGAAGGCGGCCACGGTCAGGGTGAAGAGGCAGGCGGTGAGCAGGAATTTCTTCATGGGAAACCTCGAAAAGGGGGACACGGGGTTCGGAATCCCGATATCCGATTGAAAGCCGAGAATTCAGTGTTCGTGGGCCACGGCGCTGGAGATGTAGATCACGGTCAACATCACGAAGACGAAGGTCTGGATGAGCCCAAAGAAGAGCCCCATGAGCATCATCGGAACCGGCAGCAGGAAGGGCATCAGGCCGAAGAAGATCGCGGACACGACGTGTTCGCCCGCGATGTTGCCAAAGAGACGCAGGGAATGGCTCAGGATCCGGGAGAAGAGGCCCAGCACCTCCAGGGGCCACATCAGAATCCAGAGGAACCAGACCGGACCCGCGAAATGACCCAGGTACTTCCCGACGCTGTGTTCCTTCATGCCGTGGAAGTTGTAGTAGCCAAACACCACCAGGGCGCAGCCCAGGGTCACGTTCCAGTTGCCGGTGCCCGAAGGCATGCCGGGGATCAGGCCGAAGAGGTTGTTGAGCAGGACGAAGACACCGAGGGTGCCCACCAGGGGCAGGTAGCGCTCGGAGTGGCGGCCGATATTGTCCGACAGCATTTCGCGCAGAAAGGTGATGGCGTATTCCATGACCTGCTGCAGGGGGCCGGGGATGACCTCCAGCTTGCGTCGCACCAGCCCAACGATGAGCAGGGTCACCAGGGCAGCCAGGACAGCGGCCAACAGGTGATCGTAACGTTCCAGGATGGACAGGGGCTCGCCATTAGCAAAATGGGGGTCTGCGTGCCGCGCCAGGTTCAGCAGCCACGTGAGGAACATGGAGAGGGCTGATGGGTGATGTTCCATGGTTCAAACCCCTGAGTTGTCCCTATTCATTCCAGATCCAGGCGACTGGGTCGCACGACGAGTCGGAAAGCCTCCAGCAGGATCCCTCCGACGAACAGCAGAACACCCACTGATAGGGGTACTATTTCCGCCGGAAAGCAGACCATCATCGCACGCAGCACCACGGCGAGCAACGCCAGCTTGGCCAGGCCCAAGCATCCGTAGAACCAGCGCAGGCGCACGGAGGGTGTGAGCATCCGGGCGATGATCCAGCGGTGCAGGGACCAAAAGGCGATACTGGTGAATCCCCCCACGCCGAACACCAGGGAGGCCTGCCAGGAATCGAACGCCCATAGGAAAATCCCGAGGCCGAGGAGAACCCATTGGAAGCGCCCGATCCAGACCAGGTGGTTGCTGCCGGGATCAGTGGAGGTCGTCACGTTTGTCCTTCGAGTCCTCGGGCGGCTTCTGCTTTTCCGGGTTCTGCAGATCCAGGCGGTCCAGCTTCTGGGTGACCTTGTAGAGTTCCCAGAAGCCCGTGGCGACACCGTAAACCAGGCCAATCCATTGGCCCACCGCCGGGTGACCGAACCAGCCCCCGATCCAGCGGCCGCCGAAGAACCCCAGGACGATGGCGATGGGAAACACCATCCCCATGGCGATCAAGTCGCCCCAGATGCCCCGCTCGCGGGGTTCAGCATCCTTGGGTTTGGGGCGGAAGAGCATGCATTGCACCGAATGGGTAGAGCCGAGAACCGACTACCAGTCTAGTCTCGCCCCGCTCGCTTTGGGGCCTCAGCCCCCGCTCATTAGGTGCACAACCTTGACGCTGGCGTCGTTGGGGATGAGCGCTGTGTCGTAGCGCTTTCGGTCGATGATGTTGTCGTTGACGGTGATGACCAGCATCGGGAAAGTGAACCTTTTGAGGGTCAGCACGTCCCTGACGGTCATGCCGTCCTTCCATTCGAGGGGGTCGCCGTTCACCAGGATCGTGTTCATCCGCCGTGCGCCTTCACGATCTCGACTAGCTCGGGGAAGATATCCAGCCCAAGTTCCTGGATTCTGGCTTGGGTGGGCACGCCGTCGAGGGTCCAGCCTCGGCGCGTGTAGACTGCGTCCACCAGCTTCTCGTAGCGGTCGATGCGGTACTTGCGGGTGGCGGCCATTTTCTCTTCCAGGCTCATCGTCGTGGGGTCGACCCCCACCTGGTCACGGAGTTCCTTTTCGTAGCGCTCGATGCGGGATTCGTATTCCTCCTTGGTCACGGGGCCCTGGGAACGGTACGGGGCATGATCATGGAGGCGCAGGCCCTTGCCCATGCGGATGTTGAAGATGCGCTGGAAGTTGTAGACCCGGGCGGACTGCCGGAGCATGTCCTCTGAGGTGATCTTCTTGCCGGTCATGGCGCTGACGATGTCCAGGTAGTTCTGGACGTGTTCGGGAATCTTGGTGGGCTCGGCGGTCTTGGCGTTGTCCGAGGGGGCCACGTCGTTCCAGGGCAGCTTGCACCAGCCATAGAGGCCAAACCAGGTGCGCCACAGCGGGAAGTAGTAGAGGGCCTCCGCCTTGTCCTCGAAGGTGGGCAACTGCTTGTTGACCATGTCCATGAAGATCAGCCAGGCCTCGTCGTGCTGGGGCCCCTTGTTGGTCAGCGCATAGCCGCCCTGCTGGGCCAGGGATTCCTTGGACATGTACTGGCTGTACTCCAAGCCCTTGTTCTCCATACCGATGTCGTTGATCAGCGCGGCGTCGCCCCAGCCGTTGGCGATGAACAGTGCCTTCATGCGTTTCACGCCCAGTCCGGCGATCTTGCCGAAGCCTTCGCCCTGGGCCATCTGGTGCATCATCGCCAGGTCGTCGAGGGCGTTGCCCCAGGTCATCTCCAGGCCGCCGGTGCGCTCTTTGTTGAGGATGCCGCGCTGGTAGCACTCCATCACGAAGGCGCAGAGGGTGCCGTAGGTGATGGTGCAGATGCCGTAGGTATCGCAATAGAAGTTCAGTTCCAGGAGGAACTCCGGGTCGAAGACACCGCAGTTGGAGCCCAAGCCCGCGGCATTCTCGTACTCGGGGCCATCCACCGTGACCCTGTGGCCCTTGTAGGGGCCGGTCTGGAGCACGACGCCGTCGGCACCCTTGGCGCAGGCCATGGAGCAGCCGTACCAGCAGCCGTCGGTGGTGCGCTGGGTGCAGCGCTGGTCCCAGACGTAGGAGGCGATCTTGTGAACTTCCGGATGGCTGCCGTACTGGAAGTTGTGGGTGGGCAGGAGATCATAGGCGTCCATGATCTCGATGATGTGCGCCGTGCCGTTGCGCCGCATGAGGCACTGCACCGGGTCGTTGCTGCGCAGTTCCTGGTGGAGTTTGATGCCGGTCTTGGCGATGGTTTCCTGATCCACCGGATGATTCATGTCGCCCTTGACCTCGGGGCCGCGGATGACCAGAGCCTTGATCTTCTTGTTGCGGAAGATGGTGCCGATGCCGCCGCGCCCGGCCTGTTTGAGGCGGATGCAGCCCCGGCGCTTATCAAACCAGGAGAAGTTCAGCATGCCGATGAGGCTGTGTTCGGCGGCGGCGCCGCTGCTCACCACGGAGATGTTCACGCGGTCGGCGTCATTCTCGGCGTACATCCGCGTAAGGATCTCCGCCAGCACATGGCTGTCCAAGGGTTCTGCGGGCGCTTCTTCAATGCGGAGGAGGCCCTTCTGGCCGTCGATGAAGACAATGAGATCTTGCTCCGCTTTGCCCTGGATCTCCAGACTGTCGTAACCGGAAAACTTGAGCAGGGGGCCGAAGTAGCCCCCCACGTTGGAGTCGATGGGGATCTCGGTTTCCGGGGAAAGGGCGACCACGAGGGACTTGCCGCTGCCGGGGTACTGAGTGATGCCGGAGATCGGGCCCGGGGTGATGATGATCTCGTTCTCAGGGTCGTTCCACTTGGTCTTGGGGGTGATGGCGTTCCAGAGGTACCACATGCCGAAGCCGCGCCCGCCAATGAACATGTCCTTCATCTGCTGGGTGACCGCTTTCTCCTTCACCTCGAGGGTGCCCACGTTGAGATAGAGGGTGCGGTTCGTATAGCCCTGCTGCGGGAGGCTGGGCTTGAAAGTCCATTCCTTCAGCACCTTGTGGGCGGCCTTCATGGCCTCCAGGCCATCAAGGTACTCAGTGCGCTGGGTGAAATCGACCTCGCAGCGCTGGAACTTTGGATAGTCAGTTTCCGTTGTGTGGCTGCTCATGCCTCGCTCCTAAGCTCAGATGATCCGGTATTCGGGTTGGGGAACGTCGACGATCTCCAGAGCCGCGTGGGGACAGGCTTTCACGCAGATGCCGCAGGAGATGCATTTGAAGGGAACCAGCCACTCGGGGTTCCGCTCAAAAATGCCCTTCTCGCAAAAGCCGATGCAGGTATAGCAGCCCACACAGAGTTCCTTGTCGAGGACCACCGCGCCCATCTTGTTGCGCCTGAGGGCGTCCGCGGGGCAGACCACCACGCAGTCTCCGCATTGATCGCAGAGGATGGCCTGACCGGTCCCGTCAGCTAGCTCCCGGATGTGCAGGGCGGCGTGTTCGGGGCTGTCGAGCTTGAAGACCTTGATGGCACAGGCTTCTTCGCATTCATGCTGGCAGGTGCGACCGGCATCGCACTTACCCATATCGATTCTGAGCTGTCTCATGCTGTGGCCCCTTTTGCAGCGATGGGCTAAAATGTTCATCCGCGGGTAGATCCCGCATGACGCCCTAAATCAAGGTACCGTGGGGATGCAGCGCGGGCAAGAATCGGCCCAGGCATCCGTGATCTGGTGCACTGGCTGAACCCTAAATATTCGAGATAAACACTGATAACGCCCAAGGTTAGCCTCAAAGGGGTTGCAGAAATGGAAGAGCCGGACGAAACGCGCTATTCGCGACAGGTGCGCTTCACCCCCATTGGCCGGGACGGCCAGGCTCGCATCCGAACCGCACGAGTGCTGATTCTGGGCTGCGGGGGACTCGGCGCCGAGACGGCCAATCTGCTGGCGCGGGCTGGCGTGGGCTTTCTGCGGCTGGTGGATCGCGACGTGGTGGAACTCTCCAATCTGCAGCGGCAGGCCCTGTTCGATGAAAACGATGTCCACGAGGGCCTGCCGAAGGCAACCGCCGCGGCCCGACGCATCGCCCAGGTGAACGCCGACGTTCAGGTGGAGGCGGTGGTCGCGGACCTCGATTCCAGCAACATTTTGGGCTTGCTGCAGGGGATCGAGCTGGTGATCGATGGCTTCGACAATTTCGAAGGCCGGTACCTCCTGAACGATGCCTGCGTGAAGCTCAACCTTCCGTGGGTCTACGGCGCCTGCCTGGGCGGCGGCGGGGTCGCGGCCCTGCTCGTGCCGGGCGTTACGCCCTGCCTGCGCTGCCTGCAGCCCACGCCACCCGAGGCGGGTCTTTCGCCCACCTGCGACACCGTCGGAATCCTGGGACCCGCCGCCCACCTGATCGCTTCGCTGGAAGCGGGTCTGGCCCTGCGCTACCTCGTCACCGGAGAGGCCCCCCGGCATGCCGCCATGCTCTCCGTCGATGTGTGGGAGGGGCGCCTGGAGCGGGTGGACATCCCCTACCTGCCGGAGGAACAGTCCTGCCCCTGCTGTGTGGGCCGCCGGTTCGAGTTCCTGGATGCACCACCGCCCCCGGCTGTGGTGCTTTGCGGGCGCGAGGCCGTCCAGGTGCATCCCGCCGTACCCGCCCAGCCGGACTTCCGGGCCCTGGCAGAGCGGTTGCGAATGGTGGGCGAAGTGGTGGTGAACGAGTACCTTCTCCGGCTCAAGCTACCGCCCCACGAACTGACCCTGTTTCACGATGGCCGCGCCAACGTGTTGGGCACCGCGGACCCGGCCCTGGCCCGGAGCCTGGTGTCCCGTTACTTTGGAATTTAGCCTGGAGGCTCTCCGCCATGAACCCGATAGCCCTGCTGAGCGTGGATGCTGCCCTGGCGGAGATCCTGGCCCGCATGGAAGCCCTGCCTCCTCGCAGGGTAGCCATCGATGAGGCGCTCGGACTGGTCCTGGGGTCGGATATCCGCTCCTCGGAAAACCTGCCGCCCTTCCCTAATTCCGCCATGGACGGCTTCGCGGTTCGGGCTGCGGATGTGGCCTCGGCCACCCGCGAGACCCCCGTCCGCCTGAAGGTCCTGGCGGATGCACCGGCCGGATCCGTCCTGCACTGCGAGGTGACTTCCGGGACCAGCGTGCGGATCATGACCGGGGCGGAACTCCCGCCGGGCACCGAGGCGGTGGTCCCTGTGGAGCACACCCGTTCGACGCCGCTCGAGGTCGAAATCCACCGTCCGGTGCGCACAGGCGGGAACCTGCGCATGGCCGGGGAGGATGTGCATGCGGGCGAGACGATCCTCACCCAGGGCATGACCGTGCGGCCTGCCGAGATCGGACTGCTGGCGGCCATCGGCTGCACCCAAGTGTGCGTGCTGCCCGCCCCTCGTGTGGGGGTGATGACCACGGGTACGGAACTGGTGGGGGCCGAACAACGGCCAGGACCGGGTCAGATCCGGGATGCCAATATCCATGCCCTTTGCGCCCAAATCAAGGCCGTGGGCGCCCTGGCCATCGGCTTCCCGCGGGTGCCGGACCGGCGCGAGGCCGTGACGGCCGCCATTCGGGAGACCCTGGATACCTGCGATGTGGTGCTGACCAACGGGGGGGTCTCCGCCGGAGATTACGACTTCATGAAGGAGACCCTCGAACGGTTGGGGGCAGTCCAGGTGTTCTGCCAGGTGAATCAGAAACCAGGTCGGCCCCTCGTCTTCTGGATGCTCCAGGGCAAGCCCATCTTCAGCCTTCCTGGCAATCCGGTAGCGGCCATGGTCTGCTTTGAGCTGTACGTCCGTCCCGCCTTGCGGAAGATGCTGGGCCAGCCCTTGCTTTTCCGTCCCCGGGTCGAGGCCGCTCTGGCTGAGGACTACCGCAAGGGCGAACAGGATCGGCGCACGCATTTCCTGCGGGTCCAGGCCCGGTGCGAAGCCAGCGGTTGGGTGGCCACCTCAACCGGACCCCAGGGTTCCGGCATCCTATCTTCCATGACGCGCGCCAACGCCATCGCTGTGATTCCGGAAGCTGCCGGGGACCTGAAGGCGGGCGCCATCGTGAGCCTACACCTCACCGACCTGCCTGAGGACCACTGATGCTCATCGACACCTTCGGCCGGACCATCGACTATCTCCGGGTCTCCGTGACGGACCGTTGCAACCTCCGTTGCGAGTACTGTATGCCCGAAGAGGGCATGCCCCGCCTACCCCACGCGAACATTCTGACCTATGAGGAGATCGAGGCCTTCCTGCGGGTAGCGGTAGCCGAGGGCGTTCGGCACGTGCGCCTCACCGGTGGCGAGCCCCTGGCGCGCCTCGGGGTGGTGTCCCTGGTGGAGAAACTGGCCGCCATTCCGGACCTGGAGGATCTCTCCCTCACCACCAATGGGCTCCTGCTTGCCGGCCAGAGTGAAGCCCTGCGCGCGGCTGGACTGAAGCGCGTCAACATCGGCATCTCCAGCCTGGACCCTGATACCTATCACACCATCACCCGGGGGGGAGCTCTTCAGGAGGCCATGAACGGACTTGAAGCCGCCGTGAAATGCTTCCGCACGGTGAAAGTGAACGTGGTGGTCATGCAGGGTATTAGCGACACCCCGGCCCCCTTCCTGGAACTGACCCGCCGGTACCCGGTGGAGGTGCGTTTCATCGAGTACATGCCCATCGGTCCCAAGGATTCCAGTTCCGCGTACGTCCCCATGGGGGAAGTGCTCCGGAGGCTTGAGGCTCTCGGGCCCTTCGAGGCGGCCGGTGACTCGGTCGGGAACGGTCCCGCCAACCACCGCCTGCGGATCCCAGGGGCGCCGGGCAGCTTCGCCACGATCACACCCGTGAGCGAGCATTTCTGCGCCGCCTGCTCCCGGTTGCGCCTCACCTCCGACGGCCATCTGCGCCTGTGCCTCCTGGTGCGGGGAGAAGTGGACGTCAAGTCCGCCCTGCGCCCCCAACCTGACCCTGAAAGGATTCGTGAACTGCTGCATCAATCCGTGGCCGCCAAGCCCGCAGGCATCGCCCAAGGCACCGATGTGAGAGGCAGGGGAATGTCGCAGATCGGGGGATAAACGTTCCCGATTTTCTGGCCCCTGATTCAATAAATGCCTATAATTTTGCGCGAACTCATCGCGAAGGAGATTCCATGAAGTTGAGCGCCCGCAATATCCTCAAGGGGAAAATCATGCAGGTAACTCATGGAGCTGTGGAATCAGAAATCGTCATCGAGCTTTCTCCCGGTGTCGAGATTGTCGCCACCATCACCAAGGCCTCCGCCGAGCAGATGAAACTCAAGGAAGGCAAGATCGCCTTTGCCATCATCAAGGCGTCCAACGTGATCGTGGGCGTGGAATAAAGGGTCTACCCCCAAGGCCACCAAGAAGCACCAGGAACAGTAAGGAAAACAGTCAAGACCGCGAGCGACCTTTGTGTGCCTGATGAGACATCGTTACTACCGGAGCTCATGCAATGCCGTGGCCTTGACGTCGGCGAGGACCTTGCTGCCTTCGCGCCGCTTTAATTCGTCCAGGGACCTTATATCTTGGAGAATAGGAGGTGGTCATGGGTTTGCCTGAACTCAAGCACTCAGGCTATACGCTGAAATCTTGCCTATCTGCTGAAAGGTTGGGCGTTTGGTCTTGAGGGAAAAAGCTCGACGCGGTTGCGCCATGACGGCGCGAAAAGGAGGTCATCAAGGACAACCTGAGTAGCAGCCTTGCTGCATGGGAGATGGGGGAAGGCCCCCCGGGGGCGGGTTACAGGAC
>JANYIU010000259.1 GCA_025361955.1 Holophagaceae bacterium
GGGCTTGGAGATCGTCTCCTGCTCAGGCAGTTGTGGTGAGCTCCCGGCCAAGAAGGCAGACTCCTGTGGGCCCATTCCAATGGGTTTCCAGGTATTCGCCCCTATTGGCTTCAAACTGAACGTGTAGACCTGTTTCCTCCGTCACTCCGGAGCGGGTACCCCTTTTAACCCGATCGCTTCAGCCACGGGCTTCATGCCTTCGATGGTGTCCAGGATCAACGCATTGAGTTCCACGCCCAGCATGGTGGCGCCCTTTTCGATGACGATGCGGTTGACTCCGGCGGCGAAGGCCTTGTCCTTCCACTTCTTCAGGACGCTCTTGACAGGCAGGTCCAGGATGCTCCTGGAGGGGCGCACCAAAGCGGAGGCGGTGACAAGGCCGGTGAGTTCGTCGATGGTGTAGAGGGTCTTCTCCAGCTCCGTGAGGGGTTCCACGTCGGCGCAAAGGCCCCAGCCGTGGGAGACCACGGCCCGGATGTAGTCCTCGGGCCATTCGTGTTGGTTGAGGATCTCCACCACCTTGACGCAGTGTTCTTCGGGAAACTGCTCGTAGTCCAGGTCATGGACTAAGCCGATGATGCCCCACATCTCCTCGTCCTGGCCGTGCTTGCGAGCCATGTGGCGCATCACCGCTTCCACGGAAAGGGCATGGCGCCGGAGGGCGTCGCTGGGTACGTATTCTTTCAGGAGCTTCCAGGCTTCTTCTCGGGTGGGTGTGCGGCTCATGGGATCCCCTTTGTTTCCAGTATGGATCTCCCATTCGGGAGGCACAAAAACAATCTCGACGAAGCAATAAAGAATATAATTTGATAATTAAAAGGCTACCGCACATGGCCATGCGTTGCACAGATTAAAAACTCACCACCAAGCCACCAGGAACTCCTAATTCCTGGTGGCTTGGTGGTTCAGCTGTTTTCGTTGCGGGCGTTTAGAACCGGTACGAGTAGCCGATTTCGAAATCCCACTGGTCCATGCGCAGAGTAATGGTCTGGGCGCCGGGAGCCTCGAGGGGATTGGAGCCTGTGATGCTCTTGCTGAAAGCCCTCATGAGCGAGAAGGACGCCGAGGAGTTCGGGTTGATGGCCTGCGTGGCTCCCACCGTGACATGCTCTTCCACGACACCGGGAGCCAGGATGTTGAACAGGACTTCGCTGTCGGGGATCGGTTGTTTGCACTTGTTATAGCCAGCTCGAAGGGTAAGATCACGGCCGGCCTGCCACTGGACGCCCAGTTTATAGACCGTTGTGTCCCGCCACCCGAAACCCGCGCCGCCCGCATTGCCAAGCTTGGCCGTCATGAGGTTCGGCTTCAGTGGATTGGCGATGCTCTTCACTTCGCTGTAATTGATCTTCTCCACGTCCAGGGCGAAGGTGAGGCTTTCGCTGGGATGGAAGGCGACCCCCGCCGTGTAGTTGGAGGGAATGTCGAAGCCGCCCTGTTCGGCGAACAACCCGGCGTACTTCTTCAATTCGCCCATGCGGGTGCGGGTCTGGTAGGACGCGCCCAGGCTGAACAGGGGGGAGAACTGGCCCAGATAGCCGACCCGCAGGCCGTAGCCGGTGGATGAATCCGTGCCCCGGTTGGAGAGATTGGAGGGATCCGCACTGAAGCCCATGGCGCCAAACACCCCCAGGCCTTTGGCCTCGAACTGCTGGTAGGCGAGCACTGCGCTGATGCCCACCGAGTGCAGCTCGGCAAGCTTGTAGGAATACGTCGGCGCGATGAAAAGCTGGCTGAGATTGACGCCGGTGGAACCACCGCCGAAGACCGAGGCGCTGTAATCCGTGTTCATGCCGCCGTTGCCGTAGATGGCGACTCCGAAAGCGCTCTTGTCCGAGAGCTTCCAGTTCGCGCCAAGCGAGGGCACCAGGAAAGACTTGGAACCGCTCTCGATCTTGCCAGGTGCCAAGCCAAAGGTTCCGGGGAAGCCGGAGGGATTCCCTTTGACTTCGAAATCCCGGTTGGGGCGGAACAGGGCCAAACCAAGATCAAACTGGCTGCCGAGAAAAACCAAGGACGCCGGGTTGGCGGCGGCCGAGAGGGAATCCAGGGGCAAGGCCACACCGATGCCACCCATGCCCTTGGAAGCGGTGCCATAGCCCATGGAGAAGTAGCCATCGGTGGCCAGCATCGGCAGGCCAGCCGCGAGAATGGCGAGCAGGCAGAACGGTCGTTTGAGAGACATGAATCTCCTGGGCGGGCCAGAACCCGCAGCTATGGGTTTGAGTGGAGCACTGCATTCCGGGTGAGCCGGAGGGGGGAAGGGGTTAACTGGTGAAGGTTCTCAGACCGGCTCAACAGCCACCCTGGATCGACTTCTCCTTCTTTGGGGTCTTGTTTGCGGGAGTCTTGTTGTCAGCGATCATTTTTTGCAGCTGCAGCTTCGCGTCTTCGCGGAATTTCCGCACGTCCTCGTCCCAACGGTTGCCCATGGGGACATATCCCGCGGAATTCAGAATGGTGCGGTCGAAGTCAAGGAACCCGCCCTTGAGGATCACGAAGTTCTCGTAGCCGAGCTGGCAGGCAAGCAAATACGCGGTCCGCTCGCTGGCTTCATCCTCAGCCACCAGCACCTTCTTCACGCGCCGCTGAGAGAGCAGCGAGGACCACTCCCGGCCGAAGAGGTCGTTTTGGGCGAGGTTGACCGAACCGGGCAGGGGCAGCTTGGTGTATGCGTCGGGTGAGCGAAGGTCCAGGATCTTGATCTGCGGTTCAAGGTCCACCAGCCGGAAGGCCAGCTCATCGGCGGTCATTTCAACCACAGGGTTGGCCATGATGAAGGCAGGATTCGTGGTCTTCCGGGTGAGGCTCGTCTTGTAATCCGGCAGGAAGATCAGGACGCCGCCTAGCGCCAGGACCCCCAGCCCTGCGGCGGTATGCTTGAAGCCGGAGAACGCGAGGGAAGGGGCGGAGTCGGGTGCGACTTTGCGCTCAATGCGCGTGGTGACGGCGAAGGCGCCCACGGCCATGGCGATCATCAGGAAGGCGAACAGGCCCTGGGAAATGCCCAGGGACTGAAAGACCTTGACGGAGCCTAGGGCGCTGGAGACAAAGAACCCCTTGTAGAGCGGGAACAGCTCACCGAAGATCAGCACGCCCAGCAGGCCGCCCCCGACGAAAAACATGGCGTCCACCTTGCCGATGGCTGCCGCGCAAAGACTGGTCCCTGGGCAGTAGCCGCCTAGGATGAAGCCGAACCCCATGATGATGCCGCCGACGATGGCGGGGTACAGCCACATGGGGTTGACGAAGATTAGATCGGTGTCCAGCAGCCCGAAGTACGACAGGAGGATTACGCCGATCATGGCCGTCACCGCCGCGGTGAAGAAGACCCGCAGCACCGTGAAGTCGTAGCCGTAGAAGACCCCCGCCAGGCGACGCGAGGAAGAAAAGCCCGCCTGCTCCAGCACGAAGCCGAAGCCGATGCCCAAGAGCAGGGCAACCACGAGGTTGAGCTGTTCGGAGATGGGTTCAGGCACGAAGGGACCCATGAATTACCTTCCTTCCTTGGGGTTCAGCCAGAGACGGCGGGCGAAGAAGGCCACCGCGTAGCCGGTGCCGAAGATGGCGATCATCGTCACGAAGCCCGCGGTGGAGAGCACCGCCATGCCGCTGAGGGCCGCACCACTGGTGCAACCGCGGGCAAACTGGGCGCCGAGGCCGAAGAGGGCACCGCCCAGGACCGCGAACAACCACCGTGGCTTCGTCCGCACCTGGGGGCCTGTCTCTGTCACGACCTTGAGTCGGTCGGAAATGATGCCGGAGAGGAACGCCCCGATAAGCACGCCCGCTACCTCGAAAATCAGCCAGGCCTTGAGTGGATACTCTTTGCCGGCCCCCAGGAACGTACCGAAGAAGGTCGATTTTTCGGCATGAGCGGGAGCCACCGCAGCCAGGGTGGCCACGACAATATCCTTCAAGGCGCCGCTGGCACCCAAACCGCGACCGGTGATGAAGATGGTCGCCAGCAGGACCAGTCCCAAAAAGAAACCGGCTAAGTACGGATTCATGTAGCGCGTCTTCATGGTTGGCTCCGTTCCTCGGGTGCGTGGTTCGGTTCATTCTCCAGTTCCTCAAAGCCCGTGAGCATGGCCTTGAGGTTGGAGGTGAGCGTGCGCCCTGTGGTGATCAGGTAAAGGTGCGCAATGAAGAAGGCCACCAGCAGGAAGGCGCCAGCGGTATGGATCAGGGCGATGGTCCGAAGGCTTTCGATCCGGAGGGCGATCACTTCGTACCGCTGCGGGTAGCGATAGAACATGTAGAGCAGGCCCGACAGCGCTATGACCGGAATGACCAGCAGCTTCAACCCAGCGTAGACCAGCTTCTGCAGTGGATTGAGCTTGCTGAGCACGCTCTTCTTGAGGGGATGGGGAGAGTTCCGGAAGATACCCAAGACGTAGTATTCCCCCTGGGCCCGCAGGTTCGTCAGGGTCGGGATGTACTGGCGCCACTCACCCGTGCTGAAGTGCCAGAAGATGGCGAAGGCTATCAGGATCAGGAAGGCGATGGCCGCGATGTTGTGGAAGTGGACAGCCTGGGCGTAGCCGAAGAAATGGAAGGTGCCGTGGATCTCGAAACCGGTGACTCCCAGAAACAGGATGAGGGCGGCTTGGGTCCAGTGCCAGAAGCGTTCGAAGGCCTGATAGACGTATTCCTTGCGCATGTCACTCGCCTCCTTTACGTTTGCGGGAGGTCCAGTAGCGGGCACCTCCGTGAACGAACACGCCAGAGAGGGTCAGCAGGAGCATTCCACCGCCAAGCCGCTCAATTAAAGAACTGAAATCTCTGCCAGGCAGGTAGAAGCCCTTGAGCTCCGCCAGCCGTCCGCCCTCGCGGATGTGGCATTCTGTGCAGGCGACGGTCTGGCCCTTGGGAGAGACCATGTGGTTGATTGGCCAGGTCATCTCCGTTTCAATGAAACCGTACTTGCCGCTATAGGGCAGACCGGCGAGCTTCATGCCCTCCTCGGAGGCCCGTTGCCAGTTGAATTCCTTCCAGTAGCCGCCATCGCCGGGCTTGGTGGAGACGGTCTTGGGCTGGATCAGGTACTTGTTCTCCGTGTCGTAAATCTGCTTGGCGCGGTGGATCTTCACCGGGATGATCTTGGCCTCCGGGTCGTTGTAGTTGCCGTGCAATTCATTGATCTTCAACGGCTTGGAAGGATCAACCGGGTCGCCAAGAAGATAGTGCGAAGCAGTTCCGTTGGACCATACATAGTCAGGTTTGAGTTTCTTGCCCCAGATGAAGGAGCCCTTGATGGACAGGTAAGAATCGGTGCCGCTGGCATCCTTCTCCTCGTAGGGCTCGCCGTCCTTGAGCTTCCCAGCCGTGGACCAGTCCCAGCGGAGCTTGGTGGGGTTTACCTTGGCGTAGACCGGGATGTGGCACGTCTGACAGGCCACCTTGAGCATGTGCTTGTTGAGGACATCGTCCTTGTGGGGCACTTCGGAATGGCAGGTCTCACAGCTGACGCGGTTTCGATTCATGGAGGAAAGGGAATACATCTTGCCAAGGATCTGGTGCTTTTCCGCAGTATGGCAATCGACGCATAGGAGGTTCTCTCCCTCTGAAGCCATGTGCACGTCCACGTCCCGCGTCGGCTCAAAAAGGGCCTTTTCAATGTCTCCATGCTTGACATTGTTCCCGCCCCCGCCAAAACCATGGCAGGTCACGCAGTTGACGCGCGTGGGCCTGCCGACGTGCTCCGCTACCTTGTTCAGGTCCACCTTGAGATCCGGCATCCCGGCGCCCATATTGGCCTTCAAGTAGGTATCGCTATTGTCATGGCAGGCAAGGCAGTCGATGTTCAGGGGATTCTTGAAGTCGAAGTTCTTGTCCCCGTATCCATATCCCGCATGGCATTTGTTGCAGCTCTGCTCATTACCTTCGATGCCAATGCAGAAATTGTTCAAGGCGTTCTTCTTGCCAATGGTCCGGATGCCCTGGCCCTCGATGTACTCGGTCCGAGTCCAGGTCCAGTGGCTGGATTTCATCACCTCACCTGCCCGCCCGTTGTGGCAGGTGAGGCATGCGGCCGTCACCTCCTGGGGCTTCGCAAAGGGGCGCTTGAGCTGGTCGAACTTGGAGTGATCGACAGAGGACTTCACCTTCGTCGCGTACTGCTGTTTAAGGCGAGCTTGGGGCGTTGGATCCACGGCTCGCTGGGGGAGCATCACCAGAGCCAAGCCCACCAGCGCCCCTGCTCCGATTAGAGCCAAGAAGATTCGCTTCATGTGGTTACCTCTGTTGCCTGATCGATTACTGGTTCTGAGGGTGCGCAGGGCGGTGAGGAGCAGCGGTGATCGACTAGAGATCGCCCCACCCAAAGTAGGGACATCCCTGGTTCCGCGCTCCATGCCAAGACATGGTTTCAAAGGGCCTCATCCGGTGAGAGGGAGGCATGGCTTAACGATGGAACTTCTACGGAACAAGTTCAAGCGACATTAATCACAAAGGGATTTAATCAAAAAGGAATATATAAAAATAAGCATAGAACTTGTCATGCTTCGGGAAGTGGTGATACTGCGTCGCGTTATAGAAATGGCTCTTCACGGATTTGTGGGAAGTCCCCCGCCATGACTGGTGTCGGCCCATCGGAAGAGCGAAACCGCCTCGCGTCAGGTAGGACTGGCGATTCGGATACCGAATCGAAAAGCTCGACGCGGAGGCGCGGAAAACAGCGGAGGCTCTCGGAGGGAAGCGGGTGCGGGGGTTGAGAACCAGGCTATTCCGCCTTCCCTGAGAGGCCAGGCATGGAGGTTCAAGAGGAGAGTCACTGCCAGGCCAGAGAGCCGGAGATTCAATTCAATTGGGCAAAGTGGGCGTCATTGAAGCGGTCCCGGAACCGGTGTCGCACGTTCCTCTTCCTCCGCCATCCTCCGCTGCCCTTTGTATTTGGATGCTTGGCTCCGGGCTGGCACCGCTGTGAAGTCGAGATTGCCTGCAATGAGGTGGTCAATGGAGATGAACTTCCTGGTGCTATCGAACCCCCGAGGTTCGAGGAAGGCCCTCACAACCCCATTCCGCCGTGTCCGGAAGGGCCGGTGCCTGGAGGCGCACCAAGTTGTGCCGCCAGGGGTGTCCGAAGATTGATCGCTGGATCAGCTCCTGGTCTTTGCGAAACGCCCCGCGGATTCAGGGCTTCTCAAAGGCATTCGCTTGGGCATCCTTGTTGTAGAGGTATGCCTTTCCTCCTCCGGTGATTTCCAACACTCCTCGCCGCCCTCTTTCGATCATCCATGTTCCCCGACGACCGTCTGCAAATACGATTTCACCTTCTACAAAACAATCTGAGATTGGGAAACTTCTAAATGAGTATTGACTTACGATTTTCACGCGCAAGAAGTAATCTCTAACCTCGTTTTCAGTCAAATCAAAATGGCAAAGCCCAGCCTTTTGGTCATTGCTCAAGCCCCATCTGGGTCTATCCGCTCTAACAGGGATTGATTTAATGGGCCCAATCTTGACCTTGTGTTCTGGTTTCGATGAGGGCTCATAGCCCATAGGCGCTAACTTAACTTCCAACTAAATCGCACGCCTGAAGGCGGCGCTTTCTTGGTGGCTCAAGGAAGCGGGGACGCGCAAGACACCAGGAGTCGATGAGGTTTTGAATTGGGATGACGCCACGAATAGCCTGGACAAGGTGGGCCTGGAGCCAGACGACTTCACGCCACAGGCTGCGCTTGCCCCGACAAGGGGACTCCCCAGGGGGAAATGGCGCGGCACTTGGCCGCGATGGTTTCAATGAGCACGGCCGCGATCATCTTGGCCAACAAGTAAGCTCTGGCCAACAGGGGGTCCTTGGCGCGCAAGGCATCCAGGCCCAGCAATGATTGCAATCGCTTGAAGGCCAGTTCGATTTGCCAACGGACCCTGTAGAGTTCGGCCATGTCTTCATTTGAAGCCTGGACTTTCTCCACGGTTGTCAGGAGAAAGGTGAACGCGGCGGCCT
>JANYIU010000320.1 GCA_025361955.1 Holophagaceae bacterium
ATGGATTTCATGCGACGACCTCCTGAGGTGATGGGTGAGGCCAAAGGTCCACCCGAACGGGATCTTGCAGGGAACTTCTAAGTTCGGATCTCCAGGAGATCCAGTAAGCGGAAGGCGAGGGGTTCCTGCATTCTATCCACTTGCAGCCAGCGCCCATGGCTTAGTTCCAGCCACAGGATCCGATCGCGGGAATTCCACCAGCCTCGGGTCCTCGAGGTGCTGCCAAGGAGCAGTCTGGCTCCCTTCAGTTGCTGCGGCGTCGGACGGGTCACGGCGGCAATGGCATGGGGGTCCGTCCAGAGCAGTTGCAGGCGACCTTCCTGCAAGGCCCAGCGTCCTCCTGGGAGGCGCAGGATGGTTCCGCCGGGTGCCTGGAGGCTGTCGCCTGCAACGCGAATCGCCTCGGTCCAGGGTTTTTCAGGCACCCAGGCCCCGTCCACGAAGCTGAAGGCGGCCGCATCCCAGCCGATGCTGCCGAGGTCGGCCAAATCCGTAGTTCCGAGCTTCAAGCGCAGGGCGGAAGCGGGCGCCTGATCGAAAGTGGGATCCACGGGGAGCCACCGCTGGCCCAGCTTGACCTCCACCCAGAAGTGCAGGCCCATCACCTCGCCGAGGCCCACCCAACCCACCACCGCCCGCGCCGGGACGCCCAGTTTCCGGAGCAGGGCCACGGCCAGCACGCCGTGTTCGGTGCAATCGCCCCGGCCATTCCTGGCCACTTCCAGGGCGGAAGCGAAGCCAACGCTCATGTCCTTCTCAGTGATCCACTCGAACACGAAGGACGTCACCCGCTTCGCCAGCTCCCAGCGAGAGGCCGCTGGAGGGGGATGCAACCGCGTCAGCAAGGCAGTGAAAGCGGGATCCCGGAATTGCAGCAGGGGCGTTGCCGCCAGGAAGGCTGCATCCGCCGGCGCGGCGGGGCCCTTCACGGGCAGCTCCGCAGCCTCTTCGGGGCTGGGTTCGGCTGCGGCCTGCACCCGGTAGAGGTTCTCGCCCAGGCGCGTCTGTTGGGCGTCCTGCGGAAGCTCCTGCTGTCCCCGGCCCTTCCAGCGGAGGACGGCCGCTGGAATCCAGGGCAGGAAGGGGTGCGGTGGAAGCTGGGCCAAAGTTCGCTGGAAAAAACCGGAGCCTGGAGCGGGGGCCGGGGGAGGCGGCAGTTCCACCCGCTGAAGTAGTACCGTCAAGCCCGCCATCTTCGCCAGTTGTTTCACCTCCCCATGCCGGGGAGAGATCCAGACCTCCAGTTCCGCAGCCAGGGTTCCTTCCAGGCCTTGCCCGTGAAAGCGCACGGTATCTGGAAAGCCAGGCAGGGGTTCCGGCCCGAGCGGTTGCAGATCCAGCGTGGCCCACTGCTGCGTGCTTGGGGCGAATTCCGTGAAACGAATGGGCCGGCGTGCCCTGGCGGCTTCCTTGAGCGCAGTTTCGCTGTCACCGGGCCACACATAAGCCCCCGGCGGGACCTTCAGCACGGCTGGCGTTCCCCCTTTGATGGACACGCGCAGATTGCCCGGTTCCTGCGGCGACCAGTCCGCCTCTCCCCGCATGGGCTCCTCGGAAAGGCTGACCTTCCAGGTGAGATGCAAGGCACCATCCAGGGCCTTAGCGGTCGTCAGGGTCATTTCCTGGCGCACGGTGATCCCCAGCCGCTCGAGCTGCGTCCACTCCCGGTGTTCGATGCGTTCGGGCTGCTTCGTGACGGTCAGCTCCATGCCACCGGTTTCGGTTCCCTCGATCCATTGGCGGTACCGCTGGATCTCCTGGGCGTCCACGCCCCTGGACAACAGCAGGAAGAGGGCAAGGGCAAGGTTGGGCAGGGGTCGCATGATCGGTTCCGTCTCCCACTGTAGCGGATGTCTTTCCAGGACCGGGATTGCGCCGGTGGTCGCTCCGCGTTCACCCGCTGTTTCCGGCGTAAGCTAGAGAGATCACAGGATCAGCGATGCGGCGTGCCGTTCCACCACCCCTACCCACCGAAGCCATTCAGCAGTTTCAGGCCATGCAGCTGGAGGGCATGGGGCTGAAGTTCATGCTGCCCTTCTTGCCTGCAGGTGCCTCCATGGCCGATGCCTACCAGCTCTACCAGCGGCTGGGCCAAGCAAGCCGGACCCCATGCTCCTTCCTTGACGCCCCCCTGGGGATTCGTCGTGATTGATCCAAGAATCACCAGTCATCTCCGCGCGATGGCGATTCCCTACGCTGTGATCGGGGCCGTTGCTCTCGCTGTGCATGGGGCACCTCGCTATTCCGCCGACATTGACCTCATGGTCGCTGATACGAAGGTCCTTGATCGCAAGTTCTGGTCCAATGCCCCTATCTTTCCCACTGAACTTCGCCGAGGTGATTGGGACGATCCACTCGCTGGCTTGGCCGTCTTCCCAATCGCCCCAGGTGCGATGCCCGTGGAAGTCGTGGTCGGCAAGGGTTACGCGGTTCGTTTCGCCCTCGAAACCGCTCATGAAAACGCCCAGTTGGGTTGCCCCGTAGTGACGCCCCTCGGCCTGGCCCTGCTGAAACTGGAAGCAGGTGGGACCCGGGATATTCATGACCTTTTGGCGCTGGATGAGGCCCAACAGGCACTCACCGGCTGGAGCCTGACTCACGCCGTCGAGCCCCATATCGACAAACTGTCTCAGGACGCCCAGAGTGCCTGGGTGCGTCTCAAGGCCTTCCTGTCAGCAGAAACCAAATTGCAGGTTGATGACACTTCACGGATCGTGCCCACAGCACCCCCCGCCAAACCAAAGGAAGCGCCTCCTACGGAAGAACCGGGATCCAGAGGCCGCTCTCGCTAGTCCGCCCAAACTGGAGCCGAATGATCCGGACCCTCACCGCCATCGTGCTTCGCCCCACGCCCTTCCAGGAGGGCGGTCTCATCGTGTCCTTCCTCACGGAGCACGGAGAGCGCCTGGTGGGGCTGGCCAAGGGAGCCAAGAAACCCACAGCCAAGTGGGTCTCTTCCTTCGAACCCCTGAGCCTCGTGACGGTGAGCTTTTTCGGCAAGGAACACGTGGAACTGCGGCGGATCACCCGTTGCGAGCTGCAGCACTCGCCCCTCATTCTGGGCCACCTGGAATCCAACCTGGTCGTGGCCTGCCTCGCGGATCTGTTCGATCGGCTGGCCAAGGAGGGCCTGGAGGATGATCGCCTCTTTCGCTTGCTCTCCGCCTGCGCCCGGGCCCTGAAACAGACCCCCGAACGCGCCATGGCCATCCTGGCCTATGCCGAACACTGGCTCCTGCACTGCCTGGGCCTGCTGCCCCATCCGCGCCTCTGCGGCCGCTGCGGCCGTGAAGATACCCCGCTGGTGCTGTTCTCTGAGGAGCACGGCTGGTGCTGCTCCGCCTGCACCCCCGTGGATCCAGAGGAAGCCCTGCCCGCCGGCGCGAAGGAACACCTGCGCCTGCTGCGCACCCTGCCCGCGGAGGAGGCCCCCGAGCCCGACGCCACCGAAGCCGCCCGAGCCATCACCCTGCTCCTGCGCGAGCGGCTCTTGCGGGAACTGGGCGGCGCGAGAAGCTACGATGTGCTATTCAAGCTATTGATCTGAAGGGATGGTGCAATGCTTCGAGTCGCGTTTTTCCTGGATACCCGGAAGGTTCGTTCGGTCGATATCCGCGACGTGGATGCCGGGAATCCTGGGATGGGTGGCACCGAATACATGTTCTTCCTGATCGCTGCCTACCTTGCGAAGTCCCACGATGTTGCGATGTACGTGACCTCCCCTGGACTCTTTCCCGAAGGCATCACCTACCATGAAGTCCGCGATCTCAGCGAGGCCATGGCCCGCCTCGGGGCCGACCGTATAGGCATGCTGATCCTGCGGGAATCCGATGTTCTGCCGAATCTCCAACAGTTGCATTCTCTGACGCAGAAAGTCCTGGTCTGGGCCCACAACTACTCCGGCCATAAGACCCTCAAAGCCTGCGTGCACTGCCCGAGCATCGTCCGCTACCTCTGCGTGAGCCGGGAGCAGTACGAACAGCTTCGTGACGAAGCTATTTTCGCGAAAGCGGACTACGTTTTCAATGCCGCTGTCACCCGGAGCTATCCCACGCAGGTCGCGTTCTCGCCTGAAAACAATGTCTTCTATATGGGCAGCCTCATCGAATCCAAGGGGTTCCACATTCTGGCCAGGTATTGGAATGACATCGTGGCCCAGGTCCCCGACGCGAAACTGCACGTCATCGGTTCAGGCCAACTGTACGACCGAGAGGCGACGCTCGGTCCCATGGGCATTGCGTCTCCAGCCTATGAGCGCCTCTTCGCAAAGCACATCACCGAAAGCGGCAGGCTGCGGCAAGACATCATCTTCCATGGCACCCTCGGCGCCGATAAAATAGAGCTGCTCAAGCAGGCGAAGGTCGCCGTGACGAATCCAACCGGAGGGGGAGAGACCTTCTGCATTGCTGCACTTGAATTCGAACTGCTGGGCGTTCCTGTGGTCACGAAAAATGTGGGTGGCCCACGCAACGTGGTTTTGGACGGAAAGACCGGCATTCTATATGACCAGGAGAGTCAATTGCCCGAGGCCGTGATCACGCTCCTGACCCAGGATGAGCTCCGACAGGGAATGAGCCGGAATGCCAGGATCTTTGCGAGAGAGAATTTCGATATTGACGTTGTCCTCAAGCAGTGGAAAAAAATCATCCAGGATGTGCAGCTCGGAGAGGCCGTCGTTCCCGACTACGGGGTTACACCGGGCCATGATCGTTGCAAACAGATAAAGGAAATGAACCGCAAGCTCAAGTCATTCGGACCTCTGGGTTGGCTACCTTCCATCGACTACTGGATTCATGCCTTCCTGAAGAAGAAGAACAGTTGGCTCATCAACCCGCTCAAGCAGGCCTTCCAGCGCCCAACTGTCTAGATTCTGCTTCAACTTGATACCCCTTTTGCCTTCGAGTCTGACCATGACCACCTCCCTCGTGACCCAGGACCCAGCGCACGCGGAC
>JANYIU010000001.1 GCA_025361955.1 Holophagaceae bacterium
TCGACGGGGTGCTGCTGCTCCTTGGCGCGGGTGCTCTCGAACCAGTCGCGGCCGGTCTGGTTTTCCTTGATCCAGGCTGCAGCGTAGCGGCCGTCCTGGATCTCCTTCAGGATCTCGCGCATTTCCTGCTTGGTCTGTTCGGTGATGATGCGGGGGCCGCCGGTATAGTCGCCGTATTCGGCGGTGTCGCTGACCGAGTAGCGCATGTAGCTGAGGCCGCCCTGGTAGATGAGATCGACGATGAGCTTCAGCTCATGCATGCACTCGAAGTAGGCGATCTCGGGCTGGTAGCCCGCTTCCACGAGCGTCTCGAACCCAGCCTTGATGAGCGCGCTGGCTCCGCCGCAGAGCACGGCCTTCTCCCCGAAGAGATCCGTTTCCGTCTCTTCCGTGAAGGTGGTCTGGAGCACGCCCGCGCGGGTCACACCGAGGGCTTTCGCATAACTGAGGGCCTGGGCCAAGGCCTTGCCGGAGGCATCCTGTTCCACGGCCACCAGGGCGGGCACACCGCCGCCTTCCATGAAGACTTCGCGGACGCGGTGGCCAGGGCTCTTGGGGGCCACCATGCTGACGTCGACGCCCGCAGGCACCTTGATGCAGCCATAGCGGATATTGAAGCCGTGGGCGAACATCAGGGTCTTGCCTGGCTTCAGGTTCGGGGCGATGGCTTCCTCGTAGAGCTTCGCCTGGGAGGTGTCGGGCACCAGCACCATGATGACGTCGGCCCAGGCGGCGGCCTCGGCGGCGGTGGTCACGGTGAAGCCCGCCGCCTCGGCGCGGGCCCTGGCGGGCCCGGTCAGGCGCGCCGCCACGCGCACCTCCACGCCGCTGTCCCGCAGGTTCTGGGCGTGGGCGTGGCCCTGAGAACCGTAGCCGATCACTGCCACTTTCTTGTTCTTGATCAGATTGAGGTCGGCGTCCTTGTCGTAGAACAGTGTTGCCATGGAAAACTCCTGAGCAGCGACCGCTGGGCGGCCGGTGTGTTAAGAAAAGGGGAAAAGGTCTACTGGAAATTGACGGCGAGGGCCTCTGTGGCGGTGCAAGCGGACTGGGCGCCGAAGAAGTCAGCGCCGCGCGCCATGGCAACGACGCCGGTGCGGCCCATCTCAAGAATGCCGTAGGGCTTCATGACATCGAGCAGGGCATCGATCTTACCGGCGCTGCCGGTGCATTCCAGCACCAGGCTGTTGGTGGCGATGTCCACCACCGTGGCGCGGAAAGACTGGGCCAGCTGGATGATCTCGGGGCGCACGGTGGATTCCGCGGCGACTCTCAGAAGCACCAGATCCCTGACCACGGAAGGCCGGATGGAGAGGTTCTCCACCTTCTGGACATTCAGGAGCTTCTCCAGGTTCGACTGCGCCCTCGCGGCGCCCTGATCATCCGTGTCCACCACGATGGTCATGCGCGAGACACCGGCCTTCTCCGTGGGACCCACGGTGAGGGAGTGGATGTTGAAGGCACGGCGACGGAAGAGGGATGCCACCCGGTTCAAGACGCCGGGTTCATCGTCGGTATAGGCCACGAGCACATGCGGCATGGTGCCTCCAGAGGAAAAGGGAAAGGGAGTCATGTTCGGGTTCCGATCTGCGCTGGCTCGGCAGTCTCCCGCCGGAGCATGTTGTGAAGGCTGGCGCCCGCCGGTACCATTGGGTAGACGCTGGTCTCCTGCTCCACCTGGAATTCGAGGAGAAAGGGACCTTTTGTGCCGCGCGCTTCCGTGATCGCATCGGCCACTTCGGAACGAGCGGTGACGACCCGGCCGGGTATGCCAAAGGCTGCGGCGAGCTTGACGAAATCAGGGTTCAGCATGGGGGTGGCGGCGTAGCGGCTTTTATAAAACAACTCCTGCCACTGGCGCACCATGCCGAGGTAGCCGTTGTTGATGATGGCGATGTTCACCTTGATGCCTTCCTGCACAAGGGTCATCAGCTCCTGCATGTTCATCTGGAAACCGCCGTCCCCGGCGATCACCCAGACTTCCTTCTCGGGGCAGGCCAGCTTGGCGCCGATGGCCGCGGGCAGGGCGAACCCCATGGTGCCGAGGCCGCCGGAGGTGATGAGGCTCTTCTGCTCGTCGTGCTTGTAGTACTGCGCTTCCCACATCTGGTGCTGGCCCACATCGGTGACGACAGTGGCTTTTCCATCCGTGCCCTTCCAGAGTTCATGGATGACTTGAGGCGCTTGCAGGGACCCATGGTCCTCCAGGATGGCGTCCGCGTTGACGTTGCCCCGCAAGGCAGCCACGTGCTCCAGCCAGTCGGAATGATCCTTGGTCTTCACCTGTGGCAGCAGCACCCTCAGGGTTTCCCGCAGATCACCCAGGATGGGCGCATCCACCTTGACGTTCTTGTGGATCTCGGAGGCGTCGATTTCGATGTGGATCTTCTTGGCGTGCGGGGCATAGGTCTTGAGATCGCCCGTGACCCGATCATCGAAGCGCATGCCGAAAGCCAGGAGCAGATCGGATTCCTGGATGGCCTGATTGGTCCAGGCTTCGCCATGCATGCCCATCATGCCGAGATTCAGTCGATGACTGGCGGGGATGACACCCAAGGCCAGCAGGGTCATGGCGATGGGCGTAGAGGTCTTCTCCGCGAAGGCCAGGACTTCCTGCCGCGCCCCCGAAAGATCGATGCCCCGGCCAGCGAGGATGATCGGTCGCTTGGCGGCTTTGATCAGCTTCAGGGCTTGTTGCAGCTGCCCTGGATCGGGCCTGGGCGGCAAGTGGCGGAGGTGCCGGTGGGGCACATGACCTTCCCAATCGAATTCGGTTTTGGCCTTCTGGGCGTCCGTGGTGATATCCACCAGCACCGCGCCAGGTCGTCCTGTGGCGGCCAGAGCGAAGGCTTCCCGGAGTACCGGAACGATATCCTCGGCTCGCTGCACCAGATAGTTGTGCTTAGTGATGGGGAGCGTGATGCCGGTGACATCCACTTCCTGGAAGGCGTCGGTGCCGATGAGCTGGGACCGGACTTGACCCGTGATCGCCACCAGGGGAACGGAATCCAGCATGGCCGTCGCCAAACCGGTGACGAGGTTGGTGGCGCCAGGACCCGAGGTCGCGATGACGACGCCCACCTGACCGGACGCCCGCGCATAACCGTCCGCCATGTGGCAGGCACCCTGTTCATGCCGAGCCAGGACGTGATGCATGGCCGGAAAGTCGAGCAGCGCGTCGTAGAGGTTCAGCACCGCACCCCCGGGATAGCCGAACACCGTGCTGACCCCCTCGCGGGTCAGGCATTCCCAAATGATGTGAGCTCCACTCATTTCCAAGGGGTGACTCCCTAAAACAAAAAACCCCGCGTCCTTTGGGATCGCGGGGTTCCGGTGCTGATGGGGGTGCTGCTAGACCGGCTCCGCGTGGATATGGCTAATCAGGATGCTAATCAGCACCACGACCGCGAGCCGTACGACGACACTGAAACGCTTCATGATATCCGCAGCGCGGAGCGCCACGAGGCTGCTGGCCTCGGCACCTGAGCGCGGATAGAAGGATTTCTTCAACATGAAGTCGAGCATAGCGATGGAAGCGGGAGTCGCCAAGATAAAGTTGAACAACTAGTTCTTATCGAAGGATTAAGCAATCAGTATCCGAACAGCTATTCGGGGCCTGGGGGAGCCTTCCAGGGCGGCATAAATGAGTGAAGGGCGGCCCTTTCGAGCCGCCCTTCAGGTGATCAAAAGCAGTTTTAGACCTTGGTGACGTTGGTCGCCTGGGGACCCTTCTGGCCCTGAGCGCTATCGAAACTGACGCGCTGACCTTCATCGAGGGTCTTGAAACCAGCGCCCTGAATCGCGCTGTGGTGGACGAATAAGTCCGCGCCACCTGCGTCGGGGGTGATGAAACCGAAACCCTTTTCGGCGTTGAACCACTTGACGGTACCTTGCTGTGCCATGACTCTTCCCTGCTGTTTGTCCGGAACGGTTGATGCTGTGACATACCCCAGACAATAGCTGTCATAGCTTGTTTTCGACTGCCAGCCCAAAGCGGGAAGCCTGATGAAGAATGACTGGATTTTTTGCAGATGTCTTGAAAAAGTTCGAGGGAAATGCGTTTCAGGCAGATTTTTTTTCAAATCACCGCCTGTTCCGAACTGTGGCTAGGGCGAATGGTGAACGTTACTATCTGTAATCATTTTTCTTAGCTCTCGCGAGTGCGGCTTCCTCTCGTAGCAGGGCGGCAATGAGAAAGGCCATCTCGAGACTCTGGCTGCGGTTTAGGCGGGGATCGCAACCACTCCGGTAGGCTCGGGCCAGATCCTCCTCGGAAAGTCCCTCGGAACCTCCGAGGCATTCGGTCACGGGTTCCCCGGTGAGTTCGAAATGGACGGCTCCCGCATGGGAACCCAGGGTCCGGTGGGCGGCCATGACCTCCTTCAACTCCTGCAAGATGTCGGCGAAATCCCGAGTCTTGAACCCACTGGGCAGCGTCTGGCCGTTGCCGTGCATGGGATCGCAACTCCAAAGGACCGGCTGCCCCTCGGCTCGCGCGGCCTCCACCAAGGATGGGAGCACTCGTTCTGTCATGCCCACTCCGAACCGCGTGATCACCGTGATCTTGCCGGGAATGCGGCCGGGATTGAGCCGCTCCAAGGCCTGTTTCAGTTCCTCGGCTGCGGCGGTAGGGCCGAGCTTCAACCCCACAGGATTGGCAATGCCGCTCAGGTATTCGAGATGGGCCCCGCCCAACTGCCGGGTGCGCTCACCCACCCACAGGAAGTGGGCGCTCAAGTTGTAGTGGGCGTTCCGTTCCGGGACGAAGCGCGTGAGGGCTTCCTCGTAGGCCAAGTGCAGGGCTTCGTGGCTCGTGAAGACATCTCCGGTTCGCAAGGACTCACGCCGTCCGCCCAGCAGTTCCACGAAGTCCAGGGAGGCCTGGACCTGTTGCAGGGTCTCCGAGTAGTGGCCCGCGTCAGGTCCCCTCCAGGAGAGTTCCCAACGCTCCGGATGATGCAGATCCGCGAAACCACCGTCCACCAGGGCCCGCAGGTAGTTCAAGGTCAAGGCTGAGCAGGTGTAAGCCCTCAGCATTCGTTTGGGATCGGGGGTGCGGGCCGACTGGGTCGGTTCAAGACTATTGATGAGATCGCCTCGGTAAACTGGCAATTCCACCCCATCCACGGTCTCCCGCTCGTTGCTGCGAGGCTTGGCGTACTGACCCGCGATGCGACCCAGATGGATGACGGAAGTGCGCGCGCCGTGAGTGATGAGCACGGACATCTGCAGCAGTACCCTCAGCTTGTCGGCGATGACACCGCCCCGGCAGTCATTGAAGGCCTCGGCGCAGTCCCCGCCTTGGAGCAGGAACCGGCGGCCCGCAACGGCCTCGGCCAGTTGCTCGCGCAGGTAGTCCACCTCGTCTGCCACCACCAGGGGCGGCAGTTCCCGCAGCTGGCCGAGGCAATGGGCGAGCGCCTCGGGGTTCTCATACTGAGGCTGCTGCTGAGCCGGGAACCCACGCCACGAGGAGGGAGTCCAGGGCTTCATCGCTGCACCTCCTGAGCCTGTGGATAGCTCCCAAGCAGTTTCACACTGGCCGTGACTTCCCGCAGTTCTGCCAAGGCCGCGGCGATGACCTCGTCCTGTTCGTGCCCCTCCACATCCAGGAAGAAGGCGTGCTCCCAAGCCTTGCGGCGGGTGGGGCGGCTCTGGATTCGGGACAGATTCAGCCCCCGCTTGGCCAAGGGTTCCAGCAGATGCAGCAAGGCGCCAGGGCCATCCTTCACGGTGGCCACGAGGCTGGTGCGGTCCCGGCCCGTGGGGGCGGTGGGCGTGCGGCCCAGCACCAGGAAGCGGGTGGCATTGCCGCTCAAATCCTGGATGCACTCCACTGCCACCCGCAGATCGAAGAGCTTCGCCGCCAGCTCCGAGGCCACGGCGGCACCTTCGGCATCCTCGTGGGCGAGACGTGCGGCCTCTGCGGTGGAGGGGGCCGATACCTGGGCCACGTTCGGCAGATGGCGGGCCAGCCAGCGCTGACATTGGCCCAGGGCTTGGGGATGGGAGTAGACGCGTTGCACCTGGGCAAGCTCGAGGTCATGCCGCAGGAGGAGGGCTTGTTCCACCGGCAGCAGGATCTCCGCCGTGATGAGCAAGGGGCTCTCCAGGAAGGTATCGAGGGTGGAATCCACCACGCCCTCGGTGGCGTTCTCCACGGGCACCACGCCGCAGTCGGCCTGCCCCCGCTCCACCGCCTGGAAGATGGCGGGGATGGAGACCTGCGGCAGGGCATGGACGGAAAGGCCGAACTGATGCTTCACCGCCTGGTGCGTGAACGTGCCCTCGGGTCCGAGGAAAGATACGCGCAGCGGGCGTTCCAGGCTCAGGCAGGCGCCCATGATTTCCTGGAAGACCGGGCGCAAGGCCTCGCTGGGGAAGGGGCCGGGGTTCAGGGAGGCCAAGCGGCTCAGCACTTCCCGTTCCCGGGCGGGGGCATAAAAGGGTGCTCCTGGCTGGAGCTCCCGCTTCAGCTCACCCACCGCGGCCGCGTGTCGGGCCCGCTCGTTGAGCAGGCCGAGGATGCGCTCGTCCACGGCGTCGATGCGCACGCGCAGCTCCGATAGACCAGGATCCGGCGAGGGGACATTGGCTGAATTGGAAATGGTCATGGGGCTCTCCAAAAACAGAAACCCCCGATCCGCAGTGCGTTTCGGGGGTTGGCTTCGATCGAAGTTGCTGGTCTAGTTCAGAACCCCTCCGGCCCACGCACCCGAAGCGCGGAAGCTAAAAAAGGAAAAGGAATAGAGAGAAAGGTTCATGGAAGGGACCAAAGTGAAGATCCACTCTGTCATGGAGGGTTGAGAAGCGCAAATGATCTGAGGTTATTCAGGCATCAGGCGCCTGAATCCTGGAATCCCTTTCATACCGTTTTACGTTCATCGGGAAAAGATTTACCACCAAGATCACAAAGCAGACACCAAGGACACAAAGACAAAACCTCGCTCGCTTGGGTGGTGATCTTTTGGTTTAGTGAACGCGAATCGGTGTCACTCGCCCTTCGCGCCCCTGCGCATGGTCAGCAGCCAGTGAGCGGGAGCGCTGGCGCGGACGCCGTGGGCCAGACCCTTCGGCAGGGTTTTCTGGTCGCCGGGTTCCAGATCGGTCCAGGCGCCATCGACCATCACGCTGATGGAACCCTCCAGGAGCAGAACCTGGGCGGGGAAGGGCGTGGTATGGGCACTGATCTCCTGCCCCGTGTCCATGGCGAAGAGCACGAGCTTGGTATTTCCGGGCAGATCCAGGAGGGGACGGCTGGCAATGGCACCGGGTGAAACCGGCAGGGTTTCCTGAAGGTTGCTTATGGCGGTGGTCATACAATCTCCTTAAGCGGGGGCCGAGCGTCGGGATGGGGCGCGCATTCAAGGCAGTCAGAACCGGAACGGCGGACCTCCATCATGATCCCGAAAGCCAGGGCGACGATGGGTCCGGCCGGTTCGGGCATGGGGATTCCAGAAAAAACGGGGTGACCAGCGGTCACCCCGTGTCCCTGTGTTCGGCGATTATTTCACGGCGCAGACTTCGAGGACGTCGGCCTTGCCATCCTTGCCGATGAGCTTCAGTCCGTAAGCATCCTGGAGGACCTTGAAGATATTGGGGGTGATCCAGGCGGGAGCAGCGGGGCCCACGGTGATGTTCTTCACGCCCAGATGGAGCAGGGTGAGGAGCACGGCGACGGCCTTCTGCTCGAACCAGCTCAGCACGATGGTGAGGGGCAGGTCGTTCACCCCGCAGTTGAAGGCGCCGGCGAGGCCCACAGCCACCTGGATGGCGCCGTAAGCATTGTTGCACTGTCCCATGTCCAGGAGTCGGGGTAGGCCCAGCAGCGTGCCGTAGTCGTGGCCCATGATGCGGTACTTGCCGCAGCCCAGGGTGAGGATGAAGGAGCTCTGCGGTGCGTTCTTGGCAAAGTCGCTGAAGTAATTGCGACCAGGTTCGGCGCCGTCGCAACCGCCGATGACGAAGAAGCGGGTGATTTCGCCCTTCTTGACGGCGTCGATGATGGCGGGTGCGGCGTCCAGGATCACGCTGTGGTGGAAGCCCACGGGGATGCGCTCGCCCTTGCGCACAGGCAGGGGGCCGATTTCCTGGGCGCGCTTGATGACGGCGGAGAAGTCGTCGGTCTTCAGCCGGGTGGCGCCGGGGACGGCGGTCACGCGCGTGGTGAAGAGCTTATCGGCATAGCTCGGCTTGGGGTGCAGGATGCAGTTGGTGGTGGCCAGAATGGCACCGCCGAAGGCCTCGAACTCATTCTTCTGGAGCTGCCAGGCCCCGCCGAAGTGGCCCGCAAGATTAGGATGGTTGGCCAGCTTGGGATACATGAAAGCGGGCAGCATCTCGCCGTGGGTGTAGACCCTCATGTCGGTGCCTGCCACTTGCTTAAGGAGATTTTCCAGGTCCAGCAGATCGTGTCCGGTGACCAGGATGCCTGGCTTGGCCGCTCCATCGACATTCGTGCCGATCTGGACCTCTCTCACCTGGGGCTTGCCGTAGTGCTCCACATGGGCCTCGTCCAGCATCTGCATGACGCGCAGGTTCTGTTTGCCGCACTCCAGGACCAACTCGAGGAGGGTTGGGATATCGAAGTTGACGTTGGTGACCGTGGCGAAAAGGGCTTCTTCGGTGAAGGCATCCACGGCCTCGTCCACCTTGCCCAAGCGGCGGGCGTGGTGCGCGTAAGCGGCCATGCCCTTCAGGCCGTAGAGCAGGGTTTCCTGCAGACTCTGGACATCGGCATCCTTGCCACAGATGCCAATGACATCGCAGCCGGTCCCGCCCTTCGCCTGTTCACACTGATTGCAGAACATTTGCTACCTCCAAAGTGTTGGCCCGTTCAGGGCGGTTCCAAGGTTCAGCTTCGACTCATTTAACGGCCCTGACCTTGACTTGTATCAAGAGATTGAATGGTGTGATGAATATCACTGGGCCTGCTCCGGGACGTTGGCTGCTGACGTATTTTCAACGGGTGGTGCAGTCCGATTAACAGCGGCCTCATCGGGGGCATCCAACGACCAAATGCAGACCACCAAGACCAGAAGTTACAGAAACACTGGTAATTCAAGTCCATTGCTTCCATCATTGCAGACAATTTCCACTTCTCAACGGGTGAAGTCCGAATCCTAGCCACCACATGAAACAGCGGAGAACCCCATGAATGGAATTCGCATCGGCATTCTCTTGTTGCTCGCGGTTGCTCAATCCCGTGCCTCTAGACTCGCCCCATTGCCTTCCATCGGGCTTCCTTCCTCTGAGGGGGTGGCCAGTTGGTATGGCAAAGCCCACGAAGGGCGAAAAACCGCCAGTGGCGCTGTTTTTTTTCGCGATAAACTGACTGCCGCCCATCGTACCGCCGTGTTTGGAACCCGCTATCTGGTTTCCTACAAAGATCAGATCGTAGAGGTCCTGATCAACGATCGTGGTCCCTATGGCAAGCGACAGGGCCACTATTTCAGGGATCTGGATCTCTCCGAGGCGGCGGCTCGCATCCTTGGCCTCGCCGAAGTCGGAGTCGCCAGGGTCAGCCTCCGGATGATCGAATACCCACTGGCCTCGGAAGTGCACCCGGACCAGCTCCTGCCGTTGGTCCTCACGACCCTGGCGTCCTTCGACTGACAGGTCGGACGAATTTTTTCGAGAATTCGCATTCCCACTGGGTGCGTTTCATGTTTCAACAAAGGCATGAGCCACCCCCTTCAATCTATCCTTGATCTCCTTCTGGACGGCCGCACCAAGGGCTTTCCCCTGGACGCTCCGGCGCTGCGCCTTGAGGAGGTAGGGAAGCAGGGCTGGAACCTGCTCCACGGGGATCTCGACTTTCCCGTGGCGATTCTCCGGCGTTCGGTGCTCGAGCAGAATAGCCGGTGGATGGCGGAATTCCTCCGCCGAACCGGCACCTCGATCTGTCCTCACGGTAAGACCACCATGGCCCCGCAGCTCTTTCATCGCCAGCTTGCCGATGGCGCCTGGGGCATCACGCTGGCGACGCCACAGCAGACCAGGATCGCCTACGCCCACGGCGTGAAGCGGATCGTGATGGCCAACGAACTCACGGAAACGGGTGCCATCCGTTGGATCCAGCGGACCCTGGACTGCGACCTTGGCTTCGATTTCACCTGCCTCGTGGATTCTGTCGAGGGGGTCCAGAGGCTGGAACAGGCCGCAGAGGGCAGTCGACCGATCGCAGTGCTGGTGGAACTCGGCATCCAGGGCGGTCGCACGGGGGTCCGTTCCCTTGAGCAGGGGCTCACCCTGGCCCGCGCCGTCAGGGCCTCGCCGCGCCTGACTCTGCGTGGGGTGGAGTGCTACGAGGGCATCCTCGGCAGCCAAGATCCCGCGGTGGACGAGGTTGCCATCACGAAATGGCTAAACCTGCTGGGGGATCTCGCCCATCGCTGTGCCGCCGAGGAGCTCTTCGAAACGGACGAGGTGCTGCTCACCGCGGGTGGCTCCGCCTATTTCGATCTGGTGGTCCAGCGCTTGGGCAGGTTGGATCTGGGGCGCGCATCCCGGGTTCTCCTGCGGAGCGGATGCTATCTCTCCCACGATGCCGGCCATTACGCCAGGCTCGTAAACCTGCTAGAGGAGCGTCTTCCTGAGGCTTGGCGCAGCCCTGCCCACCTGACGCCCGCCCTGGAAATCTGGGGCCAGGTGAGCAGCCGCCCGGAACCCACCCTGGCCTTCCTCACCCTCGGCAAACGGGACGTGGGTCAGGATATGGGGCTGCCTAAACCGGCGCGCTGGTTCCGCCAGGGTATGCACCAGGCCCCGCTGCCTGCTCCTGAATCCTGGCGGCTGCAGACGCTCTATGACCAGCACGCCAAGTTGGAGCTACCGGCGGATGCGAAGCTCGCTGTCGGCGATCTCGTGGGCTGCTCCATCAGCCACCCCTGCACCACTTTCGACAAATGGAAG
>JANYIU010000003.1 GCA_025361955.1 Holophagaceae bacterium
CTCAGATCCAGTGACTTCACCTGGAATTGCCCCTTGCCGGAATAGGCGAGCAGCTGGCTCGTAAGATTCGCGGCCTTTTCGATGATCTTCTCGGATTTGCCGAGGTATTGGCGCCCTGCGGAATCCTTCGGGAGTTCCGTCCGGGCAAGATCCAGGTTGCCGCGCAGTGCTGCCAGCAGATTGTTGAAATCATGAGCGATGCCACCGGCCAGAACCCCAAGGCTCTCCAGCTTCTGTCCCTGCAGGAGGGCTGCTTCCGACTGTTTGCTCTTGGTGATGTCCATGACCGTCCCGCGGAGGACATCCTGCTCGGAGGCACCCTTGAACCAGGCATGGGTGATATGCGCCCATTGGACGGTCCCATCCCGCCGCGTCAGACGAAATTCCCCGGCAAGGTTTTCTTCACCTACTTGCGCCCCCAGGATGGCGCTCTCGAGATTCTTGAAGTCATCGGGCCGGATGAGTTTCTTGAAGGTAGGGTAGTCCGGGGAGCCACGATCGGGCGGCAGTCCGAAGATGCGAAAGGTCTCCTCAGACCACTCGAACCGCCGTGTTTCGGGTTCGAAGGTCCAGTCGCCCAGATGGGCGAGGCGCTGGGATTCCTCCAGCCGGGTCTGCCGCTCTCTCAGCTGTTCCAGCATGGCATTGAAGGCATCCACCAGATCGCCCACTTCGTCCCGTGTCTCGCGGAGCACGCATTCACCGATGGAGCGGCGCATTGCGATTCTCCGCGCCGAATCCGCGAGATGTAGGATGGGGTCCGCGATCACTCGGCTCATGCGCCGGGCGAAGACCAGCGTGGTGCATCCGATCAGCAGGGTGAGCAGGATGCCTCCCGCCAGCATCCAGCGCACGCGGGTGTCCAACTCCTTCAGGTCGCCGCGCAGGTAGATGGTACCAATCTGTTCTCCCGCTCGCCGGATGGGTCGGGTCACGACCATGGCGTCGTTCGCAAAGGTGAAGGCCTTTGGGGGCAGCGAGAGTTCGCGGCTGCCATCGCGGTGATAACTCACCAAGAGTCGGCCAGTCTTGTCCAGGATCGCCGCTTCCGCGATTCGCTGCTGGTCGCGCAGCGGGGAGAGCAGACGTTCCGCTGCCTGCAGATCCTTGAACTCTACGGCCGTGGCGAAGCTGTCGCCCATGACTTCCACGAGGAGATTGAGCTCCCGTTGCGCTGAGGTCCGATAGTCGCGGATCTCCAGGGTCAGGAAGGCAATCATTGCCAGGAACAAGGCCAGTCCTACCGAAAGCATGATCGCGAGGATCAGCTTCCGGCGCAGGGAGGCTTGGTCTCGGAGGCTCATGGCTCTGTCTCCACGGGCAGAATGCGCCGACCCTGGGTGATCGAGGAGACCCCCCCAGGGCCTGATCGATTTGCGCGATGGAGCCAACGGGCATAGGTGGACATAAATCCTTGAGGTAGCAAAACTGCGAGGGCTTAGTTTGATCTCTGAACTATTTTATTTATTTACAAATCCTTCTTGAATCTACTCAGCGCAACCTTTAGGGATTGCAACAGTTTCGCTGGTCAATACTTTACACCTGCCAACCGGTTTGAGTAGTGAAACCTCTGGAATCCTTTTCGCAAACTGACAACCGGTGCGAATTTGGGTTTCCATGGGGAGACACGACTGCGCTGAGTCCTCCCGTTGGGGGCGGTCCGGCGATCTGTCACTATCACTGAGCGGCCGTCACGGAAAAATCAATTCGTTTCTTGGCATTTCATTACGGCCCCTGATGCCATCCCTCGCATTTCGACGAATGCTTGATTAAAATTAGTGGCTTATAGCCATACGAGGTAGCCTGTGCGAGATAAGCGTTGTTACGAGGACATTCTGGATGTGATTGGCAACACGCCGATGGTGCGGTTGCATCGGATCACCGAAGGTCTGGCCTGCTCGGTCTACGCCAAGCTGGAATTTCTCAACCCCATGGGCAGCAGCAAGGATCGCATTGCCAAGTACCTCATCGAGGCCGCCGAGGAGGACGGACGCATCAAAAAAGGGGATCTCATCCTCGAGAACTCTTCGGGCAACACCGCCATGGGGTTGGCCCTGGTGGCGATCCAGAAAGGCTATCGGCTGAAGGCCGTGGTCCGGGACCGGACCAGCAAGGAAAAGATCGACCAGCTCCTGGCCCTCGGGGTGGATGTCATCAAGGTGGATACAAGCCTGCCTCCAGACGATCCGGACAGTTACAACAACATCGCGCCGAGGCTGGCGAGGGAGCTCCCCAACTGCTATTTCCCTGACCAGCACAACAACCGGGAGAACAATGAGTCCCACTACCTGGGCACCGGGCCCGAGATCTGGGAACAGATGGATGGCAGGATCGATGCCGTGTTGGCGGGCATAGGGACGGGAGGCACCGTCGGGGGTGTAGGGCGCTACCTGAAGGAGCGGGATCCCAACATCCAGATCGTGGCCGTGGATGTTGTAGGGTCAGTCTTCACGGACTATTTTCGGACCCAGAAGCTCGGCAAGCCGACGCCTTATTTGCTCGAGGGGCTGGGGGACGAGTTCATCATCGGCACTGCGGACTTTACAGTCATTGACGACATGATCCAGGTAGGGGATCGGGAGGCATTCCTCGGCGCGCGTGCGCTGGCGCGCCGCGAAGGCCTGCTGGTGGGCGGTTCCAGCGGCGCGGTCATCCACGCGACCTTGCAGTACGCGAAGTCCTTGCCGCCGTCCGCCCGAGTGGTGATCATCTTCCCTGATAGCGCCTCGCGCTACCTCAGTACCATCTTCAATGATGAATGGATGCGGGACAAGGGGATGCTCTAATGCGCTTTATTACCTATTCGTCTGACCTTGATTCTGGACTGGGCGTTCTGGTACCCGGTGAGCCAGACCTGTTCGTTCCCGTGCCAGGCCTCGCTATGCTGGGACTCATCCGGCTGGGAGAGGAAGGCCTGAAGCGGGCTCACGATGCCCTCATGGCAGGCCCAAAGAGATCCCTTGCCGCCGTCACGCTGTTGGCTCCCATCCCCGAGCTGAGACGCAATGTCTTCTGTCTCGGCTGGAACTACGCCGAACATTCCAAGGAGGCGGCCCACCTGCGGGGGCAAGAGGTCAAGCTGCCAGAACGTCCTGTTTTCTTTACCAAGGCCACCACGACGGTGAATGGGCCCTACAGCGATATCCCGGTGGATGCCCGGGTATCGGAACAGAATGATTGGGAAGTGGAACTGGGCGTTATCATCGGCACAGTCGGGAAGAACATCCCCCGGGAACGCGCCCTGGAGCACGTTTTCGGCTACACGGTGATCAACGATGTTTCCGCCCGGGACGTGCAGACCGCGCACGGCAAGCAATTTTTCAAGGGCAAGAGTCTGGATGGCTACTGTCCCATGGGTCCCTGCATCGTCACCCGGGACGAGGTGCTTGATCCCCACGCTTTGCCCCTTCGTTGCCGCGTGAATGGCGAACTCAAACAGGAGGGCAACACCAAGGATCTGATCTTCGATATCCCGGCGATCATCACGTGGCTCTCCCTGGGCCTTACCTTGCTGCCCGGCGATGTCATCGCGACCGGCACGCCTTCAGGGGTCGGTTTCGCCCGTAATCCTCCCGAATACCTCTGGCCCGGAGACGTGGTGGAGTGCGAAGTGGAGGGTATCGGTCTGCTCCGGAATCGGATCGTTCCGGCCTGATGTAGCCAGAGAACAGCAATTGGAACCGCGAATAACGCGAATGGGCGCTTCGCGCTTGCGCGAAGGAATGCCTGACAGGCGACAATCCTGTCCCGCTTTCATTCGCGTAAATTCGCGAAATTCGCGGTTTCCTCTTTCATCGACTTGACGGAACGCGGAATCCGGAATCAGCCATGAGATGTGACTGGATATTCTCAAGATGTGACCGGCCTCACGGGTGGCTCTTCCGTTATTAAGACAAAATGGCACCGGCCCCGCTGGAGGTTCCATGTACGACATCGAAGGATCCCTGGATCGTCAGATCCTGCAGACCTCGAAGACCCGACCCACCGTCGTGTTCGTGGAACCGAAGGACCCCCGGATCATCGAGGCCGCCTGCCAACTCGCCCGGTACATCCGCCCCGTGCTGCTGGCCACGGAACGGGAGATCCGGGAGGTTGTCGCCAGCGAACTCGCGCAGATCGACCCCAACCGCATCGAGTACGGACTCTCGGAATGCACCTTCGTCGATATTTCGACGAGCCAGGCCATGGTCGAAGAATTCGCTCAGGGCTA
>JANYIU010000062.1 GCA_025361955.1 Holophagaceae bacterium
GTGCATCCCCAGATCCTGGAAAAACTGCTGTCCTGCAACCGCGGGCATGCCATGGCCTACGGGGATGATCCAGTCACGGCGCGGGCCCGGACCGCCTTCTCGCGGCTGTTCGGCCAGGAGGTGACCACCCACTTTGTGTTCAACGGGACGGCCGCCAACAACCTGTCGCTGATGGCCTTCGCGAAGCCTTACGGCGCTGTGGTCTGCTCCGATGTAGCGCACCTTTGCAACGACGAAAGCACCGCTCCCGAGCGTTTCCTGGGCATGCGGCTCCAGCCGGTGCAGAGCAAGGAGGGCAAGATCATCCCTGCGGCCCTGGAAGAAGTCCTGGGTCGCGGCCATGGCGTGCATGGCGCCCACCCCGTGGCCCTCACCCTCACTCAGCCCACGGAACTGGGCACGGTCTACACCCTCGATGAGCTGCGCAGCTTGATCGGCCTGGCCCGCGCCCATGGTCTGGGCGTGCATGTCGATGGCGCGCGCATCGGCTGCGCGGTGGCGTCGCTGGGAGTCTCGATCCGGGAGATGATCCTCGAGATGGACGTGGACGCCCTCAGCTTCGGCGGCACCAAGCAGGGCATGCTCTGCGGCGAGGCCGTGGTGTTCCTCAAGCCTGGTTTGGGCGAAGAGTTCCCCTACTGGCAGAAGCACAGCATGCAGTTGGCTTCCAAGATGCGCTTCATCTCCGCCCAGTTTGAGGGGCTCCTGGAGCACGACCTCTGGATCGAGAACGCCCGCCACGCCAACGCCATGGCCCAGTTGCTGCTGGAATCCGTCCGCAAGATTCCCGAAGTGGAGGTGGTCCAACCGGTGCAAGCCAACTCCGTCTTCGCCCGCATTCCTGCTGCTCTGGTGGAACCCCTGCAAAAGGAAACCTTCTTCTGGCCTTGGGATGAGCGCCAGGGTTTGGTGCGCTGGATGTGCGCCTTCGACACACAGCCCGAAGACATCACCCGGTTCGTCGGCATTCTCGAACGTGCCTTGCGGCCGGTTTCGGCCCGTCCATAGCTCGCGCCTTTCCACCATGCCCCGCGACGAACTTTCCCTGCTCATCCTGAAAACGGAACGACTGCTCTTGCTACGCCCAACAGCCTCCAAGCGGGTTGCAGCCCACCTCGGCATGCACCAGGAAAAGCCGACCCCGCGTCCTGGAGGCGCCGTCCGCCGCCGTCTATGCCATCGCTAACGAAGCACCGACCCGAAAGCGTCCCCAGAGGCTCCATGGACATCAAACTTCACAAAGACACAGAACATAAGCTCATCCGCTCCATCCAGCGCTACATGACCGAGAACTTTGGCGATGACATCGGCGAACTCAAGGCTGCCCTCTTCCTCAAATACTGCATGGAAGAGATCGCGCCCACAGTTTACAACCGGGCCATCGCCGATGCCCAGGCCTACTTCCAGGAACGGGCAATGGATCTTGAAAACATCTGCTTCGCCCAGGAGTTCGGGTACTGGAATAAGGGCGCGGGCAAGACGGTCTCCCGCCGGCCGGACACCCGTCGGTGACCCCCTTCTTCCTCCAATCCGCCCGCCTTGAGTTGCGTCACTGGACCCAAGCGAATCTGCCCCTCGCTCAGTCCCTGTGGCAGAATCCAGAAGTCGCCCGGTTCACGCATGCGAACGGGAGCTTCTCGCTGGAGGAAGCCTCGGCGCGACTGGAGGGCGAACTGGATACTCAGCGCCGTTGTGGGCTCCAGTATTGGCCGGTCTTCCTGCTGTCGACCCAATCCTTTGTGGGGTGCTGTGGCCTCCGGCCCTATGAGCAGCGTCCCTCGACTTTTGAGTTGGGGGTTCATCTCCTGCCGGAGTTCTGGCACCAGGGGCTCGCCCAGGAAGTTGCCCGGCGCGTCATCGAGCACGCGTTTCAGACCCTGAACGCTGACGCCCTGTGCGCGGGTCACAACCCCGGCAACACGGCGTCTCGAAAGCTGCTCGCGCGCCTGGGCTTCGCCTACACTCACGACGCGTTCTATGCGCCCACAGGCCTGCAACATCCGTCGTACCTGCTGATTCGCCCAAGGTGAAACACCTTGCAAGGAGGTTCCCATGCAGATGACCGACATTCCCTTCGGCATCACCGATTGGGCGACGATCGCCCCCACCGAGCACAAGGGCGCGACCGGCATGGCCACTTGGCGCACCCGCCAGTTGGGTGGCCTCCGTGTCCGCAGGGTGGATTACAGCCCCGGCTACAAGGCCGACCACTGGTGCTCCAAGGGCCATATCCTGCTGTGTCTGGAAGGGGAACTGCACACGGAACTGCAGGATGGTCGGACCTTCGTCCTGACGCCCGGCAGCAGCTACCAGGTCGCCGACAACGCCGAACCCCACCGGTCTTTCACGGCCACCGGTGCAAAACTGTTCATCGTGGATTGAGGAGGTCACCGTGAACCCAACCTACCGGCCCGGAGCCATGGGCGCTCTGATGGACGAATACGAGCGGGCGATCCACGATCTGGCGCAGCTGCTCGACCCCCTCACGCAGAGTCAATTCGAAATCTTGCGCGACCGGGACACCCAGGACGAGGACTGCCGCTCCATCCGGACGGTTGTCACCCATGTGGTGCGTTCAGGGTATGGCTATGTGGGCTACCTGCGATCGGCCCTGAGCATGGATTTCCAGCGCCCGGAGTTCCGCGTGGAAACCCCCGCCGAGGGTGTCCGGGAACTCGCCGCCATGGCCGGTTGCACCGCCGAAACCTTCGCAGGGAATTGGCGGCTGCCGGACGCAGCGATCGAAGCCGCCAGGATCCAGTCCCGCTGGGGCCCCGTCTTCAA
>JANYIU010000103.1 GCA_025361955.1 Holophagaceae bacterium
TGATTGCGGCCCCAAGGGAGACGCCCGCATCGCGGCCCTGACCCTGGCCGTTCACACCGCCGGACCTGACCTGGATGTCAGCGGCAAGGACGGCCTCAATGTCACTTGGCGCCTGGGGGACACGGGCGCCAACGGCCCCTACGTGGCTCTTGCCCTGGGCGTTCTCGCCACCCAAAAAAAAGGCGATATCACCGCCGTGGTCAACCTCCGCCGCGACGACCGCGCCACGATCCTGATGGTCAGCCCGCCCTGAAGCGAAGGAGCCCTGATTATTCGTAGCGAAGGCTCTCGATCGGATCCAGGCGGGAGGCCTTCCAGGCCGGGTAGAGTCCAAAGGTGACTCCAATCACCGCAGGAATCCCGAAGGCACAGAGGACCGCCCAGAGGGGAATGCTGCCCACGGTTCCGATGAGGGCAGTGCCCAGGATCGCCCCGACGATGTAACCCAGGACGATGCCCACGGCGCCTCCAAAAACCGAGAGGAGGGCTGCCTCGATGAGGAATTGTGCAAGCACGTCCCGGCGCTTTGCCCCCACGGCCTTGCGCAAGCCGATCTCGCGGGTGCGCTCGGTGACGCTCACCAGCATGATGTTCATGATGCCGATCCCACCCACCAGTAGCGCGATGGAGACCATGCCGCCAGCGACAGCCGTTATCACGCCGGTGATGTTGCCGATGATGGAGGTGATCTGCTTGGGGCTGAAGACCTGGAAACCCTCTCGTTCTTTAAGCTTGAAACCCTTGATCCGGCGCAGCGCGTCCTTCACGAGATCTGCCCCATCATCGGCATTCAGCTTCGGATCGACCCGGGCCTGGAACATCAGCTGGCGGCGCTGCTGATCCGTGAGCAGGGGCAGGCCGGTCGAGAGGGGAATGAAGATGTTGGTGTCAGGATCGTGGCCCATGGTGGCCCCCTGCTCTTCCAGGACCCCGATGATCTCCAGACTCATGGTGGAGGTCTGCACGAGCTTGCCCAGGGGGTTCCCCTTGAGACCCAGCCGCTCCGCGATCTTCGCCCCCACGATGACCACTTTGTTGCCAAGCCGCTGGTCCGAAGCAACGAAGTTCCGGCCCGCCAGGAGATTCAAGCCGTTGAGTTCCACGTAGGTGTCATCGGTCATGACCAGATTGACGCTGGTGGAGCGGCCGTTGGCCTTCAATTCCGTGGCCATGAAGAACAGCGGGGTCACCTGCTTCACCAAGGGAACAGCCCGCTGGAGCATCCGCATATCGTCCAGGGTCAGATCGCGATTGCGGATCTTGACGTATTCTTCATAGGGTAAGTCCATGGGCATGACCGGACGCACGAAGAGAGTCTGGCTTCCGGCTCGCTCGATCTGCTTCAGGACACTCTGTTCAAGGCCCTGGACCAGACTCACCACGATGATCACCGCAGCCACGCCGATGATGATGCCCAGGGTCGTCAGGGCTGACCGCAGCTTGTTGGCCCGCAGGGCCTTCAAGGCGGCCTGGAAGGGTTCGAGAATGTCCATCAAGGTTGCTGCCCCTCTTTCCGCTTGGCCTCTTGTTCCAGCTCCTGGTCGGACTGTTTGCGCAGTTTCACCGATGCCCCATTTTTCAATTCCTTCAATCGGCGGATGGGTCCCGTAAGCACCCTTTCACCCACAGCAAGCCCACTCTTCACCTCGTAGGACTGGGTATTGGCGATGCCCACGGTGAGGATTCTCTCCTCCGCCCGGCGCTCCTTCACCACCATGACCACGGAGCGCGTCTCGGGACTCAAGAGGCCCTTCTGCCTGGCCTCTTCTTGCGATCCCTCGCGATCCAACACCGCCTGGAGGGGCATTCGCAGGACATCCTTCATCTCCGCGGTGAGGATCACGGCACGGGTGCTCATGCCGGGCCGCAATTGATCGATGCCTTTGCTGGACATGTCCAGGGCCACCTTGACCTTGTACATATTCGCATCCTGCCCGCTCTGTTCGGCGGCGGAGGCAATCTCATAGACCTTGCCCTGGAACACGCGTCCTGGAAGGGATTCCACGATGACCTGGGCGGCCTGGCCGGTTCTCAGGCGGACTACCTCGCTCTCGTTCACTTTGATTTCAGCGATGATCTCGCTCATATCGGAGATGACCATGAGGGTGGCCCCAGGCAGATTGCTCAGACCGGGGATGGCCGTTTCGCCCATCTCTGCTTTCAGCGCCGTGACCCGGCCCGCGATGGGCGCCTTGATCACGGTCTTGCTGTATCCGTCCCTCATCGCGGCCACATTGGACTGGTTCTGGACCACATTCGCTTTGCCAGCCTCGAAAGTCAGCTGCGCACTTTCGCTAGCCAGTTTCGCCTGGCGAAAATCTTCGTCGGATACCAACCCCTGCTGGAACAGGGACTCCATCCTGGAAACACTCTCTTGGGACCGCTTCATGGCTGCTTGCAGGCGAGCGGCATCCTTCCGGACCGCATCCAGCAGGGCGACCGCCTGGGACATCTGCTGCTTCAGGCGCTCCCGATCGATGGTCACCAGCAGGTCGCCGGCCTGCACGTCCTGGCCATCCTTCACGTGCAGCAACTTGATCTCGCCAGCGACACTGGTGCCGATGTTGATGCGCGTCTTGGCCTGGATCTCGCCACTGGCGCTGATGGTCTCCCGGATCTCGCCGCGGGTCACGGTATCCCAGGAGAAAGCATCCGGCGCTTCACGGAAGGTGCGATAGGCCAACCAGGCGACCCCCAATACAGCCATCACCAAGCCTGCGGCCCATAAAATCCTCGAATGCTTCTTCATCACAGCCATACCTTCAAGCAAAGGAAATCGAACCATCGACAACGAGGAACTATACCCTCCCGTGAAATCAATCCGCTCGTTTCCATGACGAATCGCCTAATCCAGCCGATGAATTGAAACACCCTTGCCGGCATCCGCCAGACCGCTCAATAGGCATCGTGTACGCGCTCCACCCGTGCGTTGATCTGGCAGGTGACTTCGTAGGTGATGGTCTTCAGGACCTGGGCCCACTCGTAGGCAGTGATTTCCTGATCGCCGCTGCGCCCGATGAGAGTCACCTCGTCGCCTACCCGGACATCGGTTTCCGGCCCCAGGTTGAGCATCGACTGGTCCATGCATATCCGGCCCACGATGGGGTAGGTCTTGCCGTTCACCAGCACGCGCCCGCAGTTGGAGAAGAGCCGATTGAAACCGTCGGCGTAGCCCACGGGAATGGTGGCGATCCAGGTGTCTTCCGGCGCCACCCAGGTGCGGCCATAACCGACGCTGGTGCCTTTCTTCACACTCTTCAGGAAGGATATTCGGGTGAGAAAGGAGATCCCGGGGAACAGCGGGATGGTCTTGGGGGTGCTCGGGTCGGGATAGTAGCCGTAGATCATGATCCCGGGACGGACCATGGAGAGCCAACCTTCTTCGTGACCCAGCACCGCGCCGGAATTGGAGCAGTGAACCAGCTCCGGCGTGCGCCCCAGAGCCGTCACGAGGCTGGCCACGGCCTGCTTGAAAAGATCGATCTGCTGCTTGGTATAGGCCATCTGCTGGAGCTCGTCGCTCACCGGCAGATGGGTGAACACCCCCTCCAAGTGCACCTCCGGGCATAACCTTTCGATGAAGACCGCCAATTCTGCGGCGCCATCGATGGAAACACCCACACGGCCCATGCCCGAATCCACCTTGAGATGCACTCGGGCCTGGAGCCCCATGGCCTTGCACACCGTCTGCAGGGCCTCGATGTTGGCTTTGTCACACACTGCCAGGGTGATTCCGTTCGCAACAGCAGCCGCCATCTCCTCAGGGAATGCGGGAGAAAACTTCAGAATGGGAAGGCGGATCCCGGCCTTGCGCAGCTCGATGCCCTCGGGCACCGTGGCGACGCCCAACCAATCCACCAGCCCCGTGCGTTCGGCCATGAGCGCGACCTGCACCGCTCCATGCCCATAGCCATTGGCTTTCACCGCGATCAGCACCTTTCGCTCTGGGCCCATGACCGTGCGAATACCTTCAATGTTCTTGCGAATGTTCCCGAGGTGGACACGGGCATGGGTCTGGTAGAGCATCGGCAAACCTCAGAAAAATCTCACCACCAAGGCGCTTTGATGCCAAGCGAAAACGCACCCGAAAGAAGCCATGTGTTGCAGTTCACACCCTCCGGGCTCACCCTCGCACCACCACCTTTTGGACGTAAGGAGAGGTGGACAGGGCCAGCAGAGCGGCGTAGTTGGGGTAGAAGGCGATCTCCTGGCCTAGCTTCACCGTCTGGTGAGCCTCCTCCACATCGAGGATGAGGTGGTCGCTGCTGCCGCCCACAACGAGGATCCCCTCGTCCTCGGGCGCAATGCCATCGATCGCCACATCCTGGCGGCCCAGATTGCAGATGGCGCGCAGACGGATCCCGCGATCCTCAAACTCACACGTCTCCCCGAAGGCATTCTGACCCCGGTCTCCGATGGGCACGGAGGGTTTACGCGCGATCTCCACCACCTCCGCCACGAGCTTGAAGGTGTCCTGGCGGGTCCCCGGCCAAGGGGAGCGGTCCAATACGTTGCGCCCCAGCAAGATGGCTTCACCCAACCGGAAGTGATTGATCTCCTTCGGCATCTGGCCAGCGGTTAGGAGGGGGAGACTGGAGCTGTTGCCACCCGAAAGGGTAGCAAGCTCGAGGCCCGTTTCCTTGCGACAGGCGTTTCGGATCTCGATCAGCTCATTCATATTTTCAATACTGGGGATCACCCCCCCATAGCAAGCCAGGTTGCAGCCCAGACCGATGACGTCGATGCCCGGCAGCAGGGAGGCGCCTTTGACCACCCCAATGGCCCCATCTGGCCATACGCCTTCGCGCAGATCACCCACATCCACCATCACGATCACTTGATGGCGCTTGTGCAGGAACTGGGCCGCCTCTGACAGCAGCTGGATGGTCTGGAGGCTGGAATTCAGAGTCACATCGGCGCAGCGCACCACGTCCGCAGCCCTGCTGGGGGCGGGAATGCGCAAGAGCATGAGCGGCAACGGAATACCGGTATTGGCCATGGACATCAGGTTCAATATCCGGGAATCCGCGATCATGTCGGCCCCACCCAGCTCGAAGGCATGCACCACCGCAGGATGGGCACAGGTCACCTTGGTGACGCAGGCTACCGTGGCCCCGTGGTCATGGCAGGCCTTGATCACGGATTGGGCGTTGGCCGTGATTCGTTCTGGATGAATTTCAAGACGAGGGGTACGGAAATACATCGGTGCAGCTCCGGCTTCAAAGTCTTAAGTCAGCGTGGGTTGGGATCCTCGCCCAGCTCCGCGAGAGCGAGATCCCCCTCCCTTTCCGCCCAGCGCGCGAAGGTGCGCTTCACGTCTTCCGGATAGGCCTGGGCGAGGGTGCCCAGCGCGGAGAAGAGGTAGTTCCGGTCGATGAGAATTCTGGCATCCTTGGGGGGCAGCAGGTACTTCCCAGCCCCCGTGCAGATGGCGCGCAAACAATCGGCTCCGCCTGCGATGCGGGTCAAGGCGCCGCCGGTGGCCACCACCCAACGCACACCGGTCAGATCCTTGCCCTTCACGATCTGTTTCTTGCCCGTAGGCGTGTAGAGATCGGTGATGACCCCCGCATGCCGCTTGGCACCCACCTCCACCGCACGGGCGCAGAGCCAACGCGTGAGTTCCTTCTCACGTTCGGTATGAGGTATGGCCTGGAGATCCCCCATGCGGGCTTCCCAGGCGGCATCGCCGGACATGTCCGCGATGTTGCGAGCATTGACGTAGACGCCAAGATCTCCCTCGACCGTGCGCTTGGCGCGGGGTTCCGGTTCCACCAGTTTGGCCGCGAATTCTGCGCTTCCTTCGGTGACGGAGTGGACATCCGTGGTGGCTCCGCCGACGTCAAAGATCAGACAATCGCCCATGACCTCGGCGAACAGTTCGGCACCTTGCAATACCGCTCCGGGCGTGGGCAGGATGCCCCAATGGGTCATCTCAGCAAACCGGGCCATGCCTGGAGCATGGATGATGTGACGACTGAAGACATCGTGGATGAGGTGCCGCAAGGGCTCGATGTTCAGCACGTCCACATCGGGAAAGACATTCTCCGCCAGCAATAGTTCCAGGCCCACCTCGTGGAACAGGTGGTGGATCGGCTTACGGAGCGCCACATTCCCAGCGTAGACCACAGGAACGGGAAGCTTCAGGGACGCGATCTTCTCGGCGTTCTGGAGCACGATGTTCTTCTCGCCAAAATCCACTCCCCCGGCCAGCAGGATGATGTTGGGATGGATGGCGGCGAGCTCTTCCAGTTCGAAATCGCCCAGCGCCCCCGCCGTCACCATCTTCACAATGGCCCCGGCGCCCAGGGAGGCCTCTCGGGCCGCCCGCGCCGTCATGCTGTAGGTGAGCCCATGGACGGTCATGCGGAGACCCCCCGCAGCCGAACTGTTCACAAACGTTTCTGGTTTTCCCAGCGGCGCCCCGAAACGGGATTCCAGATCGTTGCTGGCCTGTTGCACACCCAGCCCCACATCGCCCTGGGTCACGCTGGTGGGCGCGAACCCCTGCGCGACATGCTCGAAGCCACCCCCATCGGCCAGGTTGAACCCATTCACCTTGGTGATGGTGCTCCCCACTTCGATGGTCAGGATCTCGATCTCATCAGGCATGAGCAACCTCAATCAATAGACTCACCACCAAGACACAAAGGCACGAAGGAAGCACAAAAATTAATCCTGATTTCCCATGAAGTTCAGCCTGGTTTTGAAAAAAAGCAATTAACCACCGATGCACACGGATGCACACGGAAAAAATGGGGTGAGAGCCGTCGGCAGCCGGCGTCCTGGCCACGGTTCTTGGAGGGGCAGCGCCGAGAAGCACGCCAGCGTGCGCAGCGGCGCTGCCCCTCCAAGAACGCAAATGGCTTGGCCATTCGCCCCGCAAAGCGGGCAAACCAGGGCGCCTTTGGTGTGCGGATCGTGATCCTCTGGATATCATCCGTGTGCATTGCATGTGCATCTGTAGTTGAGAAAATCTTTTATCAGTGGCGAGAAATGGGTTATTGCAGCTGAGTCTGAGTGGTAATCGGCAAAATAGTTGATCTTAGTGTCTTTGAGTCTTCGTGGTTCCCCTTTTACACGGCGCCACGAGCCTTGAGTACCTTAACAATGGCGTTCACGACCTGGATGCCCTTGGTGCCGCGGCCAAAGGTGGCGTCGAGGCCGGTTTCCTTGGCCATGTCGCGGTTCACCTGGGTGCCGCCCGCGATCAGGACGATCTGGTCGCGGATGCCTTTCTCTTGGCAAAGCTCGGCCAGCTTCTTCATCTGGGCGCGATGCACGTCATTGTGGCTGATGATCGTGGAGATCAGGATGGCTTGCGCGCCAGTCTCGATGGCGGCATCCACCAGCTTGCCGATGGGCACGGAGGTGCCCAGATAGTGATACTTCACGCCGTACTTCTCGATGCCGCCGTGCTTGATGTCGAGGATCTCGCGCATACCGACGCTGTGCTCGTCCTCGCCCACGGTGCCAGCCACGACCTTGACGCTGAGTTTCTTCACGGCGTCGCGCAGTTCCTGCTCAGGCAGAACCACTTCCTTCGCAGGGATTTTCAGGGTGGTCTTGTCGATATCGAAGGCGACCTTACCCTTCACTTCCACGAAGCAGCCTTCAGCGGGATGCATGATCATGGTGTTGATGACCTCTGGATCGACCAGGCCCATCCGCTTGGCCATCTCCACCGCATAGACCGGGGCGATTTCCTCATTCTGGGGCACGAAGAGTTGGATCAGCACGGTGCCGTCGCCTGCCCACTCGGCTTCGGGCTTGATCAGGTTGCCCTTGCGATAGGGGAGGGTCTTTTCGAGTCGTTTGTCGCAGGAATCTTCGGGATCCAGCTCGTCGATGTAGACGATCTTCTCCGGATCGCAGAGGGTACAGCCCTGGATGGGATCGCAGGCCTTCTTCACCCCGCTCGGAATTTGGTTGTGGCCGAAGTGGCTGCAGACGGGGGCGTAGTAGTCCGCATCGCGCAGCAGGATGGAACCGGCGGCCACGCCGCCCTTGCCTTCCCGCGCAATGCCGTCGCCATTGCGCTCAGGGTACTTGGCGGAATCCACGAAAAAGCCCTGTTCCACGGCGGCGAAATAGCCACCGATTTCCACGACCTCTTCCAGGAAGGCCACGGCGCGCTCCTTGAGATCGCGCACCATGTCGCCCAAGGGGCCGTTGTGGTTGAGGGTCAACAGCTCATTGATGCCGTCCAGGGCGGCCCAGGTCTGCTTGACGGTCTGCAAACCGCGGATGTTGTTGTAGTGCCACGGCACGTTGCGACCTTCATCCGGGGTGATGGTGGACTGGATGTCCGCGCGGGTCAGCATGGAGATCAGGGTGTCCACGGTGTGCGTGCGGACGGCCTCCTCGATGTCGGCCTCGATGTAACGGGTGTTCTGCTGGGCGCGCATCTTGTATTCGCTGAAGAAATCGCGCAGGGCCACGGCATAGGGCAGGTCATACCAGAGCTTGGGTGCCGGGGGGGAGTTGGGCGGTACGGTGGAGAGACCGATCAGGCTCTTATCCATGCCTGCGGCCACGGAGAAGGCGCTGTTGATGCCGTGCTGCACCATCAGCTCGGGCATCACCAGCCAGCCTGCCTTGGCGGTGGCATTGGCGTTGTGGGCACCATCGATCTGGAAGATCCCAGCTCCTGCCATCACACTCTTGGCTTCGGCCGCGTCCACGAAGGAGCGATACATGTTCACGTTGCGGTAGAGGACGTTGTACTGGGGATCCTGATGGGCGCCGTTGATGCCCTCTTCGGCAAAGAGTACGGCCACTTCGGGACCGGCCACGCCGGAGACGTAACTGTGGAAGTTGATGGGACGACCCACTTCCTCTTCGATCTGGTCGCAGGCCTTGCGGCTGGCGCGGATCTGCTTGCGGGTGATGGGTACGCCGCCGGTGCCCTCGGGGGTGCCCTCCAGCAGGCCGTCGATATGGCTCTGGCCGGTGGTGCGGATGACCATGATGTGGTCCGCGCCGTGCCAAGCAGCCATGCGCATGCGGCGAATATCATCCTCGAAGCGCCCGGAGGCAATCTCGGTAGTGACCACGCACTTGGGTTGCGGGTCGATGTTATCGAAGTACTTAGAGGCAGGTAGGCCGATGGAGTTCTTCAGGGGCTTGGACATGTCCCGGAAATGGAAGGGGCCCAGGTTGACACCCTCCGCGGGAACGTCGCGCCAGGTCCAGCCCTTGCGGGGGGGATGGTAGTTCTCGAGGCCTTCGAGAAGGTGCTCGATGTCGATCTTCTTGTTGGGTTCGAGGGGATTGGTCATGGTTTCCTCTGTCATCGAAAGAAGGTTGGAACCGCGAATGACGCGAATGGGCACGAATGAAGAATCCAACGATTGGCGTTCATTCGCGCAATTCGCGGTTGCTCTTTTCTAGAACAATCCTTCCAGAACGGCTTTGTCGTCGAGGATGGCTGTGGCAGCGGTACGCACGTCCTTGCCGGACTTCTGGGAGAGCTTGAGCACCACGTGGCCCGCGCCCTTGGCCAACAGGCCCGCCTCCTGAATGCGGTCCACCACGCCATGGGAGCTGAGGCTGTCGATGCCCATGCGCAGGAGCACGGCCCGCTCGATGGAGGGACTGGTGTGGGTCTTGGCGAGCTCCACGATGGGTGCCACCACCTGCTCGCAGAGCGTCCAGAAGCGCTCCTTGAGCTGCTGGTCGCTCATCTTCTTAAGTTCTTCCTGGCGCTTTTCGAACCGGGTAATGCGCTCGTCGGTCATGGGGTCCTCCAAAGGAAAGACGGATGGAAGCTCAGTTCATTTCGATAGTCGAAACAGCCTGTTGCACCCAGGCCACGTCCTGCTTGAGGTCCGCGGCGAGGAAGCGGTAGTCGCCCTCGTTCCACTGGTCCAGGGGATAGGCCTTGACGGCGTTCTTGAGGTAGGACCGGCGCAGTTTGTCCATGTCCTGTACCCTGCCGCGGACCTGCTCCAGACGCTCAGGGATGACGATGGTCTTGCCGGGAACATTCTCCCGGGGGTCGCCCACGCGCACCTCAATGCCGTTCTCCCGGGCGAAGGAGAGCTGCCGGTTTTGGTGCTTACCTGCGCCCGTGTATTCGGTCTCCTGGACCACCACGATCTGGTCGCGGTCCATCTGGCGGGCCAAGGTGACCGCGGCGGTCAGGCTGATGTTCCCAGCGGGGCCGCGCTCGAGGCCTTCCCGTTTGCTGAGGAGCTCCGTCACGTAGAAGACTTCGCCTTGGGTCACAAGTTGGTATTCGTCCATGTAGCGCAAACTTCGCGCCGCATTCCGGGGTACGTCCACGCGATCGGGCCAGGTCGCGAAGGGCACGCCGAAGCCGGTGTGGCCGGTGGTGAAGGACTTTCGGTTGAAGTCGGTGTCGGCGGCCATGTGCAGGCCGCCCAGGTCCACGGAACAGGCCACGATGCGGGTCTGGTCGCAGCCGGCAGCCAGGAGTCCCCGCGCCGTGCCGGTCAGGTTGCCGCCGCCCGCGTGGGTGATCACCACGGCGTCCGGGTCCTTCCCGAATCGCTGCCGCACTTGTTCCGCCACTTCCACGCCCAGGGTCTCCACCCCTTTGATGCCGAAGGGAGTGTAGAGGCTGGCATTGAAGAAGCCTGTGGTTTCCAGGGTCATGAGGAGCTGGTAGAAGAGCTCCGGTCCCACGGAAAGACGCTGCACCTCGGCGCCATAGGCCTCGCAGGCGCGGCTCTTCTCCACGATCTCGGGCTGGCAGATGCCGCGGCTGTCGAAAACCTCCTGGAGGATGATGCACTTCAGACCCCGCATGGCAGCCTGGCTGGCCACGGCGGCACCGTAGTTGCCAGAGGTGGCGGCGGCCACGCCCTGATAGTTCTTCCTGCGAGCCTCGTAGACGCTGATGGACGCACGGCGGGCCTTGAAGGAGCCCGAGGCGTTGGCGGCCTCGTCCTTCACCAGGATCGTGGCGCCCTTGCCTGGCCCCGCGAAGCTGCGCACGGCTTCCGTGAGGTTCTTCAGCTCGAACAGCGGGGTGTTGCCCACCTTGGTCTCGGCCTGGATGCGGGCGATGTCCTCGAGGCTATAGCCGGTCTCGCGCATCATGCGCTCGTAATCGAAGGCGATGGGGCTCTGGATGAAGTCCATGAAGTCGATGCCGAGGCTCGCCTTCATGATCTCGTTCTTGCGCGCCGTGACGGCAGCGAAGGACATGTCCCGGTTCGGTGCGCTCATGATTTGTCTCCCAGGCCGATCGTGAGCAGCTCAGGAACGGTGGCCCCGAAGCTGTGGCCGTAGCTGGGGTTGACGACTCTCAGCAGACCGGTATGTTCATGCCCGATGAGGCTGCGAATCGTCACGTCGGCCCCGATTTCGGCATCCGCTTGGAGGAATCCAGAGATGCGCAGGACATACGGGCACTTGCGGGTGTCCTCCGGCAGATTGGGGGCGCGCTCCTCAGGCTTGAGCAGCACCCGTTCAATCTCAACCCAGGTTCCTTTGGCGATCTTGGTCATAGCTGGATCCCTCAAAAAAGAATGCATCACGGAGACAACGGTACCCGGGCTGAAGCTCCGCGCCCGCTATGCCTCCGTGGTGCAACCGCGGCTATTCGTGAGGCCTGAAGGCGGCGGTCGCACGTACGGCCGATGCCGGTCAGACGTGAATCTGTTCGCGCATGTCGCCCATGATGGCGCGGGGCACCGGCAGGTCGATCATGGTGTGGAGGCCCGGCCGCGCATTGATGACCTGGGGGATCATATTGATGCACATGGCGATGGTGCCGATGCCACCGGGGACTTCCGGCTTGTTGGCGAGGTTGACGTTCGGCGTGCCCCTGATCACCACGTAATCGCCCGTGGCGGTGCCTTCGAGCTGGGGTTCGATCTGCTGGGGGTGGATCATTTCGACGGCCAGCTTGCCGTTGACATGGCCGAAACCCTTCATGGTGCAGCCGGCGACATTGCCCGGTTGCACTTCGGCGTATTTGGTCTTGCGCAGCACCGTCGAAACGATCGGGGCCATCGTCTGCTCGACCGCCTTGTCCAGTTTCCAGCCAATCGCATCACAGATCATGTGGATGGATTCGTTGAAACCCACGTGGCCCGAGAGGTGACCCGCCGCGGACTGCTTGTTGAATTCCTCCAGGGTGAGGCCGACGCCCTGCTCTTCCATGACCGCAGGGCCGAAGGGGGAAAGGCTGTTCACGCGTTCCGCCTTGACGTATTCGACATCGGTGCAAGCGCCGGTCATGAGAATGACCAGGAGGTCCATCATGAGGCCGGGGTTGATGCCGGTGCCCAGGACGCTGACGCCGTTCGCCTTGGCCAAGCGGTCGATTTCCGCGGCCAGCTCAGGCTCCTTCGCCTTGGGGTAGGCCATCTCCTCCGCGGTGGAAATGACGTTGATGCCCAGTTCGATGATCAGCTTGAGCTTGGCAAACGTTTTGCGCGTGAAGCTATCGGTCGCCAGGAGGAGCACATCAGCGGAACCCTTGCGGATGACCTTGTTGATATCGCTCTGAATGACCACATCCTCCCGGTCCTTGCGGGGAATGCCCAGGACTTCGAATACGCTCTTCCCAACCCGGTCAGGATGGATATCGCAAACGCCGACGATATCGACGCCCTTCTTGCGCAGCAGGACCTCGGCCATGCCGCTCCCCATGGCGCCAAAGCCCCAGATCACGACTTTCACGTTCTCTTTCCTCATGCCGCTTCTCCAATCCGATAGATCCGGTAAAGCCACCGATACAGCCCTCATTCTCCGGGTGATCGACGGTTGCTGAATCGAATGCTCTAGGATGACATAGCCCGGATTTATTGGGATAGTTAAAAAATATCCATAAAACTAAAAATAGGAAGAAAAATATTCATTCTAGGCAAAAGTTTATTGTGGGATTAGCCTTTTAAGAGGGTATTTGACATGTAAATATGTTTTACATTTTATATTGTATCGGAAAATTTTTACTCATTATTGCGCATAAGCGCATATATCTCCAATCCAACTCACCCTTTCCTTCCCGGCAGGAACTGCTAGGATCCCTTTCCACAACCGCTCAGGCTCACGGAGGTCCCATGCCCAGCGACGTCTTGAAGTCATCCCAGTTCATCGAACAGGAGAGCCACTATGGCGCCCACAACTACCATCCCCTGGATGTGGTCTGCACCAAGGGTGAGGGCGTCTACCTTACGGACGTGGAGGGGAAGCGCTACATGGACTTCCTGGCGGCCTATTCCGCAGTGAACCAGGGCCATAACCATCCCCGGATCGGCCAGGCCATGATCGACCAGGTCCAGAAGCTCGCCTTGACCAGTCGGGCCTTCCGGAATGATCAGTTTCCGCCCTTGCTGGAGAAACTCTGCAAGCTCACGGGTTTCGAGAAAGCCCTGCTGATGAACAGCGGTGCCGAAGCGGTGGAAACCGCTATCAAGGGCATCCGCAAGTGGGCCTACGACGTAAAGGGCGTGGCGTATCCCAAGGCCGAGATCATCGTAGCGGAAGGGAACTTCCACGGCCGCACCACCACCCTCGTGGGTTTCAGCACGGATCCGGATAGCCAGAGCCGCTTCGGCCCCTTTACGCCAGGCTTCAACATCGTGCCCTACGGCGATCTGCAGGCGGTGGCAGCTGCCATCACGCCCAACACCGCAGCCATCTTCATGGAACCCATCCAGGGCGAAGCGGGCGTGGTCATCCCGCCCCACGGATTTCTCAAGGGTCTGCGCGCGCTGGCCGACAAGCACAAGTGCCTGCTGGTGCTGGACGAAATTCAGTCCGGTCTCGGCCGCACGGGCAAGCTGTTCGCCTTCGAGCATGAGGGCATCCGTCCCGACGGCATCACCATCGGCAAGGCCCTCAGCGGTGGCTTCTATCCCGTCAGCGCCTTCCTGGCCTCCGATGCGATCATGAACGTCTTCACTCCTGGCATTCACGGTTCAACCTACGGCGGCAACCCCATGGCCTGTGCCGTGGCCTCCGCCGCCCTGGACGTCCTGATGGAAGAGAAACTCATTGAGCGGGCCGCTGAACTTGGGAACCACCTGCAGTCCCGCCTGGAAACGCTGAAGACCACGAAGGTTGCAGCCGTCCGCTGCCGCGGGCTCTGGGCTGGCATCGACCTCAAGCCTGAAGCCGGCCCCGCCCGGCCTTATTGCTACGCCCTCAAGGAACGAGGCATGCTCTGCAAGGACACCCACGTCCAGACCATCCGTCTGGCCCCACCCCTGGTGATCACCCGGGAACAGCTCGACTGGGCCGTGGATCAGCTGGAGGCCGTGCTGGCGTGATCGTTCCAGCTCACCTGAACGCGGGTCCTGGTCAGCTATCAGGATCCGCGTTTGCATTCCTTCCGCGGCTAGGCCCAGCCTGCGATCCTACGCCCATCCCAGACATATCGGAGCGGGCGCACCTGGCGACAGTCGGAGATAGCCTTTGGGCGGTAGACCGCAACGCAATTCCCCTCGGGACGCCGAACACTGGTGAACGTGATCCCCGCGTGACCCTCCGCGAAGACGGTTAACCCGAAGGCTTGGCTTTGGCTGTAGTCCGAGGGGTGATATAGACCGGCCATGACCGCCGTCTGCCCCCGAATATCCACGAGCTCTGCAGTGACCTTGGCCTGCAGAATCTGTTCCTCCAGGACTGTGGCGGATTCGCCGGTAGCGGCCATGAAGAGTCCCCGGTGGTAGGCCACCTCCCGGATAGCCGTCTCTTCGTCCAAGCCCGCGTAGAAAGCACCGAAGGTTCCGTTCGAGAACCGGGTTGGGCTCATGTAGACGAAGGGAGCCATGATGTAGCCCGCGCCTGGCCCAAAGACCCAGGCTGACTTCGGCAGGCTCGGGAGCAGCATGGTCTCTGCATAGTGAGGGCTGAAGGCGCTCTCCAGTTCATTGAGGGCTGCGGAGTCCTTGCCATCAGCGATCCGCTCGAACAGGGCGATGGAGGGCTGCCGGGTGGCGATGACCCGAACGCATTTGGTTGCCTGGAAGGTTGCGAAACAGTGGCTCACGCCCAACCGCCGCGCTGCGCATCCAGGTACGCGCGAACGGAAAAGAGACCCAGAATTCCTGCGGCCATCCGCTGCAGGGCGGGGCGGCCATCGAAGAGGGGAGCGGAATTCGGCCGCTTTACCCAGGCATCAGCGGAGTCCTCGTTGGGCAGGAGAATCTGGAGCGCCTTATAGATGCCGAGGATGTGCGAGACCCGCTCGAGCTGATCCCGACTCAACCGCGCGTCCTGTTGACGCTTCCAATGGAACAGGGTGGAGCGGCTGCTTACCCCCAGCAGGCTCATCTGTTCGTCGGTGCTAAGCTGCCAACGCTCGGCGATGCGGAAGAACGCGCGGACGCCAGGTCCAGACAGCCGCTGAAGGTCCTGCAGCACCGGCAGCTGGTCGGTCGGAAGCAGGTGAAGAGGGGTGATCTTGGCTGCATTATTGTGGTTCATTTTTGAACCTCAATATAAAGATAGTCCAATTTAGAACTTCCGCAACTCAAACAGAACCCTGGTCTGGAGGACCAGGACCCCCGTTCGAGTTGCCTACCTAGCCTTGCCGCCACTCCGGCTCAAGCCCGAGTAGCTGCTTCACCGCTTCTCGGCCTCTGGGTCCGGGATCGACGGTGAATTCGTTGACCCAACCCTGCACGTAGCGGCTCACCATAGCGCGATCCATGCCACGGCCGAAGGACTGGGCATAGTCGATGCTCTCCCAGTGGCGGGCGCGCGCCAGCTCCACGCTCCGGCGCATGAGGCGGGCGAAACGTTGCCGGAGCTCTTCAGCAAGGTCCTTGCGGATGGCGTTGCCACCCATGGGTAGGGGCAGATCGAATTCCTGCTTCCACCAAGCGCCCAGATCCACGTGCAAGTGAAGCCCTCTCTGCCGGTACATCAGCTGGCTTTCGTGGATCAGCAGACCGGCCTCAAAACGGCCCTCGACAACGGCTTCGAGGATCTGGTCGAAGGGCACGAGTGCAATCTGAAGTCCGGGCAGCCAGCGTTGCAAGGTCAGATAGGCACTGGTGCGCAACCCCGGAACGGCCACGGTGACGGAGCGCAGTTCCTCGGCGGTCATGGGCTGCCTGGTCACCACCAAGGGCCCCGTGCCTTCCTGGATACTGCTGCCTGCCGTGAGGAGCTCGTAACTGTCCCTCAGCTCGGGGTAGACCCCGAAACTGATGGCGGTCACCTCATAGCGAGCTTCCAGGGCTTCCTGGTTGAGCGTTTCGATGTCCTTTCGGACGAACTCGAACTCGAAGCCATCCGGATCCAGCCAGCCCAGGGCCAGGGGAGCCATCATGTAGGCGTCATCGGAGTCCGGGCTGTGGGCGATGGTGAGCCGCATCATGCCTTGTCCGTCTTGGCGTGTTCCGGCGCACCCAGTCTGGCCTTCACCCGTTCGATGGCCTTGGCTGCCAGCACGTAGCCGGGGTTTTCGTTGAGGGCGGCGCGGTAGTGCTCGAGTGCCTGCTCCAGCTTGCCCTTGGCTTCGAAAATGCGCCCCAGATTGAAATGCGGAAAACAATAACTTTCATAACGCTTGGCCTTCAAAGCCATCTTCAACCAGGGAATGGCATCGTCAGGCTGGTTCAACTCCACGTAATAGGCCCCAATATCGTTGTAGGGATTGCCGAACTCAGGATCCAGATCGATCGCCCGGTGGCAATCGGCGATGGCTTCCTCGAAATCGTGCTGATAGGACCGTGCCCAACCCCGAAAGGTGTAGGCCTCAGCCGTCGGGCATTTTTCGAGAGCCTGATTGTAGAGCTCGATGGCCTTGTCGATTTCGCCCTTCATATGGTGTTGATAGGCCTTCCCGACCAGCTCCATGGCTTCCTGTCTCTTCTCTTCGTGGCTCACGACGACCTCAAGGAACACAAGGATAGATCATCTTGGGCATCCAGTATTACCCACCTCTAAGATGCCTGAACACCCCATTCGGGATGGCGGCGGCTATCCTGGTTACATGGACACCGATATCCCAGGAACTTACTGCCAGAACTGCTTCACCTGGAACCCTGGGGAGCGCGAGACCTGCCGGAAATGCGGCACCCGCTTGATCATCGTGACCGGTGACCAGGGCTGGGAGGAGGAAGAGGAGGAAGCGGGCGCCGGGGACGATCTCGATGAGCATCTCCTGGAACGCATCACCGGCTTGGAAGAAAACCTGCGCCGCACCGAAACCTATCTGGAGGCGGTCTCCGATCAGCTAGGCAGGCTGGAACGTTCCGAGGTCATGCTCCGCAACGGCCTGATGTCCCTGGTGCAGCAGATGGAAGAACGGGGCCAACTGGACGGCCAAGCCTTCTCCATCCGCTGGGAGGAACTGGTGGAGGAGAACCTCCTGCTCATCGGCGCCCGGGAGCTGTTCACCCGCTACCGAGCCCGGATCCTGCCCATCGCCAAACCCAGATCCATGTCCCAACTCAAACGGGCCCTCCTGGAGACCTCAGCCCTGCTGGATTCCGCCCAGCTGCCCGAGGCCGCTCAGCGCCTCGCCCAGGCCCTTCCCCTGGATCCCAAGAACTACGAACTGGTGTTTACGGTGGCCTCCCTCAAAGAAGTGGCTCAGGACTTCGAGGAGGCCGAAAATCTGGCCAAGCGGGTGGTCCAGTTGAGCCCCCGGCACTTCGAGGCCTGGATGCTCCTGGCCAAGGTCTTGCGGGATGAGCCCGGCCGGGTGGATGGGGCCATCGATGCCCTCCGGAAGGCGGTGGAACTGCGTCCTGACGAGGCCGAACCCAAGATCCAACTTTGTGAGCTGCTCCTGGACGAGGAGGATCTCCAGGGGGCCCTGGAAACCGCCAGCGACACCCTCAACCTCCAGCGAGACGGGGATACCCTTTCGCTCATGGGCGAAGTGCTCCTGGCCCGAGGCGAGGCGGTCAAGGCCATCGCCATCCTCAAGGAGGCCTCCAGCCACATGCCGGGAGATCTCATGGTCCGGGAACTCCTGGCCGAAGGCTACATCCTTGCCGACGAACGCCCCAAGGCCTTCGCCATCCTCGAGGAACTGCTCCGCCAGCACCCGGGCGATGCGGATCTGCTGCTGCTCCTGGATGCCGAGAGCCCGGCCCAGCTGCGCTCTGCCCGGGGGGGCAAGGCGGAGGCCCGTTTCCTGCTGGATGACGCCGAGGGCTGGCTGAAGGACAACAACCTGGGCGAAGCGGAAGTCAGCCTGAAGAAGGCCCGCCGGAAGGACAGAAGCGAACGGGCCGACTGGGTCGAACTCCAGATCGCCATTAAACAAAACGAAAAGACCGGAATCCAGAAGGCGCAGGCCTTCGCTGCCTCGAACCGCCACCCAAGGCTTTGTTTTCAGGCTCTGCGCTTGGCCGTGGATCCCTTGACGGAGGGCGAGGACGAAGCTGGGATCATGAAGGTTCTGGACCTGTTTCTCAAGGCCCATCCCAAGAGTAGTGGAGCCTGGGAAGCCGCCATCATCCGTCAAGCCTACCGCCTCATGAATGGGAAAGTGGATCAGGAAGATCTCGCAGAGGTTCGGCGTCTCCAGGCCAATCCCCTGCCCGGACAGGAACCCCGGTCAAGGACCCTGCTCGGTCAGTACCTGATGGAAATGCGCAAACCCGAAGAAGTGGTGGAACTCATCGAGCCCATCCTCAAAGCTGAACCCACCATGATCAATCACTTCCAGCTTGGTACCGCCCTGGCGGCCCTGGGCGAGCGGGAGGACGCCCTCGAGGTGCTCCGGGAAGGGCTGGACGCGACCCCCGGTGACCTGGCCGAAAGCCAGGTGGAGTTGCTGAAGACCAAGATGCAGGCGCTGGTCCAGGATCTTGAAAAAAACACGGAGCCCCACAGCTAGGCGGGCTTGCATCACAAATCGTTCCTAGTTGGCTTCCCGGGCGATCTGTAATGTTGACTTTTTTGGTATGGATTGGACAATGGTAGGCGTTGGGAGCACCCATGAACTCGTCCTTGCAACAGGTCACTAGTCAGGAATACAAATACGGTTTCGTGACGGACATCGAATCTGATAGCGCCCCGCCGGGATTGTCTGAGGACACCATCCGCTTCATCAGCGCCAAGAAAGGCGAACCGGACTGGCTCCTGGCGTTCCGCCTCAAGGCCTACCGCCATTGGTTGACGATGAAGGAACCCGCCTGGGCCAACGTCCATTACGAGAAACCCGATTTCCAGAAGATCGTCTACTACTCGGCCCCCAAGCAAAAAACGCCCAAGTACCAGAGCATGGCCGAGGTGGACCCAGAGCTGATCCGGACCTTCGAGAAGCTGGGGGTGCCCCTCAACGAGCAGAAGGCCCTGGCGGGCGTGGCCGTGGACGTCGTCTTTGACAGTGTCAGTGTCACCACGACCTACAAGGAGAAGCTCTCCGAAGTGGGCATCATCTTCGGCAGCTTCAGTGATGCGGTGCGGGAACACCCCGAGCTGGTGAAGAAGTATCTGGGCTCCGTGGTACCCTTCTCGGACAACTTCTACGCGGCTCTCAACAGCGCTGTCTTCACGGATGGCTCCTTCTGCTTCATCCCCAAGGGCGTCACCTGCCCCATGGATCTCTCCACCTATTTCCGCATCAACAACAAGGAATCGGGTCAGTTCGAGCGGACCCTCATCGTCGCCGAGGAAGGCGCCTCCGTAAACTACCTTGAGGGCTGCACGGCCCCCCAGTTCGATACCAACCAGCTCCACGCAGCCGTGGTGGAACTGGTAGCCCTGGACGATGCCAGCATCAAGTATTCGACGGTCCAGAACTGGTACGCCGGAGACAAGAACGGCGTGGGCGGAATCTTCAACTTCGTCACCAAACGCGGTCTCTGCAAGGGCCGCAATTCCAAGATCAGCTGGACCCAAGTGGAGACCGGCTCTGCCATCACCTGGAAGTACCCCGGCTGCCTGCTGGTGGGCGAGAACAGCATCGGCGAGTTCTACTCCGTGGCGCTCACCAATCACCAGCAGCAGGCCGACACTGGCACCAAGATGATTCACATCGGCAAGAACACCAAGTCCACGATCATCAGCAAGGGCATCAGCGCTGGGAACAGTTCCAACAGTTACCGGGGCCTCGTGAAGGTGATGCCGAAGGCCGAGGGAGCCCGCAACTTTAGCCAGTGCGATTCCATGCTGATCGGCGCCAAGTGCAGCGCCAATACCTTCCCCTACATCGAGGTCCAGAACAAATCCGCCAAGGTGGAGCACGAAGCCACCACCAGCAAGATCGGCGAAGAGCAGCTCTTCTACTTCCAGCAGCGGGGCATCCCCGCCGAAGATGCCATCTCGATGATCATCAACGGCTTCTGCAAGGATGTTTTCCGCGAGCTCCCCATGGAATTCGCCGTCGAAGCCACCAAGCTGCTCTCTCTGAAACTTGAAGGTTCGGTCGGGTAAAAAGATGAAACCACGAATTGCGCGAATGAACGCGAATGCCGGTAACTATTTGTTTTTGCGCTAATTCGCGTCATTCGCGGTTGACTATTTTGGAGTAACCAATGCTATCCATCCGCAATCTCTCGGCCGCCATCAATGGCAACGAAGTTCTGAGAGGCATCAACCTCGAAATCAAGGCCGGAGAAGTGCATGCCCTCATGGGACCCAATGGCTCCGGCAAGTCCACCCTGGGCAAGGTGCTGGCCGGGCATCCGACCTACAAGGTCACCGGGGGCGAGGTGATCTTCCAGGGCAAGGATCTGTTCGAAATGGAACCGGACGAACGGGCCCGGGCTGGCGTCTTTCTTGGCTTCCAGCATCCCATCGAGGTGCCCGGTGTGAGTAACGCCTCCTTTCTTCGTCTGGCCTACAACAAGAAGGCTGAAGCTGAGGGCCGGGACGAGCTGGATCCTTTGGAATTCGACGACTTCATCCAGGAGAAGATCAAGGTCGTGAAGATGGATGCCGCCTTCCTGGATCGCAGCCTCAACGAGGGCTTCTCTGGGGGTGAGAAGAAACGCAACGAGATCCTCCAGATGAGCGTCCTGGAACCCACCCTCGCGATCCTGGACGAACTGGATTCGGGTTTGGACATCGACGCCATGCGGGTACTTGGCGAGGCAGTGAACCACCAGAAGTCACCCAAGCGGGCGCTGTTGCTCATCACGCACTTCCCCAGGATCCTGGAAACCGTCCACCCCGACCAGGTCCATGTTCTCTCCAGTGGCCGCATCGTCAAAAGCGGCGGTATGGAGCTGGCTATGGAACTCGAGGAACGCGGCTACGACTGGCTCAAAGCTGAAGCCGTCGGGAGGGGATGATGGCCACCCTCACCGAATGCAACCTGCTGCCGGAGTTGCTGGTTGCACCGCGCCCGGCGGCCTGGGAGCCGGTCAGGAAGGCAGCGGAGACAGCCTTAGAGGGCCAGGAACTGCCCACGACCAAGCATGAAGACTGGAAGTACACGGACCTGAAGAGCCTGCGGGAGACCCACTTCGTCCCCGGCCAATATCGCAAAGTGGATATCAAGGAGCGCATCCTGCCCGAGGCCCGGGGGACCCGCTTGGTTTTCGTGAACGGCCACTTCGACCCCCCCTGCAGCAACATCTCCGCCTTGCCCTCTGGGGTGCGGATGCTGCGCCTGGCTAGCGCCTCCGAGGCCGCCGGCGCCCTGGGCAGTCTGGCGACACCCGAGGGCAGCGACGTGTTCACCAATCTCAACACGGCCCGCTTCACCGACGGAGCCTATATCTTCGTGCCCAAGAACATCCATGTGGAACCTGTCCTGCACGTGCTCTTCGTCAGTGATCAGGAAGGCGCTCAGCCCACCTGTTCCCTGCCCCGCCTGCTGGTGGTGCTGGAACGCGGGGCGACCTTGAATCTGGTGGAGGAATACTGGGGGCACGGTTGCACCCTGACCAACAGTGTCACGGAAGTCCTGGTGCGCGAGGGCGCAGAGCTGGTCCACGAGCGCATCCAGCGGGAATCCCCCGAGGCCTTCCACTTCTCGAGCCTCCGGGCCCGTCTGGATCGCGATGCGCGCTACATCTCCCGCACCATCTCCCTCGGTGCGCGCTTCTCTCGCCAAGCGCCCCACATCGTACTGGCCGACGAAGGTACTGAGTTGACCTTGGATGGGCTCGCCTTGCTGGGTGAGAATCAACTGGCGGATACCCATTCCTTCATCGACCACACCAAGCCCCATGGCACCAGTCGCCAGCTCCACAAGGCCATCGTGGATGGCAAAGCCAGGGCCGTGTTCAACGGCCGAATCTTCGTGCGACCGGGCGCCCAGCAGACGGATGCCCAGCAGCAAAGCCGCAATCTGCTGCTGTCGGAAGAGGCCCAAGTGGATACGAAACCCGAGCTGGAGATCTTCGCGGATGATGTGAAGTGCGCCCACGGTGCCGCCGTCGGCCAGCTGGATCCTGAGGAGCTGTTCTACCTGCAAAGCCGTGGCCTCAACCTCAGCACAGCCCAGAATCTGCTCACCTATGGCTTCGCTGCGGATTTGCTGGCCCGGATTCCTGTCGCCAGCCTGCGTCGCCAGCTGCGTCAAGCGGTCATGGCCCGCACCAATGCCCAGGACCTGGCGTCCATGGCCTGAACCCAAAAAAATCTCCACTCGCAGAGGGGCGCAGAGAAAAGATGAATAAGCACAGGATTCTCCACCGCAAATCGTACCTTTTTTCTCCACTTTTCTCTGCGCGTGTTGTTTTCCGCGAACGGAATTGATCATGCAGACGACCACTCCCTTGGACATCGCCAAGATCCGCGAGGACTTCCCGATCCTTGCCAGGCCTTACAAGGACCGGCGGCTGGTCTACCTGGACAGCGCGGTGAGTGGACTCATGCCACGCGCTGTCAACGAACGCATCGCCTACTATCAGGCCTTTGAACACACCAATGTCCACCGCGGTGTCTCCCAGCTTTCCCAGGAAGCCACGGACCGCTTCGAGGAGGCCCGCGAAAAGGTTCGGAGCTTCCTCAATGCCCCCTCCAACAAGCAGATCATCTGGACCCGGGGCACCACCGAGAGCATCAACCTCGTGGCCCAGACCTATGGTCGCCAGCACGTCCACGCAGGCGACGAGATTCTCCTCAGCGCCATGGAGCACCACTCCAACCTCGTTCCCTGGCAGCTCCTGGCCGAGGAACGGGGAGCCAAGCTCCGCGTCATCCCCATGAACGACGCGGGCGAACTCCTGCTGGATAACCTGGAGGAACTCATCACGGAGCGCACCCGGATCCTGGGGGTGACCCAAGTCTCCAATGTGCTGGGCACCATCAACCCTGTGAAGGAGATCATCGCGAGGGCTCACGCCAAGGGCGTTCCCGTGCTGGTGGACGGTGCTCAGGCCGTGCCCCACATGGTCGTGGACGTGCAGGATCTGGATGCTGACTTCTACGTCTTCTCTGGGCACAAGCTCATGGGCCCTACAGGTATCGGCGTGCTCTATGGCAAGAAGGAACACCTGGATGCCATGCCTCCCTGGCAGGGCGGCGGCAGCATGATCCTGTCGGTGTCCTGGGAGAAGACCACCTTTATCGGCCCCCCGGGCAAGTTCGAGGCCGGCACCCCTCCCATCGCCCAAGCCATCGGCCTCGGAGCGGCCATTGATTACGTTCGCAGCCTTGGTTTGGACCTCATCGCCGCCCACGGCCACGAACTCCTGGACTACGCCACCGCCCGCGTCCGGCAGATCCCCGGCCTGCGCGTCATCGGGGAAGCGAAAGAAAAAGCCAGCGTTCTTTCCTTCGTGCTTGAAGGGGTTCATCCCCACGACGTCGGCACCATCCTGGACTACGAGGGCATCGTGGTGCGGGCGGGCCATCACTGCGCCCAACCGGTCATGAAGCGCCTGAACATCCCCGCCACCACCCGCGCCTCCTTCGCCTGTTTCAATGATCGGGACGATGTGGATGCCCTGGTCGAAGGTATCCTCAAGGTGAAGGAGATCTTCGGATGAGCGATCCCCGCGAGCTTTACCAGCAGGTGATCCTGGAGCACAACAAGAAGCCTCGCAATTTCGGGAAGTTAGAGGCTTGCACCCACCACGCGGACGGGCAGAATCCCCTCTGTGGCGATGAGATCGAGCTGACACTCTTGGTGCAGGCTGGCCTCGTGCAGGATCTCAAGTTCCAGGGCCACGGCTGTGCCATTTCCCAGGCCTCCAGCAGCCTCATGACGACTGCGGTGAAAGGCAAGCCGGTGGCCGAGGCGGAGCTCATGATCGAGCAGTTCCGCGAGATGATCCGTGGCACCCTCGATCCCGCCAAGGATGCCAACATCCTCGGCAAGCTCTCCCTCTTCCGAGGGGTGAAAGATCTGCCCTCCCGCGTGAAGTGCGCTGTCCTGCCCTGGGTCACCCTGCACGCCGCCCTCAAAGGCGAAGAGACTGCCAGTACAGAATAGGAACCGCGAATGACGCGAATTTGCGCTAATCAGAAACACCGCTTCCCTTCGCGATCATTCGCGAAATTCGCGGTTTCATAGGTTTTCCCATGCCCAAGATTGCCGAGATTGAATACACCCCCAATCCAAACGCGGTCAAGTTCGTGTTGAAGGAAACCATCGCCCTGGGGTTCCCGAAGTCGTTCCCGGACCGCGCCATCGCGGCCACGGATCCTCTGGCGACGGCCCTCTTCGACGTAGGGCACGTGGTCTCGGTCTTCATGCAGGACAAGTTCATCACCGTTACCAAGGACGACGAACTTTCGTGGTCTGAGCTCTTACCTAAACTGGCTCCCCCGATCCGTGCGGCAACCTCACCCGGCGCGCATGCCCAACTCCCTCCAATCGCACACGAGTTCGAGAAGCCCGACGAGAACGACCCCTTCATCGCCCAGATCCAAAAGGTGCTTCAGGACACCATCATGCCCGCTCTCGCCGCCGACGGCGGCGGCCTGGAAGTGATCGGCCGCCACGAAAAGCAGGTCATGATCCGCTACCAAGGCGCCTGCTCCACCTGCCCCGCCGGCATGACCGGCACCCTCATGTCCATCGAAGGGATCCTGAAGAAGGAAGTGGACCCCGAGATCGTGGTGATCACGGTGTGAAGG
>JANYIU010000119.1 GCA_025361955.1 Holophagaceae bacterium
TTTGTTGGGTCGCGCCGGAATTGGGCTATGGCTGATCCTGATGTTCCTCATGGAGTGGTTCTACCCAGTCATCTTCGAAGTGCTGGCCCAGGGCCAGACGGTGGGCAAGATGGCTCTGGGCATCCGCGTGCTGTGCGACGATGGGACTCCAGTCGGCTGGTACCAATCCACAGTGAGGAATTTCCTGAAGTTCGTTGATGACTGGGTAGAACCACTCCATGAGGAACATCAGGATCAGCCATAGCCCAATTCCGGCGCGACCCAACAAAGGCAGCAGCATGCCCAAGCCCATGTAGAAGGCGAAGCGGATGGCCATGTCGATAGCCCAGGCGAGAGCGCGCACCATCGGCCCCGCCAGCCTGAGTTCCAGCAGTACCCCTTCCGGGGTTTCGATCGCCCGAACAGAGTCGATCATCGCGTGCATATCGAAATGAATAGGCAGCGCGAGCAACTCTGGGGAATACTAGGCGGAAATAGGGTCTTCACACCAAATCCTATGTCTGTAGAATGAATGTTTTTCTTCGGCGACCCTTTAAGGAAAGCACATGTCCAAGAAAATTGCCCTCATCGCCATCGGCGGGAACGCCCTTTTGAAGGAAAAAGAGAAGGGGCTCCAGGAAGAGCAGCTCGAGAACGCCCGCGAGTGTGCGGAAATGTTCGGCAACGTCATCAAGGCTGATTTCTCCCTTTGCATCGTCCATGGTAATGGTCCCCAAGTGGGCAATATCCTGATCCAGCAGGAAGAAGGCGCCAATCGCATCCCGCCCTACACCTTGGACATCTGTGATGCCATGACTCAGGGTTCCATGGGCTATATCATCGAACGGATGCTCATCAACCGGCTGGCCTACCAGCAGCTGAGCACCCCGGTCACCACCGTGCTCACTGAGGTCGTGGTCGACAAGGACGATGCAGGTTTCGTGAATCCGACCAAGCCTGTGGGGCCCTTCTACAAGGAATTCCGTGCCCTGGAGCTCATCAAGGAAAAGGGCTGGCACATGAAGGAAGACGCAGGCCGTGGCTGGCGCAAGGTGGTGCCCTCGCCTAAGCCTCTGGAGATCGTGTCGCTCGAAGCCATCAAGCTCCTGCTTGGGGCCGGGCACTGTGTCATCGCGGGCGGCGGGGGTGGCATTCCGGTGATTCGTGACGGCTCAGGTTTCCTGGTGGGCGTCGAAGCGGTCATCGACAAGGACCGCCTGTCCTCGCTGCTGGCCCAGCAGTTAGGCGCGGACACTTACGTAATCCTGACCGGCGTGCCCAAGGTGGCCTTGGACTTCGGCAAGCCCAGCCAGCGCTGGGTCGATCGCATGACCGTCACGGAAGCCACCAAGCACATGGCCGATGGCCAATTCCCGGCCGGATCCATGGGCCCCAAGATTGAATCCGCCCTCAACTTCATCAAGTCCGGGGGCCACGAAGTGCTGATCACCTCCCCCGAGGCCCTCGAGAAGGAAGATTACGCGAAGGTGGGCACCCGGATCGTTCGCGACTAATTTCAGGCGCAACCCGACACGAACGGACCGGGATGAGGCAAACTCATTCCTGTCCGTTTCCCATTGGAGGCACTATGTACGCCATCGCCATCGTCCGCTATCGCCGACCCCTGGAAGAAGTTCTCAAGGTCGTGGAGGCGCATCGCGCTTATCTTCGGACCCTCAAGGATAGGGGCGTGCTGCTGGTCTCGGGACCCTTGGAACCGCGCAATGGAGGTGCCCTGTTCCTGCGAGTGCCCAACGAAAATGTCCTTGAAAGCCTCGACCGGGTCCGGGACGAAGATCCCTTCACGAAAGCCGGCGTGGCCCAGTACGAACTGCTGCCCTGGCAGCCCAACATCGGTGCGGAAGGCTTGGATCGGCTCTGAAATCGAGGCACGTTCGGGGCCGTCGTAAAACCACAGCTGCCTCTGCTGGTTTTGCGACGGCCCGTGAGCTCGGACCAGCAAGTGGATGAACCTGAAAGTTCGAGAAGACGACTTCAGCATTTCGCCCTCAGCGATTCTGCGGCCTGTTTTCCTTGATGCCATAGGGCCAGACACCAGCCCCAGGCGCCAGCCCCTCAACCGCGCCATGGGTACCGCCACCCGCGGCGCCCAGGTGTCGACTCGGGTGCTGGTCCTTTTCTTCCAAAACCTCCGGCTGGACCAGGGCTGCGGTTGCCAAAGCCGCTCCAACCCTGAGGGTATCGGGGCAGCGAGGATCGTCGAACCCAAGGCCGCGCTCGCGGAGGGCGAGACAACGGTGGTAGAGGAGGTGAGATAGGTATTGGTTGCGATCCATCTTCAGAGCCTCACGATCCGCTTCGAGCTGAGCGATGGCTGCTTCTGGCAAGGAAAAGTAGGTCAGATAGCCGTGCAGAACCCTGAGTACCAGCGCGGTCATATCAAGCCCACGCTGAGTGGCTTCCCTGCCCAGCACGTTCACTAAATTCCTGGGCATCCGGAAGGTTCGAACGACCTTGTTTCCGGCTAGCACTTCTGAATCGATATCGGGGAAGTTCATGGGGCGTGGCTGCAAAGGGCCAAGGGCTTCTTGAGCTCTGGTGAATGGTAGCGGCCTGCCTGTTCCCAAGCACATGTTTTATTCGTTGAAGGTTGGTAGGCTATTAAACTGTATTACACTTGTATTACGAAGACGCATACAACTGTATTGATATTATTAAACACAACCTTTAATTGTTTCCTTTTGTTTGAGCTCGGTTTTAAATGGGTTCACTTTCTGAGGGAGGATTATTTCATGAAAACAAGAGAATTTACCGCCGTGGTTCTCGCAACCTTTGTGTTGATTTTACTGGGCGACGGTGTGGTCGCCAGCGTGGTGCTCGGGCCTAAGGGTCCCGCTGGCAACTACAATTGGAATACGATCGCATTCGGGTGGGGCTTTGCTGTGGCCGTCTCAGGTCTCATAGTCGGAGCCGACAACAACCCGGCGATCACCCTCGCCAACGCCGTTCGCGGAGACACGCCCTGGTCGAAGGTGATACCCACCTTCATCGGCAGCCTGCTCGGCGGGTTCCTGGGCGCGCTCGCCGTCTATCTGGTCTACCGGGACGGCTTAATCTCGGCCGGAATGCCCAACATCTGGACCAGCGGTGCGGGCAACATCTACGATGCCAGCGCCAAGCACGCAGGCACCTACAGCCTTCTCACCGCCAGCGTCGCCGAATTTTTTGGGACCCTGGTCCTGATGTGGTCCGTGCTGGCGGTTGGAGACAAGAAGAACGCCGCGATGGCCAAGGCAGGACCCTTTGTGGTGGGGGGCGTCATTCTGGCGATCGGCCTGTGCCTCGGCGGACCCAGCGGATACTCCCTCAACCCAGCCCGAGATCTGGCTCCTCGCGTATTCGGACTCCTGGCCGGATCGAAAGGGCTTTTCGAGGGGCTGTACTGGCTCATTCCCCCGGTGCTCGTTCCCTGTTTGGCTTGCGTCGCAGCCACCTTCTCCTATGACGCATTTCTGAATTCCGCGAAATCCACGAGTGGTGAGCCAATAGCTCAAGCAAGTCTCCAGCGCTCGTGACCCAGAACTGACGCAAGGCCTCCGTCCAGGGAGGAGAGTAGGCTTCCCTGGACGCTGGAGCGCACGACCGACCGCGGCGGGTATCGCGGAAAGACGCGCGGGCGCAGTGTTGGCACGACCAATGACTTCCTCTACCTCTCCGGGTCGGCGGCCATCCGTGCAGACAACTGTGTCAGTGAGCCTGGGTGATGTGCCCGCATCTCCCAGGCTCACTTCCTTTCTTTCAAAAACACCACGCTGCGTCCTTGCCTGTGGAATCGATTCGGACTACGTTGTATCCGACACTGCCAACGGATACAGGTGCTCGCCCGGGAGGTATGCATGAGAAGGTCCATCGTCCGCAAGGTGGTTGCCCTGTTTGCAACCTTCTCCCTGGCAACTTTGTTGATCACCTGCAGCGGCGGCGGAGGCGGTGGCGACTCATCCCCCTCCGATCCCAACCTTGGGGGCGCCCCCACCAGCCAGGCCTACGTGGTCTTCGCCTGGAACGATCTTGGGATGCACTGCCTCAACCCCTCCTACGATCACGCCGTGATCCTCCCACCCTATAACACGGTCTGGGCGCAGGTGGTCAAGCGAGGCAATCCACCCCAAGTCGTGACCTCGGGAGTTACGGTCGATTATCGAATCCTCGATAACACCTATTCCTACGGCAAGGTTTCGTCGCTCGGGAAGTGGAACTTCAGCCAATTTTGGGACAATATGTTGGCTATTTTTGGCGTGACACGGCCATCCAACAAGGGACTCAACCTTGTGGACGCCGCGATTCAGAATGGTCTTTCGGGAGCGATGGTTGCCAAAACGGACCATTTTCAGGTTAACGGCATCCCGGTGACACCCATCAACGATTCCGATCTCAATACCGAGAACCCTTACCAAGTCGCCGAAATCACGGTCAAGGACACTTCCGGTGTCATGGTGGCTCAAACGCGAGCAACCGTACCCACCTCCTTTGAGATCAATTGTGGCTTGTGTCATACGAACAACAGCAATCCTCTGCTCGATGTCATCGAAAAGCACAATAAACTCACAGTGTTGCCTTCTGGTCCACTTAGTACGACTGCCCCGGTCCTTTGTGCTTCCTGCCATGCAAGTCCTGCCCTTAATTCGCCAGGATCCGGCACCCCACTCCCCAAGTACCTTTCCGAGGCTGTGCACGGATTCCACGCAAACAAATCGACTCCAGCAGGGGCCGCTATTACCTGCTACGACTGTCACCCAGGTGCTACCGCGAAGTGCAACCGTAGCCTCAGTCACACGGCCATTGACGGAAATTGCACAGCTTGTCACGGTACGATCGATGTGGTTGCTAGCTCCATCACCAATGGTCCCAGAATCCCTTGGGTATCGGAGAAGTCCAACTGTGCCACCTGTCATAACATCGGTGGAGTCATTGCCCAGGTGGATACGGCAGGAGCCTTATACCGGAATGCGACGGGTCACGGCGGCCTCTCCTGTCCCGCCTGCCATGGCAGCCCCCATGCCATGGTTCCCTCGAGTGAGGCTTCCGACAATTATCAAGCACACCAATATCTGGGTTCGCTTCCGGGCGCAGCTAACTCCGAAAAAAGCATGGGCAGTTGCGGCGCCTGCCACAACACCTCCAGGGGTCCCGGTGCTGGAGCCTCAGTGACAGATTGGACGGCTCAGCACGCTGCCGATACGCCCTCCGCCTGCAATGTTTGCCACACAGGGTTCACAGCTCCAACTAACGCGACTCTGTGGCCTCACCAATTTCAATGGAAGTCGCGCTAGTTTCATATTTATGAGCCTGTGGCGACAAATGCCGCCTGCTCGCCCTTGATCCTGAGATCGAGCAGGCGCAGGCGCGGATGCACATCGCACCTAGGGTATCCCGCTGATTTGCAGGCGCAATCTCGCTGAGCCGGTACGCATTGTCAGTCAAGAAGAGCAACCACTCTCAGCCTCAGCGCTCCCGAGGAGGTCGCGGCGAGATCCTGACTTTCTCACCCTTCAGCACTTGAATATTTTCGGGTCATGACCCGGTGGAGCGGGACAGCGAGGCAATCCTTGCGGCGGTTCGGATCCTGGAAACGAAGCTCCTTGGCGCCCTCGTCACCACTCCTCACGAGTGCGCTTGCAAGCCATCCTGCCAAGCGCAGCCGATATCCTCTGCGCCATTTTTTTCATCCAGTGCCAAAAGATCCCCTCCCACTAGCCCGGTGCCGATCACGGCCACCGCTTGGAACAAACCCAAGCCACCCAAGGTCTAATCTGTTGCTTCGAATCCTGCGGCTACACTATCTTTCTTGCCGCTGTCGCATAACCTCGGTCACCTCAGTGCCAGGCGACCGGTTGCTATCCAAGATAGAGTCACGGAGACCCAAAATGACCAAGGGAAAATTGGCAGAGATCATTTGGCTTGCCGATGTAGAAGAGCACAACTACCCTGCCGCTGAATCCTATCTCAGCCTCATTTACGCTGGGGATAGGGTTGCTGAAATGATGACTGGGTTCAGGAGCGCGCCCCTTGTGCAGTTCAAAGCCAAGGACATTTTCAGAGCTTCTCGGCTTTCTTT
>JANYIU010000120.1 GCA_025361955.1 Holophagaceae bacterium
AGTGTGGGTTTCATGGAAGAACCTCGAGGACAGTTATAGAATCGGTAATCCATGGTTCCTCCCTCGAAAAAATTTGGTTGAATGATTGCTACACTTGGATCATATCGTTTAGGAATGAAGGAGTAAAACAAACCTTAATGACTACTTTTTAGTCATACCCCGAAGCTTATCGGATCCCGGTCCAGGGTGATGGGACCAGCCGGATTCAGGGGGGCGAGCTGCAGGGCTTCGCTGAGGGTGCTTCTTGCGGCGGCCTTCAGGATCAGCTGCATGCGATAGCGGTCCTTCACTCTGGCGACGGGGGCTTCCAGGGGGCCCAGGATGCGGAGCCCTGGGAGGGTCATCAGCTTGGCTTTCAGTTGCCGCAAGGGTTCGATCGCGGCTTCAGGGGTCTCGCCTTCACTGCGGTACAGAGACATGGCAGCGAAGGGGGGATAACCCATGCCCTGACGGTAGGGCAGCTCGGCTTCGGCGAAACCGATGAAGTTCTGGGCCACGGCATGGACGATGGCCGGATGCTCGGGATTGTAAGTCTGCAGGATCACGCGCCCGGAAAGTTCCGCACGACCTGCGCGACCGGCCACTTGGGTGAGGAGATGGAAGGTGCGCTCGGCGGCGCGGAAGTCCGAGATCTTCAGACCGAGGTCCGCGTTGAGGATGCCCACCAAGGTGAGCTTGGGAAAGTTATGGCCCTTGGCCAGCATCTGGGTGCCCACGAGGAGGTCCACTTCGCCATTCTCCGCCGCGAGCAGCCCGGCTTCCAGGGACCCGCGCCGCTGGGTTGTGTCACGGTCCAGGCGCAGGATGCGGGCCGCAGGGAAGAGTTCCTCCAGCTGATCCTCGATCTGTTCCGTGCCTTCGCCCACCCCGCGCAGATGCTCGGCACTGCAGTGGATGCAGACCTCGGGCGGCGCTGTTTCCCAGCCGCAGAGGTGGCAGCGCAGCCGATACGCACCCTTGTGATAGGTGAGGCTCACCGAGCAGTGGGGGCAGTCCAGGGTGCGGCCGCAGGCGCGGCACATCCAGAAGTTCTCGAAGCCGCGCCGGTTCAGGAGCAGCATCACCTGCTCGCCCCGCTCCAGGGTGTCCTTGCTGGCCTTCAACAGCAGGGGCGAGAAGACCACCTTCTTCCGGGCGATCTTGTAGCATTCGCGCAGGTCCACCACTTGGACTACCGGCATGAAGCTGCCGGCGGGACGCTCCGTGAGCAGCAAAAGCTTGTAGCGGCCGGTCTGGGCCGCGTGCCAGCTTTCCAGGGAAGGGGTGGCGCTGCCCAGGACGACGGGACAGTTCTCGATTTGGCCGCGCTTGATGGCGAGATCGCGCGCGTGGATGCGGGGATGTTCCTCGCTCTTGTACGAGGACTCCTGTTCCTCATCCACGACGATCAGGCCGATATTCCGCAAGGGGGCCAGCACCGCATTGCGGACCCCCAGGAAGAGCGGCGCCTCGTCCTTGAGCAGCCGCACCACGTCCGCCTGCTTCTCGGTGGCGTTGAGGCCCGCGTGGCCCACGGCGACGCGACCCGGAAAGCGCGCTTCCAGGCGGGCCAGCAGCCGGGGCGTGAGGCCGATCTCGGGCACCAGCCAGAGCACGCGCTTGCCCGCGGCCAGCACCCGCTCGGCGAGCTCCAGGTAGACCTCGGTCTTGCCGGAGCCGGTGACCCCGTAGAGGAGATGCACCCCGAAGGTGTCGAGGCCCACTGCATGGGTCGCTTGGCACTGCTCGGCGTTGAGGAGCACGTCCTTGTGGACCAGATCCTCCCGTTTCTGCGACATCAGATCCAGGCGCCGGACGCGCTCGATCAGGCCATGTTTCTCCAGGGTGCCCAGTACGGAGGCGCTTACCTTCGCCGCCTGGAGCAATGCAGTCTCCAGCATGAAGCCGCCAGCTGCCTCCAGATTTGCTAGCACCCGCCCCTGGGTGGCATTGACCTTCGCCGGATGGGCCAGCGAGGTCCGGCAGACCTCCGTAAGACCCGCGCCGCGCAGTTCCCTGCGGTGGAAGAGGCTCGGTAACGACAGCTCATTCCGATGCCAGGCATCGCCGAGTTCCATCAGGCGCTGCCAGTCGCCCGCATCCCGGAGATCGCACAGCCGTTGGGTCTCGGAGACCGGCGTCTGCCAGTCCGCCTGGACCACTTGGGGCAGGCAGATGGCGGTCAGATGGGCAAGGCCGCAGCCATAATATCCCGCCGCGAACCGCAGGAGCTCCTCCAGCTTGGGTGGCAGCAGTGGGAAAGGGTCCAGCACCGCCTCTACCGGTTTCAGTTGCGCCTTCGGTGGATTGGGATCATGGCCCAGGACCACACCCCAGGTCGCGCTGTTCCGGATCTTCACGCGCACGCGCACGCCGGGCTGCAGTCCCACCGGTGCCAGGTAGGTGAGCGGTGGCAGGGGGCGGACCAGTTCGATCAGAGTGGGAACGAGGTTGTGCATGGCTCAGCTTGAAGGAAAAGCATTTGAAACCACAGATGCATGGGATGCACACGGATAAAAACCCGCCAGAGTCGGCGACCAGGTCACGGTTCTTGGCGGGGCAGAGCCGAGAAGCACGCAAGCGTGCGCAGCGGCTCTGCCCCGCCAAGAACGCGCCCGGCCATGGGCCGGACGCCCCGCAGAGCGGGCGGGCCTGAACGCCGCGGACGTGGGGACAAATGTCACCTTGCTATATCCGTGTGCATCTGTGTGCATTGCATGTTTACACCAGCAGTCTTTGCCGTAGATTTTGTTGCGGTCCACGGGCTGGCTGTTGTTTGAAAACGGAGGGGCGGTGCTGTTAAGTGCATGGGCCAGATGGCCGTCACGGATGTATCGCCCGCCCCTCCTCACGTGCAGCACCTTATGGCCGGACACCACATCGGAATTTGACCGAATGCAATTGGGGCCTCGGTGCGCAACAGCAAGTTTAAGCCCATCTCGGTGCCGCGGGAGACCCTATGGCAAACCTTTCTCCATCCCAACCCAACCCCCTTCGTTTCCAGGGGATCGATGTCTCCAAGGCCACCTTCGATGCGGCTTGGTGGGGCGATCAGCCCTTCCAGCGGATGGCCACCCGCGCCTTCCCTCGCACCCCGAAGGGTGTCAGGGCTTGGCTCGCCCAGTTCACGCCCGACGAACTCCAAGGAGCCGCAGTCGTCATGGAAGCCACCGGCGGCTACTGCAAGGAGCTGGGTGGCTGGCTCCTGGAGGCCTGCCCCAGCCTGCACGTCGCCATCGCAAATCCCTTCCGGGTTAAGTCCTACGGACGCTCCCTTGGCCTGCGCAACAAGACTGATCGGGTGGACGCACGGATGCTCGCCAAGTTCGGTCAGGAGCGCCAGCCAGGTGCCTGGGCGCCTCTTTCCCCGAGCCAGGAGGCACTGCGGGCCCTCATCCGCACACGGAGCAAGCTCAAAGCCACCATTACCTCTTACCGCAACCGGCTTAAAAGCAAGACCGGGAGCACCCCGCTCACCAAGCACTGCCAGGAGGAGCTTCTGACCTGCCTGGATCGGCAGATCAAGGCCCTTGAGAAGGGCATCCGTGACCTCTCCCGGAAGGAGCCCGCCCTCGGACGCGATCTGCAGCTCCTGGTGTCCATTCAAGGTGTGGGCCTCATCACCGCGGCAAGCGTTCTCGGCGCCGCAGGCGACCTCCGACGCTTCGCCCGACGCGGAGAATTGTGCGCCTTCCTCGGCATCTCGCCCCGACAGTTCCAGTCCGGCACAAGCGTCCAAGGCAAGACCCACCTGTGCCTCATGGGCGGGAAACAGGTGCGGGCTGTCCTCTACATGGCTGCGCTGGCCACCTGTCGGTCGAAGGGCCCCCTGGGCGACTTCTACCGACGCCTGGTGGCGGCAGGTAAACCCCCGAAGTCCGCCCTGGGTGCCTTGATGCGAAAGTTGCTCACGGTGATGAGGGCTGTCCTGATCCAGGGGCGCCCCTATGCAGCAACGGCCATTGCCAAGACTGCCTGATTGAGCTAACCCTTTTTTCTGCATAGCGGGAGCCCCTAGCGGGAGGTGGGGTGCGTCAAAGCGAGCGGGAGCGCAAAGGCCGTGACGGGCCGTTGTCGGGTCCCATGCCAAGGCCAGAGCACCCTCGGCCCGGCGCTGCCTTTGCGTCCTTGACGCGCCCCACCTCCCGCAGACCTTTGCCCGTGCAGAAAAAGGAAGAAAAACCTCATACACCTCCTTGACAGACAACACACCACATCTGTGGTTCAAATTTGTTGAGGCGAATATGACATAAAATTTGATTCAACGTACGATCCGCTTTATTTCCAGGTTCGGAGAGCCAAAATTGAGGAGAAGGCACGTTTTGAACCCAGTTGCCTTCAAGTAGTTCAAACACTGGGCCAGATGGATGTCATCCAGGGCTTTCGCTGCTTTGAGTTCGATCAGGAGACAACCATCCACAAGGAGATCCGCAAGGTATTCCCCCACGACAATCTGATCGTACAGCACTCGGATGGGATACTGCGCCCGCACCTCCAAGCCCGCTTTGCAGCACTCATGCAACAGCGCATTCTCGTATATCTTCTCCAGAAACCCACACCCCAACGTGTTCTGCACCTTGAATGCACAGCCGATCACACGCTCTGTCAGAGCATCTTCGATCACCGTAACCCCCGCGTGTAACCCCAGAACACCACTGCCCCAGGTTTTCAACTGTCTGCATCCCGTGCATCTGTGGTTCCCATTTTTAACCACAGAGCCCAGAATGCACACGGATAAATTACGAATCTTCCCTTGATTCCTCGTACCCAAGCAGCCGGCATCCGTGGTGAAATTGATGCATGTGGGTGCTTGGCCTTGAATCCAGTTGCGATGATTGTTCCGCCGCGGTGGTGGAGGAGACCCCTGCGGGTCCCGTACTGCGCGCCATGGCCAAGCAGAGCCAGGATCAGCTGCACAGCCCCTATGGCGGTGTGGTACCTGAGTTGGCAGCCCGGGAACACCTGCTCCAGATCCGCAACGTCATCCAGGAGGCCCTGGCCAAGGCCGAGCTGCCCCTGCAGAAAATCGACCGGATTGCCGTGACGCAGGGTCCCGGTCTGGTGGGCTCCCTGCTGACGCTGTTCTCCGCCAGCAAGGCCCTGGCGTGGCGGGAGAACATTCCCTGGGTGCCCGTGCACCACCTGCTCGGCCATTTGGGTGCCGCGCGCTTCGCGGTGCCCGATCTGCCCTTCCCCGCCCTGGCCTTGCTGGTCTCGGGCGGCCACACACACCTCTATCGTTCCGAGGGTTGGACGCACCTGGAGTTGCTCCAGAAGACCCGGGACGACGCCGCCGGCGAGGCCTTCGATAAGACTGCCCGGATGTTGAACCTTGGCTATCCCGGTGGGCCCGTGGTAGACACCTTAGCGCAGCGGGCCGAGCAAGCGGCGGCAGCCTTCACGGCGCCCAAGTTCCGGGATGGCAAGGCCTCCTGGAGCTTCTCAGGGCTCAAGACCGCCATGAAACTCCGGATCGCCGCGGAACCTGGCCTGGCTGTGGCGGGGCCCGAGGATGCCCGGGTTCAGGCCCTCTGCCGCAGTCTGAATGAGACCGTGGCCGCGTGGCTCCTCAAGCCCATCCCCGCCATCGCAAAGGAGACCGCCGCCCTGAGCCTCATCATTTCCGGCGGCGTGGCCTGCAACTCGGAGCTCCGCGCCCAGGCCAAGCTCCTGGCCGCGCGGCTGGGCCTTCGCCTGGCGATCCCGGAACCCCGCTTCTGCACCGACAATGGCGCCATGATCGCCTCGGCGGGGGCGTTGCTGCCTCCCGCAGAAGACCCCTGGCCGGTCAACGCCGACTCGAATTTGAAACTGTAGGAGCGTCCCCATGGAAGTCACCCGCGAAGACGTGCTGCGCTGCGCCAAGCTGACGAACCTGAGCCTCCAGGAGGAGGAACTCGAGCCCATGCGGGAGGCGATGACCCAGCTCCTGAACCAGGCCGAACGACTCAACGCTCTCCCCTTGGAGGACGTGGAACCCACCACCCATGGGCTCCAGCTCGCCCTGTCCCGCAGATCCGATGAAGTCCGGCCCTGGTTCACCCAGGAGGAAGCCCTCGCGAATGCCCCTCGGCAAGACCTAGGGCATTTCGTGGTGCCCAAGGTGCTCTGAGAACAAGCCTGGCGCCGCTGTTGTCCTAGAAGTCGCCGCCGCCGGAATCCCCGCCGGAGTCGCCGCCCCCAGAATCGCCCCAGTCACCGCCCGAGTCGCCGCCGTCATCACCGCCCGAGCCGGAATCACCCCCGTCACGATTGTTCGAATCGTCATGGTCGCTGCCACTGCCAGAGTCGCGGCGCGGGTGCTCGTGACCCCCACCCAGCATGTTGCCAATCATCATGCCGGTGAGCAGCCCGCCCACACCACCCATGCCAGCTCCGCCCTGGTTGCCCGGAAAGTTCTGCTTGAGACCTTCCTGGGGAGCGTCCAGACCCAAGCGCTGCCGGGCGCTGGGGGGAAGCTCCTGGTCCTTGAGCTCCTGCACACCAGCCAGATTCCCGCAGTAGCCGCAGGTCCAGGTCACCTTGCGCATGCCGTCCCACTGCTGTTTCATTTTGTCGCCCGAAGCGGAACAGGTGGGACATTTGCCGTACGGGGTGACAAAGGTGTGGTCGGCGATCGGTCCGCTGCCCATCCCCCGCTTGGCCGCACCTAGCTGCTCAGGCCGGTCCCGGCGGCCCCTCATGACCAAGTACAGGACCAGGCCAATGGCCAAAAGGACGACAAAGCAGCCGACGCCACCCCCACCTCCCGATTGCCTTTGGCGACCCAGGACTGATTCGGCAATGAGCAGGAAGGGCAGCATCGTTACCTCGAAGGATGCTTCTAGCTTACCTGCACTATTCCTCAGCAGTGAAAGTCGACATAGTTGTGAGGTGAGATTGTCCCAATGGATTGATCACATCCCCCCCTGGCTCGCCTATGGCGCCGTGGCAGCCACCGGGGTTTACGAACCAGGAGAACTGGCTTTCATGGCCGCGCCGCTGCTCTTCGCCGCCTTGGCCGAGTGGCGGCGATGGCCGCTGGGGGCTTGGCGGCGGGCCTTCGAGCTATTGGCGCTAGCGGGTTTCCTCGGGCTGGTGTGGGCTCGGATCGGCCTGGTCCCCACGATCATCATCATGCTCTTTCAACTCTGCGGCATCCGACTCTGTCTGCCCCGGGCGGTGAGCCAGCGAAGACAACTGCTGCTCATGGGGTTCCTGATCTGGATCACGACGGCCATCGCCACCTTCGAACTCAGTTTTCTCCTCTGGTCGATCCTCTGGGTCGCCGGGGCGGGCCTCGTGCTGATGCAGCAGACCTGGGAGAGCTCAGCCAGCCTGCGGGGAGGCCCGCTCCAGAAAGCCCCTTACCTGCGACTGCCCGGGTGGACCTTCGGCACGGTGCTCCTCTCGGCCGCTTTCTTCGTGGTGCTGCCCAGGATCACCTTGGGTTTGCGTGCTTTCCCTTGGGGCGTGGCCGGGCTCACCCCCGCTCAGGCTGGACTCAGCGATTCCCTGGAATTGGGCAACACAGGGCCCATCAATGCCAACAGTGAGGTCGTGCTGCGGATCCTGCCCCCCTCTGGGGAGCGGTCGCGCTACGCCGATTCTCTGGCTCTTTTGAAAGGCATCACCCTCGAATCCTGGGAAGGCCAGCGCTGGAGCCCTCATTCCAGCACTCCAAATCGTCTCTATTCAAGGAGCGACGCGCTTGCCGGAACGGCTTCGCAGCAGTTGCCACTGGAATATTTTGTCGCCCCCAGCCCGCATGGCATTCTCCCCTTCCCGTACGGTCGTCTCGCGCTGCTGCAGCCCCAGGGCATGCCCATCGTCGGTGGTCCGGGAGGCAGCCTGCGCTGGTTGTATCCATCCCGCCGGGCCCTCCCTCTCCGTTTTCTGCTGGAGCCTCCCACCGCCCTCACCGAAGCTCCCCCCAGGGGCGGGCGCTGGGCGTTGCTCACCGCTACCGGGAAGGGCACCGAAAGCGCGGATCGCTATAGCCAGAGCTTGTTCCCCGGGGAACTGACCGCACGGGAACTGGCAAAACGCTTGTCGGAGTCCCTGCGGACCTTCAAGTACACCCTGGATAACCCCTCCGGAAACGCTGCGAATCCCCTGCAGCACTTCCTGGAAATCAGCCGCGCGGGTCACTGCGAATACTTCGCTTCGGCCTTGGCCCTGATGCTGAGGTACCGCGGCATCCCCGCCAGGGTCGTCAATGGCTACCGCCTGGGCCCCTGGATTGCCGAGGGCGGTTACTGGCTCGTGACCCAGAATGAAGCTCACAGCTGGGTGGAGTTCTACGACCTGGAGACCAAGGCTTGGCGGGTGGCGGATCCCACGCCCGCGGCTCCTGCCAGGGGCCTGGAAGCTGGCACCCTCTGGGCCGCCTTCCAGCGCTGGACGGATGCCCTCCGGTTTCGCTGGGATCGGCATATCGTGCGCTTCTCGGGCGAAGATCAGGTGGCCGGGCTCGACTGGCTTCAATCCAGAGTCTCCGAACTACCGAATTGGCGCCCGGGACGAATACCCCTGAGCTCCGCGTTCCTGGTCGTCCTGGCCAGTCTGCTGGTGTGGTGGTTCCGGCCCTGGTGGCAGCGCTACGCTCGAACCAAGCTGCCTAAATCGGTTCATGGGCTCACACCCCTGAAACCCCTCCTCCGGGCTGCCGGCCGCCCGTTCCAACCTACCCCCAGTGAAACAGCGCGGCAATGGATCCTGCGCCTTGCCCGCCGCAAACCGGAACGAGCCGAGGCCCTCACCCAGGTTGCGAAGGCAGCGGATGCCGTAGCGTACGGGGGCGAGGAGGCCCGGCACTTGAAATCCCTGGTGAAGACGGAAGCGAAGGCTTGGCGTAAATCAGGCCGCTGACTATTCCTGTTCCAGCATGCCGAAGCGCTGCACGATCCGTTTCTCACCACAGTCCGCGAACCTGACCGTGTAGGTGAGCCCGTCGCCGCTGCCGGTGGAGGCGACGATCATGCCCCGGCCGAAGCGAGGACTCGTGACCCGCGTGCCATTGGCCCATGCCGTGGCGGCCTTCGAAATGGAAGCAGTGGCCTGAGGCAGGGCTGCCGCCGCCTCGTCGGGTTCCTCGCGCTCGGCAATCCCCTTGACTCGATCGAAGAAGCCCCGGATCCGCTGAAGTTCCGACGACACCGAGAGGGTACCGCCCCCACGCGCCAGGTTTGGGGGAGCGGCATAGGCCCCTTGCTCGGCTTGATAGAGCTCGGTACCCCAGCGGATCGGGCTGGCCAAAGTCTCGGCTGGCAGTTCCCGCAGGAAGCGACTGGGCATGCCCAGCATCTCGGTACCGAAGATGCGGCGGCGGCGGGCGGCGGTGAGATAGAGCTTCCGCTGCGCCCGGGTGATGGCCACGTAGAAGAGCCTGCGCTCCTCTTCCAGACCTTCGTCAGTCTCACGGGCATTGCGATTGGGGAACACGTCCTCCTCCATCCCCACCACGAAGACCACCGGGAATTCGAGGCCCTTGGCGCAGTGGATGGTCATCAGGCTGAGCTGGGCGGCTTCCTCCACGTCATCCGCATCGGAGGCGAGGGTGACCCGGTCCAGGAATTCCGGCAGCCTCAACCCAAGAGATTCCGCTTCGGTCGCGGCGGAAACGAATTCCTCCAGATTGCGGAGCCTTCCTTCCGCTTCGAGCGTGCCTTCATCTTCAAGGCTCTGGGCGTAGCCGGATTCCACCAGCATCCAGCGCACCAGCGCGGCTAGTCCCAGGTGCTCGCGCTCATGGCTGACGCGCCGAAACAGCTCCACCCATTTACCCAACTCCCGCTGAGCTCTTCCCTTTAGTGCCCCGGAACGCAGCAGTACCGCCATGCCTTCGAGCGGGGTGCCGCCCTCGGGAATGGCTGCCTCGATCTTGGCGAGTGTCGTCGGGCCAACACCGCGCGAGGGGGCGTTGACCGCGCGCCGGAAGCTGGTGAGATCGAAGGGGTTCGCAACCAGCCGGAGATAGGACAGCAGATCCTTTACTTCCTGGCGCTCGTAGAACTTCACACCGCCCACCAATTTGTAGGGCAGATTCACGGCCCGGAGGGCTTCTTCCAGTTGCCGAGATTGCCAATTGGCCCGGTAGAGCACCGCGATGCGCACCCCGGGGAAGCTCTGCTTCTCCTCGATCACCCGCTGGACTACCCAGTCCGCCTCGAGGCGCCCTTCGTCCACCAGCTTGAAGGTGAGGTAGTCGCCGCTGCCCCGATCCGTCCAGAGGGTCTTGCCCAGCCGCTGCGTGTTGTTCGCGATGACGGTGCTGGCCGCATCCAGGATCTTCTGGGTGGAACGGTAGTTCTGTTCCAGCTTGATCTGCATCGCCTCCGGGAAGTCCCTCTGGAAGTCCAGGATGTTGCGGATGTCCGCGCCTCTCCAGCCATAAATCGACTGGTCCTCATCGCCCACCACGCAAAGATTGTGGTGCCGCTTGGCGAGGTGCTGCACCAGGAGGTACTGGGCCCGGTTGGTGTCCTGGTACTCGTCTACCAGCAGGAATTGGAACCTCTGCGCGTAGACCTCCTGCAGCGCGCCATCCCGGAACAGCCGTTCCGTATGCAGCAGCAGGTCATCGAAATCGCAGGCCCGGCTGTTCTTGAGTCCCTTCTGATAGAGCTCGTAGGCGTCCATCAACTTGCGCGTCCAGGGATCCATGGCTTCCTCGCGGGCCTCTTCCGGCAGCAGGCAGCGATTCTTGAAATCCGAGATGAGTTCCAGGACCTTCTTCGGGTGGAACTGCTTCTCGGGCAGCTTCAGCTCCGCCAGGACTTGCTTGACCAGGCTCTTCTGATCCGAGGGATCGAAGATCACGAAGTCTCGTCCCACCGGCGTGCGGTCCCCTTCGCGACGCAGGATGCGGGTGCAGAAGCTATGAAAAGTGCTAACCCAAAGCTGCTGCGCGGGCACGCTGACCAGGCGCTGAACCCGCTCCCGCATTTCGTCGGCAGCCTTGTTCGTGAAGGTGACGGCCAGAATGGAAGCTGGGGGGATGCCCTCCTCATCGATCAACCACGCGATCCGTCGCGTGATGACGGTGGTCTTCCCCGAACCCGCTCCGGCAAGAATCAGCAGCGGGCCGTGGACATGCCGGACCGCATCCTGCTGTTGCGGGTTGAGGTCTCGCAGCAAATAGTGTTCAGAGGAATCCTGTTGCATCCTCTGAGTCTACCAAGCGGAAGGGATCTACCGAACCCTTCTGGCCAAGGGGCGGAGAATCTCCATGAGCATGCGCTTCGCCTCCTCAGGCCTCATTTTGTGCTTGAAGCTGGGCATCGCACCCTTGCCATTCAGGATGGATTGCAGGAGGTCCGCGTCCTTCTGCTCCGCTAGCCACTTGCGATCCGCAAGCACACGCCCGGGAAGTTTTTCTCCAGCTGGGCTCATGGAGGTGCCATCCAGGCCATGACACTGGGCACAGGAAAACCGGTACTGGGCTTCCAAATCATGCACGCTGGGACTGGCGGCTAACCAACCCGGCAGGGTTCCCATCGCCAGGAGGATCCATCGGCGCTTCTTCCAGTTCAGCATCCGCAATGTGTGAACCCTCCAAAGAGGTCCGCATCCAGGATAGGCTGATAACTCGCTCGCATGGCGGAATGGCAGACGCAGCGGACTTAAAATCCGCCGTTGGTAACAACGTGAGGGTTCGAATCCCTCTGCGAGCACCAGTTAACATCCTATGAATACAAACATTTTCAGGTTTGATCCAGGTTTCAAAGAGCTGTTCGGAGAGCAGAAACCCCTCAGTGGACGGGCACGATCACTTCTGGTCGCTCACCCTTGTGGAGCGGCGTGGAACCGGGGGAACACCGCTTTCCTGGGCGAGCTGGTTGAGCGTCATTGGCCCCCGCAAGCCCCCCGGTCCCACCTTTGCCTTGAACTCGGCAGTGGCAACTTTGGGCTTATTTGTTTCAGTGATAGCTCCCCGTTTCTCATGACAGAACACAACTTAAATAGCTGTCTTGAAATTGAGGTCCACCTTAGTCGGCTCGCAGGAGAATATTGCTGTAGGCCAATTTTATTTGACACCTAGCCCTGATATATAATATTTTTTGAACACCATCCCAAAGGAGGCCTCATGAAGGTCCTGTCCAAGGCTGCCGCGATCATTCCAGCCCTCGCGCTTCTACTCACGGCCGGCAAGGCATTCGCCGCTGCGCCCTTCCATATTGGTGTTTGCACCGAAACCGTCACTCAGGCTGAAGACGATCTCCGGGGTGCCGAGCAGCTCATCAAGGAGTACGGTACTGTCGCGGACGGCGGCTACATCAAGCACATCACCTATCCTGACGACTTCATGTCCCAGCAGGAGACGGTAATCTCCAATCTGGTCTCCCTGTCGGACGATCCGCTCATGAAGGTCGTGGTGACGTGCAACGCCCTTCCCGGCGTCTCCGAAGCCTACAAGCGCATCCGCGCCAAGCGCCCCGACATCCTCCTTCTGGCCGCCCTGCCCGCTGAGGATCCCCTCATTATCATGAAGGCCGCTGATTTGGCCGTGGATGCGGACTTCGTATCCCGCGGCTATACCATCCCCTGGGGTGCCAAGCAGCTCGGCGCGAAGACCTTTGTGCACATTTCCTTCCCGCGCCATATGTCCTACGAGAGCCTTGGCCGCCGCCGGGCCATCATGGAACAGGCCTGCAAGGACCTGGGCATCAAGTTCGCTTTTGAAACCGCCCCAGACCCGACCTCCGATGTGGGCACCGCGGGTGCTCAGCAGTTCATCCTCGAAAAGGTTCCGCAATGGATCAGGAAGTACGGCCCCAATGGTGAGAAGGTGGCCTTCTTCTGCACCAACGACGCCCACACGGAACCCCTGATCAAGCAGATCCTTGCGAACAAGAATGCGATCTTCGTGGAACCTGACTCCGCCTCCCCGCTCATGGGTTTCCCGGGCGCACTAGGGCTTGATCTCACCGCTGAGAAGGGCAACTTCCCCGCCATCTTGAAAAAGATCGACACCACGATCAAGGCACGGGGCGCTGGCGGCCGTCTGGGTACCTGGGCCTATAGCACTGGCTTCACCCTCACGGCTGGCTTGGGCGAGTTGGGCAAGCGTGTGGTGGAAGGCAAGGCGAAGGTCACGAACACCAAGGACATCTACGCCGCCCTCGGCAAGTACACCCCAGGTGCGAAGTGGAACGGTGCCTACTACACCGATATGAACACTGGAGTGAAGTCCAAGAACGATTTGCTGGTCTACATGGATACCTACGTCTTTGGCAAGGGCTACCTGGGCGCGACCTCCCTGAAGATCCCCGAGAAGTACTTCACCATTAAGAAGTAGCCGAACAACCTTGCTCTGTGATTCAGCAAGGGCCTCCGCCCGGAGGCCCTTGCTGTTTGGGATGTGGTCGGAAGTCAAGAAGGAGATAGCCGCATGTTTCCAGCCCGAACTTATACGGAACGCCGCGAACGGCTTAAATCCAGCTTCACGTCAGGCTTGCTGTTGTTCCTCGGCAACGAGGAAAGCCCCATGAACTATCTTGACAACGTCCACCCGTTCCGACAGGACAGCAGCTTTCTGTATTACTTCGGCATCGACCAACCGGGCTATTCCGCAGTGATCGATCTGGACCAGGGACGTACGGTGGTTTTCGGCAACGATCTCACTCTCGAAGACATCGTCTGGACGGGGGTTCTTCCGACCGTGGCGGAACTGGCACTGCTGGGCGGTGTTACGGCAACTGCGCTGGCTTCCGAATTGGCAGCCTACCTCCAGAAGGCCAAGGGGCGGGAGCTCCATTTCCTGCCTCCCTATCGCCCTGAACATCGCCTGAAGCTGTTCCGATTCCTTGGGCTTCATCCCGATGAGCAGGAGGGTAAAGCCTCCTTGGAGTTGGCGAGAGCGGTCATCAATATGCGCGTGTTCAAGAGCGCTGAAGAGCTCCAGGAGATCGAGCGGGCCGTCGATGTCACGGTGGACATGCATCTCGCGGCGATGGGCATGGCGAAACCCGGTGCGAAGGAAGCAGACATCGCCGCAAAGATCACCCAGATCGCCTTGGCTTCTGGAGGCAATCTCGGCTACGCCGTCATTGCCACGGTGCATGGTGAGACCCTGCACAATCACGGTCACGGCAACACGCTGCAGAGCGGTCAGATGCTCCTGGTGGATGCGGGCGCGGAAACCTCGCTGCACTATACGGCGGATCTCACCAGTACCTGCCCCGTGGACAAGGCCTTTACGCCCCGCCAGCGGGACATTTACCAGGTGGTCCTGAAGGCCCACCTAACTGCCATCGAGCACCTGACGCCGGGCGTGCCCTTCCGTCAGATCCATCTGCTGGCCTGCCGGACCCTGGCCGAAGATCTCAAGAGCCTGGGGCTCATGAAGGGAGATCTGGATGCAGCCGTCGAGCAAGGTGCTCACGCCCTGTTCTTTCAGTGCGGCCTGGGCCACATGATGGGATTGGATGTACACGATTTGGAAAACCTGGGAGAGGTCTGGGTGGGCTATGACGGTCAGTCCAAGAGCACCCTTTTCGGCATCAAGTCCCTTCGGCTGGCGCGCCCCCTGCAAGCGGGCTTTGTGCTGACGGTGGAGCCAGGCATCTACTTCATCCCGCAGCTCATTGAGCGCTGGAAGGCCGAAGGCAAGTTCGCGGACTTCATTAATTACGACAAGCTCGAAGCCTACCGGGATTTCGGTGGCATCCGCATCGAGGAGAACCTGCTGATCACGGAGAATGGCCACCGCATCCTCGGTAAGAAACGACCGCGGACCCTCGAAGAAGTGGAAGCCGTGCGCGCCTGAAGAAGCCACGAAGACACACGAAGCCGCCCTGCGGGTGGACACGAAGCTGCACATGTCCCAGCGATGGCCATCCTTTTTGCGGAGCTCTGGATGGCTCTGGACCCATCGTTCTTGGCTTTCTTCGTGTGCCTTCGTGTGTCTTCGTGGCTCATCTTTCTTGGCGGAGGGAAGCCGATAGCCAAGCAATGGAATGAGCCTGGGATCACCGGAACAGCGGTCCCTGGTCCGGGCTCAGGCCAATGTAACTGTAGGCGGCATCGGTGGCTCTCCGGCCCTGCGGGGTGCGGTCCAGGAAACCGATCTGCATCAGGTAG
>JANYIU010000014.1 GCA_025361955.1 Holophagaceae bacterium
TCCTGGAGGCCGGAAGCGGCCTCCCTGCCGCCGGGATGGCGGCAGAAGCCTGTGGAGGGAAGGCGTCAGCCGCCCGGCGAAGCAGGAAACCTGCGGCGTGAGCCGTGGAATCCCCTTCCTTCAGGGAGGGGAGAATTCAACGTTCGCCCTTTTTCCGCCCTGTAGGTCATGCTGGAGAGATGCCGCACGCCATGGATCCGTTCTTCGCACCACCCGAGGGCCGGCTCTTCGCCTGCTTCCCAGGGGCCGAGGAACGGCCTGGTCAGCGGCGTATGGCCGAACTGGTGTTCGATTCGATCCGAGCGGGTGGCGAGCAATTGGACGCCTGGAAACGCGCCGGGGCGGCGCCCGAGAACCGACCTGATGCAATCCTGCAGGCCATTGAGGCGGGCACGGGCACAGGCAAATCCCTGGGCTACCTGATCCCGACCATCGCCTCGGGCCGCGCCCCTGTGCTTATTTCCACGCGGACCAAGCAGTTGCAGCGACAGCTCCTGGAGGACGATCTGCCCCGAGCCCGCGGCATCCTGGGTCGTGAGGTCCACGCCGTCCTGGCCAAGGGCCGGGCCAACTACCTCTGCAAGGCCGCCTGGGAAGAGCTGGAGGCTCATCCCCCGGCCGAATTCAATCTGGCTGACCACGGGCTCTGGCTGGCCCTCCCCCGCTGGGCCCAGGAGACCTTGACCGGCGACCGTGAGGAACTGGGCCGCCACGGGGAAGGGGAGAGTGAACTCTGGGACCGCCTCAACGCCCGCGCGGAGCGTTGCACGGGTCGCCAGTGCCCCCACTTCGAGGACTGCTTCCTGACCAAACTGCGCCAGGAGATCCTCACCGCCGATCTGGTCATCGTCAATCACGCCCTGCTGCTGGCGGATCGTGTGCTCCGTGAATCCGCCTTCGGACAGGTGCTGCCGGATGCACCGGTACTGATCCTCGATGAGGCCCACGAGATCGAGGAACAGCTCACGGAAAGCTGTTCCGAAGTCTGGTCCAACCGGGCCATGACGCTGCTCTTCCGGGATCTCTCCGACGAGGCCGGAAAGGAATCGGAGGGGGCCGCCCTCGACGCCATGATGCTCCCCTGGGAGAGTGCCTGGATCACGCTGCTGTCGCTCGTCCCCGCGGAGAACTCGACCTTCGGCTTCGAGGACGATCGGCTGAATTTACGCGAACTGGCCGACGCCGTTGGGGCCTGGGTGGAGGCGGGCCAGGCGGCCTGGAAGGAAACCAGACGCTTAGCCAGTCGCCGCAAGGACGGCAATCCTGAAGACCTGGCCTGGAGACGCCTGGCCGAGCGCATCGGCCTCGCCTTCTCCCGCATGGAGCAGGTTTTCGCCCAACCCGAGGGCTGGGTTTCCACCATCTCCCGGGAGGGGCCTCATCATGTGCAGTTCAAGGCCAATCCAGTGGATGTGCGGCCCTTCTTCCATCAGCATCTGCGGCGAGGCTTCGAAACGGTGATCCTCACCTCCGCGACCTTGCGCGATGGCCGCGGCTACAACGGCCTGCGGCTGCGGCTGGGGCTTTCGGAGGACGAGGCGCTGCGCTCCCAGCACGTGGAAAGTCCCTTCGATTTCGTGAACCAGGGCATGATCTTCATCCCACCCGACCTGCCCGAGCGCAAACCTGGCCGGAATGGGGTCGGGGAGCCCGGCTGGGTGGAAGCCAGCCTTGCGGCCATGGAGCGCCTCATGCGTGCCTCCCGGGGACGCGCCCTGGTGCTCTTCACCAGCCGCAAGATGCTGGCGGCCTTCCGGCCGAGGCTCGAAGCCGCTCTGCCGGGGATGACCTTTTTCATCCAGGGCGAGAACCTCACCCGCCACGTCATGCTGGAGCGCTTCCGCAAGACGCCCAACGCTGCTCTGCTTGGCCTCGCCAGCTTCTGGCAGGGGGTGGACATGCCTGGGGACGCGCTCAGCCTCGTCATCGTCACGGCGCTGCCCTTCACACCCCCGGACGACCCGGTCCTTCAGGCCCGGGTACGCGAGGCCGATGCCCGGCAACAGGGCCTGGGCTTCATCGGCATCCAGGTCCCGCAGATGACCCTCAAGCTCAAGCAAGGCATCGGCCGCCTGATCTGCACCCGCACCGACAAGGGCGTCGTCTGCATCCTGGATCCGCGCTTGCTGCTTCCGCATGAGGACCGCTACGGCAAGCGCTACGCCGCCCAGGTGCGGGCCGCCTTGCCACCGTTTCCCATCGGCCGAGACTGGGAGCACGTGGAGGCGTTCCTTTCCTCTCTCTAGGGCCTGGACGGACAGCCTGCTGGATTCGCTCCGTCGCAACTGGAATGTTCCCTGCAGATCCCAGATCCGGGTGCGAGCCCGCTGACAGGAGTATCCTTGAGGGGATGTTGTTAAGAAGCGTTTGTCTCTCTGCCATTTCCCTGTCCCTGGCGGCCGGGAATGCCTCCCTCAACCGCGCTGGGACGACCTATCTCTACACTTACTACGACCGCAACGGGAACATGGTCATCAATAACCTGCCACCCAGCTATACCCGGGGCCAGGGGTTGATCCTCAAGCATGTAGGGGTGGGGCATATCCGGCTGGCCATCAGCAAGTCAGAGATGGCACAGGTGCTCAAGAGCCCCGAATTGCTGGCCCTGGTGGACGAGATCGCCCTGAGCATCGGCGTGGACCCTTTCCTGACTCGGGCCATCATCCAAGCCGAGAGCGCCTTCAACTACCGGGCCCGCAGCCGCACGGGAGCCCTGGGCCTCATGCAGCTCATGCCCCAGACCGCAGCGCGTTTCGGCGTTCTGGATCCGTTCGATCCCCGCCAGAACATCACCGGGGGCACCAAGTACCTTCGCTACCTCCTGGGCTACTTCAAGGGGGATATGGCCAAGACCATCGCTGCCTACAACGCCGGAGAAGGGGCTGTGGACAAACACGGTGGCATTCCCCCCTTCGCCGAGACCCGGGCCTATGTCCCCCGGGTCATGGAGCTTTTTACCAAACGTCTGGTCCAGGCAGATCCCAAGGCAGCCGGGGCCATGGCGTTGCTGAAGAGGGGCCATGGCGGCTTCCTCGTGGACGAGAAACCCCTGAAGGTCGAAGCCAAACCAATAGCGCGGGAACCCGTCTTCTCGACCCGCCAACCCGCCCAGGCCAAGGCTGTGGTGCCGCTGCGACCTCCAACCCCCATCTTCCAGTGGGTCGACGACAGCGGCCGAGTGCAGATCAGCGACCAGCCCCCCCCGCGGGGCGCCAAGCGCATCCGGGTCTTCGCTGGCTCTTCGGAATAGGCCGAGTCAGACCCTTCCGCCCTTGGCAATAATGAAGGCTTGCAGGGCCCCTTGAGCCCGCTCATATTCGACCTTCATGCGCGCCAAAAGGATATCCGCAGGCTCGGCTCCCTTCCCGGTCCTGCCAAGGGTTTCCAGGGCCAGGGCCACATTCCGGACTCCGGGCGCCCCCATGGTGCTGGCGGCCCCCTTGACGGCATGGGCCACATCCGCCATTTCCTCACCTTGTCCTGCCTTAAGGGCTGCTTCCATGGCCAAGATGCGCGGGGGCATATCTTCAATGAAGAGCTGGCACATCTCCTGGATGAGACCCAGCTCTCCATCATCCAGATCGAGCAGTTGTTTCAACGTGCTGGAATCCAAGATTTCTTCAGAAGTGCTGGGGGGGGTGGCATCGCTCTGCTGCATGGGAACTCCTAACGCATTCTCCCAGATTGATCGGCAGATCTGGCGAACGACCGTAAACTCGTCCTATGGAATCCAAAAACATGGCCGAGCAAGCCCTTCAGTTGCTCTTCAAGAAACTGCACCCGCACTTGGAGGATGCGGCTCATGCCTTGCAGCAGAAGTCCCCGGCTGAAGAACTACTCAGGCTCCATCACCGCCTCGTGCGGGCCCGCCACGAGGCGGTGGAGATCCTGGAAGAAGGGTCCCGCCAGACCGAAGATCCCGCCCTCGCCGAGATCCTGGACACCCTCGCCGCCAATCTGACCCCGCTGGGGGAGAACTACCAGCAGAGCCTGACCCTCACCCAGTTTTGCCTGGAAGAAGCGCCCAAGGATCTGTTGCCTTTCGTCCCCGAAGGCTGTGTGGCCGGGAGTTCCTGGGGCAAGCGGATGGTCGCCTTCCTGGCCCAGTTGGAGGCTCCCGCCTTCCAGGCTCGGGAGCGCTGGCAAGCCCTTGACCCAGCGATTGGCGACGATGTGGGGGAATGATTTGGGTTCAGCGTATTGCTTGGCCCGAACAAAATTCTGAAAGCTTCGCAGCCTCTGACTCTGGATGGAACTGCACCCCCTGACTGCTGGGTGACTTTCTTCAAGCCATCCGCCGCTGGCAGGAAGGCCTCCACAGTCCGAACGTTGCCAGGGATCTTCCAGTCGGCCATGGCAAGTGCCATCTTACCGAGTCAAAACCTCCCAGCTGCCGGTGGGGAAGGGGATCCGGGCGCGGGTCCGCGGCAGGCCGGACAGATCCAGCGGGAGCACCTCACCCCCTGCGGGTTGGCAGGCCACGAACCGATGGAACTCGTCCACGAGATCCTGCTCCAGCAGCTGCCGGGCCACCGTTCCGCCCCCCTCGAAGAGAACCCGGCCCACGTTCCTGGCCGCGAGTTCATGCAACAAGTGGCGCAAGCTGCAGCCTCCGGGGCCTGGCGGCAACCGCAGATCCTCCACATCTCTCAGGGGGGCAGGTTCGCCCACCACCGCCCGCAAGGTCGGCTGGCCAGGAACCACCTGCCAGACGCGCCGGTCCCGGGGCAAAGTTCCATGGCTATCCAGCACCACCCGCAGGAAGGCCCGATGCGGAAGGGTTGGGGTCGGCCAGCGGTCCGTGAGCTGCGGGTCGTCGATGGCCACCGTACCTCCCCCCACCACGATCGCTTCCGCGGCTCGGCGCAAGGCGTGGGCCCAATGCTGGATCGTGGGCGGCGTGACCTGGGTGGTTTTGCCTGCTGGGCCGAGGGAATGATCCGCACCCATGGCCAGCTTCAGCACCACCCAGGGCAGACCGGTCCGGATGAACTTGAAGAAGGGGGCGTGGAACCGTGCGCAGGACTCCGCCAGCACCCCCTCCCGGACCTCTCGTCCATGGGCCCGGAGAATGGCCAACCCACCCCCGGCAACCCGGGGGTTGGGATCGCCGATGCCCACCACCACCCGCGTGACCCCGGCCTGAATAAGGGCCTCGGTGCAGGGGGGGGTCCGTCCTTGGTGACAACAGGGCTCGAGAGTGACATAGGCGGTGGCGCCAGGGACCTCCTCGCCGCGTGATTCCGCATCCCGCAGGGCCATGATCTCAGCGTGGGGATCGCCAGCCCGGGTATGGACGCCGGTCCCGATGATCCGTTGCGCCTGGACCAGGAGGCAGCCCACCGGTGGGTTGGGACTGGCGAGACCCACGCCCTTCATGCCTTCCCGCAAGGCTAAAGCCATGAACATATCATCACCCTGCAACCGCTCGGGAGCAGGCCAGGGGCCACCTGTGGCCAGCTCCCAAGCCAGTTCCTGGGAGAGTTCAGGGGCCGGACTAGACATCCAGGAGTCCGTCCACGAAGGCTTCGGGATCGAAGGGAATCAGGTCGTCCACCTGTTCGCCCACCCCCACGAAAGCGATCGGCAGCTTCAGGCGCTCCAGGATGGGTACGACCACGCCGCCCTTGGCGCTGCCGTCCAGCTTGGTGAGCACCAGGTCCGTTATTCCCGCCACTTGTTTGAAGGCCTCCGCCTGCTGCAGCCCGTTCTGGCCCGTGGTGGCGTCCAGCACCAGGAGCACCCGCTGCGGGGCTTCCGGAATCACCTTCTGTAGGCTGCGCCGGATCTTGTCCAGCTCCCGCATCAAGTGATCCTTGGTATGCATGCGGCCCGCCGTGTCAATGAGCACCCACGGGATGCCCTTGGCCTTGGCGCGGGTGGCGCCATCAAACGCCACCGCCGCAGGATCTCCGCCCATCTGATTGCGCAGGACCGGCACCCCGGCCCGCTCGCCCCAGAGTTCCAGTTGATCGATGGCGGCAGCCCGAAAGGTGTCCCCCGCCACCACCAGGACCTCCTCGCCTCTGGCCTTGAACTGGGCGGCCAGCTTGCCAACCGTGGTGGTCTTGCCGACACCGTTGACGCCGACCAGCAAAAGTACCTGCACCCCGTCAGCCAGGAAGGGTTTGGTGGGGGCGTGCTGCAGGATCTTCAACAGTTCATCCTTGAGGACGGCCTTGGGATCGATCTCCGAGGACCGCTTCAGCTCGAACCGCAAGCGCTCCATGAGCCGATCCGTGGCGTGGACCCCCAGATCCGCCTGTAAAAGCAATTCCTCGAGTTCCAGGAGCTGATCTTCGTCCAGCCGCTTGAGGCCCAGGAGACGCCCCATGGGCGCCAGCACCAGCTCCTGCGTCCGCTGGAGCCCCTGCTTGAACTTATCGATCAGGCCACTGAAGAGACCCACAATACCCTCGCTGGATCCAGTTTAGGGGCCGTTCTGGATTTTCCAATTCGTTTCTCGCCATCCATTACGGCCCCGTATGCCGTTCTCACCCTGAATGGGAAGAATCCAATCACAAGAACGGTTTACCCGAGGCCAAGAATCCGGCGTTCCACGTGGAACAACATCATTTTCGCGCCTTTTTCGTCTTCGCCGCAGCCGTGGGAACCTTCCGCTTCTCAGGCTGGATCCACTTGGTGAGGGCCATCTCGAAGACCTCCTCCACGTGCTTCACGGGGTGGAAGGTCATCTTGGCCCGCACCTCTGGGGCGATGTCCTCCAAGTCTTTCTGATTCTCGAAGGGGATGATCACGTGCTTGATGCCCACCCGCAGGGCTGCCAGGGACTTCTCCTTGAGGCCGCCGATGGCCAGAGCCTCGCCCCGGAGGTCGATCTCGCCGGTCATGGCGAAGGTGTTCTTGATGGGCACGTTCTTGAGCACTGAGAGGATGACCGTGGCAATGGCCAGACCCGCCGAAGGACCGTCCTTGGGGATGGCCCCCTCGGGAAAGTGGATGTGGATGTCATGCTTCTGGAAGACCTCGGAATCAATCTCGAAGGCTTCGCTGCGGCTCCGGATATAGCTCAGCGCCGCCTGGCAACTCTCCTTCATGACATCTCCCAGCTGGCCGGTGAGGATCAAGCCACCCTTCCCGGGCATCTTGAGGGCCTCCACGAACAGCACGTCGCCGCCGGTGGAAGTCCAGGCGAGGCCCGTCACGACGCCCACACGGGGCGCCTTCAGGCGTTCGTCCTGGAGGAGCTTCACGGGGCCCAGGAGTTCCTGGACGTTGGCGTCGGTGAGGGTGAATTTCTTTTTGGGTTTGCCTTCGGCCACCTTGCGGGCCACCTTCCGACAGACCGCACCGATCTCGCGCTCCAGTTGGCGCAGCCCCGATTCTCGGGTGTAGCCCATGACCAGAGCCTTGAGTCCGGACCGGGCGAAACCGACCTGGTCCTTGGTCACGCCGTTCTTCTCAAGCTGCCTGGGGATCAGGTGCCGCTCGGCGATGCCAATCTTCTCCTCCAAGGTGTAACTGGAGAGGTGGATGATCTCCATGCGGTCCTTGAAGGCCGGCTGGATCGGATCGAGTTCGTTGGCATTGGTGAGAAAAAGCACCTGGGACAGATCGATGGGCACGTTCATGTAGTTGTCCCGGAAGGTGTGGTTCTGCTCCGGGTCCAGCACTTCGAGCAGCGCCGCGCTCGGGTCGCCGCGCATGTCGCGGCCGATCTTGTCCACCTCGTCCAGCATGATCACCGGATTCATGGACTTCACCTGATGGAGGGCCTGGATGATGCGGCCCGGCATGGCCCCCACATAGGTGCGGCGGTGACCGCGGATCTCGCTTTCGTCGTGCATGCCCCCCAGGGAGATGCGGGAGAACTTCCTGCCCAGGGCCCGGGCGACACTGCGGCCCAAGGAGGTCTTGCCCGTGCCCGGAGGTCCCACGAAGCAGAGGATCGTCCCCTTGAGGTCCGGTCGCAGCTTGCGCACGGCCAGGAACTCCATCAAACGCTCTTTGATCTTGTCGAGGCCAAAGTGGTCCTCATCCAGGATCTGCTGGGCAAGTTTCAGGTCCTTGTTGTCCTCGGTCATCTCGCCCCAGGGCATCTCGGTCATCCACTCGAGGTAGGTCCGGGTCACGGCGGTTTCGCTGGAATCCGGGTGCATCCGCTCCAGCTTCTTGAGATTCCGGTCGATCTCCGTGAGGGGTTCTTCCGGCACCTTCATCTTGGCCATCTTGTCGCGGAAGGCCTGAATCTCCTCGGCCAGCTCACTGCCCTCGCCCAGTTCCTGCTGGATGGCCTTCAGCTGCTGGCGAAGATAGTACTCCCGCTGGCTCTTGTCCATCTCACCGCGGGCTTCCATGGTGATCTTCTGCTGGACTTCCAGCAGCTCGATCTCCCTCATTAATAGCTCGTGAACGCGCTTCAGGCGCTGCACCGGATGGATGATCTCCAGGACCTCCTGCAGCTGCGGTGGTTTCAGCTCCAGATTGGAAGCCACGAGATCCGCCAGACGCCCGGGGCTGTCCAGGTTCACGGCAATGACGAGGACCTCCTGGGGCAGGTTTTTGCCCAGGGCCACAGCCTTCTCCAAGGTCTGCTTGACGGTGCGGAGCAGGGCGTCCAGCTCGATGCCAGGCTCAATCTGCTCGGGCTCGGCCAGGGGTTCCACCTTGGCCTTGAAGAGGGCTTCCGTCTCTGTGAAGTACTCGACGCGGACACGCTGGAGTCCCTGGACCAGCGCCCGGATCCGGCCGTCAGGCAGTTTGAGGACCCGCATGATGAGCGCCGCCGTGCCGACCTTATAGAGGTCCTCGGGGCCAGGATCATCCATCTCCATCTGTTTCTGGGAGAGGAGCAGGATCATGCGGTTCTCCACCAGCGCCGTGTCCACGGCCCGGATGGATTTCTCCCGACTGACACTCAAGGGCAGAATCACATAGGGATAGACCACCACATCGCGGAGGGGAAGAACCGGCAGGACCTCAGGGATTTTCGGGGATTCATCAAGGGTCTGGGGGAGCAGATTTTCTTCAGCCAAGGAGTACCTCGCTTCCATTCAATGCAGGCCGTTACTTCAAGATGATTTTGTCATGGCGGGGGCGACCACCCATAAAGGCCAGAACAAAATATCCAAAACGGCGCAGGTTATTTTGACACGGCCTCTAACGTTTCGTTCATTTAGGTTTTCGGCGCCGACTTGAGGGGGGTGAATCCGGAGCCACGCCAGGGAACAACGGGATCGGCAGCGCCGCCTTCGATTCATGTGATGCCTCAGAAATCAACGGCGGTACTGGAGCGAGCGAAACAGGCTTAGGAGGCGGCGGTCCGCCCATGAGTCCTTCCAGGGCCTTGACAAAATCAGGCAGGTCCTTGAAATCCCGGTACACCGAAGCGAAACGGACATAAGCCACGGAATCGATCACCTTCAGGGAATCCATGACCAATTCACCCAGAAGCAGGCTGGGGATCTCGCGGTCGGGCTGCTCCATCAACTTCGACTGGATGTCGCCGACGGCCTCCTCCAGTCGCGCAAGGGAGACTGGACGTTTCTGGCAGGCCGACATGATGCCCCGCAACAGTTTCTGCCGATCGAAGGGCTCCCGGCGCCCATCTTTCTTCACGATGAGAATGGGGACTTCCTCCAGCCGTTCGTAGCTGGTGAAGCGCCGTCCGCACTTAAGGCATTCCCGCCTGCGGCGAATGGACTCTCCCTCCCGGCTTTCCCGGGAGTCCACGACCTTGTCTTCAAGATGCCCGCAGAAAGGACAACGCATACCTAGAAGCTACCAGCTGTTGCCCTCCGATGCCGCTCAACCCCATGGGAGCAAAGCTGGATATGATCGGCTGAGCAGCGCCGGAACGGGTCACATCGGCTTGCATCCCCAATGAGGTTCCGCATGAAGTCGTCCCACGAACCGCCCAAGAAATACCGCCAGTTCATCGAGCGTTTCCCCAAGCTGGGCGCAGCTTGGGAGACCCTCCAGGAGGCCGAGCAGGAGGGCCCGTTGGACGAGCACACGCGCCGCCTGGTGAAACTGGCGGTGGCGATCGGTTCCTTGAAGGAAGGCGTCGTCCATTCCAGCGTGCGCAAAGCCTCAAGTGCGGGGGTCACCCAGAAGGAAATGGAGCAGGTGGTGACGCTGGCGGCCTCCATCGTGGGCCTGCCCTCTACCGTCGCCGTCTACACCTGGATCCAGGACGCGCTGGATAAGGAAACGCGCAAGGATTGATCCGTTCGAATAAACCTGGCACGTCATCTTGGGGTAATTTTTGGCGAATCGTGAAGGCCGCGCAAAGAAAGTGGGCGTATTTGGGAAAATTCGTTTGATTTCGATTCATTCCGTTAATTACGCGAAGCTTGCCGTTTTTCTGTGAACAAGACAGCAAGACCTCTTAGCAGCTCACGAATCGAATTGCAGAATCTCTTTGCGGATTGAAAGAACCACGACTCAACGTGCTAACCTAGCCACGACGTTTCGTGAAGGAGCGTCTTGCCACACTAAGGATGCCTTATGCGCTATTTGCCCTTGGCCCCTTCTGAGGATCGCGCACTGCTGGACGCCATCGGCGTGCAGCAGGCGGAAGATCTGCTCGGTGGTGTGCCCCCTGAACTTCGACTGAAGCGCGAACTGAACCTGCCCGGGCAACTCTCGGAACAGGAAGTGTTGCGCCAAATGGAGGCCTTGGCAGGCCGGAACACGGTGTTCCCGGCCTGTTTCCTCGGCGCCGGTGCCTATGACCACTTCGTGCCCACGGCCATCGACATGATGGTGAGCCGCGAGGAGTGGTTCACGGCCTACACGCCGTACCAGCCGGAAGTGAGCCAGGGCACTCTGCAGCACATCTTCGAATATCAGACGGTGATCTGCGATGTCACCGGCCTGGAAGTCTCCAACGCCAGTCTCTACGACGGCGGAACGGCTACGGTGGAGGCCGCGCTGATGGCCGTCCGCGTGCAGAGAAAACGCACTACCATCCTCATCAGCCAGGGCCTGCATCCTCACTACCTGGAAGTGCTCTGCACCAACATCACGCCCCACGAGGGTCTCAAGCTCGTCACTGTCGCCCTGAAAGACGGCGTCACCGACCTGGACGACCTCAAGGCGAAGCTGAATTCCGATGTGGCTTGCGTCCTGGTGGGCTACCCCAATTTCCTGGGCTGCATCGAGGATCTCAGGGCCATTGCCGAACTGACCAAGGCGGCTGGCGCTCTGCTGGTCTCCGTCACCCAGGAGGCCATGGCCTTCGGTTGGCTGGAAGCCCCCGGCAAGGTCGGTGCCGATATCGCCTGCGGCGAGGCCATGTCCTATGGCAACAAGCTGAACTGGGGCGGTCCCTACCTGGGCTTCATCGCCGTGAAGGACGCGCACAAGCGTGAGATCCCCGGCCGGGTCATCGGCCAGACCAAGGATCTGGACGGCCAGACCGGCTATGTGTTGACCCTCACCTCCCGGGAACAGCACATCCGCCGTGACAAGGCCACCTCGAACATCTGCTCCAACCAGGGCCTCGTGGCGCTGCGGGCCAACATGTTCCTGCAGCTGGCCGGTCCCGAAGGTCTCAAGGGCCTCGCCGAACAGAACGTGGCCAAGGCGCAATACCTGCAGCAGGCCCTGCTCCAGGTGTCCGGCTTCAAGGCTGCCTTCTCCGCGCCCTTCTTCAACGAGTTTGTCACCCGTTACGACGGTGATGTGAAGGCCCTCCAAGTCGCCTGTGCCAAGGAGGGCATCCTCGCGGGCCTGGACCTGTCTTCCTACGCCGAAAACCTGAAAAACTGCATCCTCTGGTGCGCCACCGAAACGACCACCCGCGAACAGATTGATCGTCTGGTCCGCGTGGTCTCCCGCGTTCCCAGCCTGGTTGCTTAAGGATACGAACATGTCACTCCGCTCCCGCGAACCCCTCATCTTCGAACGCTCCGTGCCCGGCAAGGTCGGCATGGATCTCCCGAAACTCGATGTCCCCGCTCCCAAGGACACCCGCCCGGCGCATCTGCGACGCTCCGGCTTCGATGCGCTGCCGGCCTGCTCGGAAGTGGACATCATTCGGCACTTCACCCGCCTCTCAAAATGGAACTACGGTGTGGATGACGGCCTTTACCCACTAGGCTCCTGCACCATGAGGCACAACCCCCGGCTGAATGAGAAGACGGCGGCATTGCCTGGCTTCGCCGAAGCCCACCCCATGGCTTCCGCCGAGCATGTTCAAGGCAATCTCGCCCTGATGTTCACCTTGCAGGAATGGCTGTCGGAGCTCACCGGCCTGCCCGCGGTCACCCTGCATCCCTCCGCGGGCGCCGCGGGCGAACTCACGGGCGTCATGCTGATCCGGCAATACCATGTGGCCCATGGCCGCAAGCGCCGCGTCATCCTCATCCCCGACAGCGGCCATGGCACCAATCCAGCCACAGCTGCCACGGCAGGCTACGACGTGGTGGAGTTGCCCTCCCGCGAAGACGGCACCATCAGCTTCGAGGACGTGACCGATCCCTCCACCGGGAAGGTGCGCAAGGGCTTCATGACCTTGGTGCAAGAGATCGGCTCCGAGATCGCGGGCGCCATGATCACGAATCCCAATACCATCGGCGTCTTCGAATACCGGATCAAGGAGATCGCGGCAATCCTGCACGGTATCGACGCCCTCCTTTACATGGACGGCGCCAACATGAACGCCCTCATGGGTGTGGCCCGTCCCGGCGACTTTGGCGTGGATGTCATGCACCTGAACCTCCACAAGACCTTCTCGACTCCGCACGGCGGGGGCGGTCCTGGCTCTGGCCCGGTAGCCTGCTCCGCGGCCCTGGAACGCTTCCTCCCGCGCCCCGTCGTGGTCAAGGAAGGCGCGACGTTCCGCGTCGACTGGAACCGTCCCGAGAGCATCGGCAAGGTCCATTCCTTCTACGGCAACTTTGGCATCATCGTCCGGGCCCTGACCTTCTGCCTGAGCCATGGCGGCGACGGCCTCAAGGCCGCGACCCTGCGCGCCATTGTGAACGCCAATTATATCCGCAAGCAGTTGGAAGGCACCTACCACCTGGAGTACGCGACCCCCACCCTGCACGAGATCGTTTTCGACGACCACTACCAAACCAAGCATGACGTCACCACCCTGGATATCGCCAAGCGGCTCCTGGATTACGGCTTCCATCCCCCGACCATCTACTTCCCGAACATCATCCACGGGGCGCTCATGATCGAGCCCACTGAGAGTGAGTCAAAGGACGAACTGGATGCCTTCGTGGACGCCATGAAGAAGATCGCCAAGGAAGCTGAGGAGACCCCTGAGCTCCTGCACCAGGCCCCCACGACCACCCCGATCCGCCGTCTCGACGAGACCGCCGCCGCCCGCAAACCCGTGCTGCGTTGGGTCAAGGGGTAGCAACTGTCGGCCTCTACTACTGCATAGCCGCACCGTTTTTCAAGCCTAGTGTGTGCAGGCTGCGGCTACTTTCTCTTCACTGCCAGAACACCGCCACTCCCAGCGTGATCCAAATGGTCAGTGCGATTGGGAGCTTGCACAGCGTGCCCAGCATTCTTCCGAGGGTAGCACCCAGAGCCGGTTTCAGAGATTGCCGCACGGTCTTCACTTCCTTGTGGGTGATTTCTCCCAAAAAAGCTCCGCTAAAGGTTCCAAGGATAGCCCCGACCAAGGTGCCGAATAGGGGAATCGGAAAACTTGTACCCAGCAAAGCGCCGAACAAGCCACCGATGACTGCGCCGAACATGCCCCGTTTCGAACTGCCAGCCTTCCGCGCGCCCAAAGCGCCGGCCAAAAATTCCAGGATTTCACCGAGGATCGCAAGCAACGCGCAAAAACCCAAAAGCTTCCAGCCAAAAGTCTGGTCATGACCAGCGGGCAGATACCAGCGATCCGCAAATTCCACCCCTAGACTAATCGTCAACAGAATCCAACTACCCGGGAGACCCAGGGCGGTCAAGAATACACAACCCAGGCCTAACAGGCTGAAGCCAACCGCGACCGTGTAAAAGGCAATTTCCATATTCATGCAATCGAGAACAGGGAAAGCAAGTGCCCCCAATGCCCGGGGGGGGGGTCCGCAAAGGAGGTTACAGGGATCGAACCGCTCTGAGGGGTCCGGTGTGGTTCAAGGATCCGACAAAAGGGCACTCAATCTGCGATCTGAGATTACAGCTGTCAACGTTTTCCCTGGAATGCACCCTTTCTAACGCATCATCGTCGCGGCCTGGAAGCCGCGTTCGAGGTCCGCTTTCAGATCCGCTTCATCCTCGATACCGACCGAGAAGCGCAGAAGGCCGTCGGTGATGCCCAGGCGTGCCTTGACCTCGGCCGGGGTCTTGAGATGGCTCATGCTGGCCGGGTGCTGGATGAGGCTCTCGACCCCGCCCAGACTCACGGCGCGGATGATGATTTCCAAGGCCTCGCAGAAGCGCACCCCCGCATCAATGCCGCCCTGGACCTCGAAGCTCATCATGGCTCCGAAGCCGCCCGTCATCTGCGCAGCGGCCACGGCGTGGCCCGGATGTTCCTTCAGGCCAGGGTAATCCACCCGGGATACCTGGGGCTGCCAGAGCAGCCATTGGGCCAGGGATTGGGCGTTATCGGAAGCCCGCCGGACCCGCATGTAGAGCGTCTTGAGGCCCCGGTGGAGCAGCCAGGCGGCCATGGGATCCAGCGTGGGTCCCAGGAGTTTAGCCACGTTCCAGCAGGTCACCACATCCGCCTCGCTCCCAACGATGACACCCGCCACCAGATCCGAATGGCCCCCCAGGTACTTGGTTGCACTGGAGACACTAAGGTTGATCCCCAATTCGCAAGGCCGCGTGAAGATCGGGGAAGCGAAGGTATTGTCCGCCACGGTCCGGATTCCGTGTTGCTTCCCAAGCCCCGCGATGAAGGCGAGATCAGTCACGGCCAAGGTCGGATTGGAGGGCGTTTCGACCCAAATCAGCTTGGTTTCCTTCAGGATCGCCGCCGCCCATTCCGCGCTATCGAGGGTGTTCTGGACCCAGGTGATCCGCAGGCCCTTGGTGGTTTCCCAGCGCTTCAACAGTTGTTCCGTGCCCAGGTAGATAGCTGCGGGAGCCACCACATGGTCCCCAGGCTTCAGGAAGGCGTCCAGGACCACCGAGAAGGCGGCCATGCCGGAACTCGTGAGCAGCGCCCGGTCGGCTCGCTCCAGGGCCGCCAGGACCGCTTCCACCTCGCTGAAATTGGGATTGCCCCAGCGCGTGTAGAACTGCGGGGGTTCGATGCTGCTGGCGAATTCCGCTCCTTCCGAATTCTCCTTGAGCTCGAACACCGAGGTCTGGAAGATCGGCGTCGTCACGGCCCGGGTGGGATTGCAATGCCTTCCGGCATGGATGGCCATGGTGGTAGGACCCCAGTTTTTTTGGTACATGCAACACCCCGCACTTGCAAGCTTAGGAGCCGTTGCGGAATAACCACTGTTTTTGTGGTTGTTTCGTTACGGCTCCTTATGCCGCTCTCGCCACCGGGATGACAAGGTTATTAAGTGACAGCGACTTAGCGTCCAACAGAAGACTTAACCGCTGAATTATGACTGTCTCCTGGCAACCTCAGCGCCACCAGAAGACGATGCTCAAGGCGATGACGGCAAAGGCCACGAGCGCGATCAGGCGCCACAAAGTCGGCGCCCCTTGGGGCTCTGGCTCGGACGCCAGGGGATCTTCCAAGGCCAACCGGGTCAGCTCGTCCTCGGGGGTCTCGGCTGGCCCTGGATGGGGCGGGAACAAGGGATCGCTCACTTGGCCGAGGTAGACTTTGCGGAAGGTGTCCTGGTGAACGGTGCGTTCCGCCGGATCATCCTCTTCCTGCCGG
>JANYIU010000147.1 GCA_025361955.1 Holophagaceae bacterium
GGAAGAGTGCCTCCACCTCGGCGGAGGTCTGCTGCAGATGCTTGACATAGCCCTCCATCGTATCGATCTGGTGAACAGCCATGCGCCGCTCGATGCGCCGAAGGATGGTGCTCGGCTTGTAATGGGAAAAGTCGTGTCCGGTTTCGGCGCGCAGCAGGATGAAGATCTTCTTCAGCGCGTTCTCGGTCTTGGGTTCAGGGACGGTAGCCGCCCGGTTGGACTTGCCCAAGGCATGGGCCACGTAGGTCATAAGCTGGGCGGGCATCTCCGCCGGCGGAAGTTTGTAATCCACCAGTCCGGTGCCGATGGCACTGCGCGGCATGCCGTCATACTCCGTGGATTCGGGGTTCTGGGCCATGACCATGCCGCCCTCGCCCTTGATGGCTCGCACGCCCAGGGTGCCGTCGCTGCCAGTGCCGGAGAGTACGATGCAGATGGCCCGCTCGCGCTGGTCCTGGGCCAGGGACCGAAAGAAAAAATCGATGGGCAGACGTTGGCCCCGGGGAGCGGAGGGTTCCAGCAATTGCAGCGTGCCGTTCAAAAAGGCCATGTCGCGGTTGGGTGGAATGATGTAGGCGCAGTTGGGCCGCACCACCATGCCGTCTTCCACCTCGAAGACCTGCATGCGGGTGTAGCGCCGGATCAGGTCGGTGAGGATGCTCTTGTGGTCAGGGGCCAGGTGCTGCACCAATACAAACGCCATGCCGGGGTCGACCTCGGCGGGCATGCCGGAAAAGAAGGCCTCGAAGGCCCCCAGACCGCCAGCCGAAGCGCCGATGCCGACAATGGGGAAGCCTGTAGCCAAGTGGCTATGAGAGTCCGTCCCTACTGCTGTCATAGCCTCTGGGATGACCCGTGCAACCGCATTGGAGGAAGGAAGGGCCGGAGTGGTTCCAGGTTTCGTCCTTTTGGCCATTTTCTCTCCTGCGAGCTTATTCCTGAGCCCCTATGAATCGCCTCGATCTGTACCTTGGGGCTGTTCAAAGAGTGTGGCCCTTATCGCAAGGGTTCGCCTGCGTAGCCCAGCGGACGCGGTAACCTTTCAACCGCAAAACGGCGAAAGGGGCTCCGCGCGAGTGCGAATTTCGATGGATGGTCAATCAGAAACTAGCAGCTTTGCTTGCACGGCCTTCGGCGTTTTCAGCGCCTTCCTCTTTCCAAACGGCAAAGCCAGAGCTACCTGGCGTACTCCACGGCCCGGGTCTCGCGCATGACCGTGACCTTGATCTGGCCGGGGTATTGCATCTCGCCTTCGATGCGCTTGGTAATGTCCTTGGCCAGCCAGAAGGCCTGATCGTCGTTGACCTGGCCCGCGTCCACCATGATGCGGATCTCCCGGCCGGCCTGCATGGCGAAACTCTTCTGGACGCCCTTATAGCTGTTGGCGATGGCTTCGAGCTGTTCCAGGCGCTTGACGTAGGTCTCGAGCATCTCGCGGCGGGCGCCGGGGCGCGCGGCGCTGAGGGCATCCGCAGCGGTGATGAGCATGGCCTCCACGGTACGAGGCTCGTGATCCCCGTGGTGGCAGCTCATGGCGTGAATGACGTCTTCTTTTTCTCCGAAGCGCTTCAGAAGGTCCATGCCGATCTCGATGTGAGTACCTTCCACTTCTCGGTCGATGGCCTTGCCAATGTCATGGAAAAGACCCGCACGGCGCGCCAAGCGCTGATCCGCGCCCAGCTCGGCCGCCATGTACTCGGCGATGTGGGCCACTTCCCGGGTGTGCTCCAGCACATTCTGACCGTACGAAGTGCGGTAGTTGAGACGCCCGATAAGTTTGTGAAGCTTGGCGTGGACATCGGGGAAACCCATGGAAATGGCGGTGGCTTCACCCAAATCCTTTAGATGCTGATCCATGTCCACCTTGGTCTTCTCCACCACTTCCTCGATGCGGGCCGGGTGGATGCGGCCATCGGCCAGGAGCTTGAGAATGGCCTGGCGGGCCACTTCACGGCGGATGGGATCGAAGCTGGAAACGACGATGGTCTCGGGGGTGTCGTCGACGATGAGATCGCAGCCCGTGGCCTTTTCCAGAGCGCGGATGTTGCGTCCTTCACGGCCAATGATGCGGCCCTTGAGATCGTCCGAAGGGAGCTGCACGGAGCTGACGGTGGATTCCGCCACCACCTCGGAAGCCACCCGCTGGATGGCCGCGCTGATGGTCCAGCGTGCCTTCTTCTGGGCCTCTTCCTGGGCCTCCTCATCGATGCGCCGGATGAGCTTGGCCGCATCCATCTTGGCGGTGTATTCCAATTGGCCGATGATTTCGGCCTTGGCCTGTTCCCGCGAGAGCCCCGCCAGTTCCTCCAGCTTCAGGGCTTGCTGTTCCACCAAGGTCTTGGCTTCGGATTGAAGGGTTTCCAGCCGCTCGATCTCAGTCCTCCGCTTCTCGGCCTTGAGGTCCAGATCCTTGGTCTTCTGGTCTACCTGGGTGAGTTTCTTGTCGAGGTTTTCTTCCTTCTGCTGGACGCGCTGCCCCTGTTTATCCAGGTTGGCCATGCGCTCATTCACGATCTTTTCAGCTTCCTGGCGCGCCTGAAGGGCCTGTTCCTTGGCCTTCAGCTCGGCCTCCTTGCGCATCGCATCGGCCTCGCGCTGACCCCGCTCCCGCAGGCGCTCTCCCTCTTTTTCAGCCTCGGAGAGAGTCTGCTCGCGCTGGACCTTGAGTTCGGCCTCGGCCTTGGCGGTGGCCTGGGAGACGTCCACCACTGATTGCTGGGCCTTCTTCATCTGCAGGAAGGCGAACACCACCGCCACGACCAGCAGCAATAGCAAGATCCAATCGAATAGATTCATCGGCAGCTCCGCTAGGAAGAGCCAACCGTGCATGTACCCAATAGGTGATCCCCGCTCAGTCGTGGTGGCTTGCCGTGTTCCCTAGGTGATAGGGGGGTAGTCAGATTCCCGGTTTAAGGCGCTCCGTCGCGCGGCGCGCACAAGGCCGGGGGAAGACCGCCCTGGCAGTTTTACGGAACAAGCGTTTGGCCGACTCACGGGCCTCGCAGGGATCAGATTCCGTTCCCGGTCAGGACGGGTCCTGTCCTCCGAAGAGGGCACCGGGAGCGAGAGGTTCATCCGGAACATCATCAAGTAGTTTAGTAAGAGTCAGTTCCAGGTCTTGGGTTTGCTGGCTGGCTGCCTGTTCCAAACGCACCACCTGGTGTGCGAGGTTCAGGGCCCCCATCAGCATCCAGGTCGAAGTGTCCTGGGCTGAAGGTGGACATCCCCATCTTAGCTCATAGGCGCGCTCCATGTCGCGGAACGTCTGCTCCAGAAGGGCTGTCGACCGGGAAAGGGTCGGGCCATCCGCTGAACTGTGGATCCGCAAGGACCTGCCCAGCACATCCACCCACACCTCGCCTGGCTGGAGTGGGGTGGAATCCTGGACGACATCGCTCACGCTAGGTCCTCTAGAGTCTTCAGTATGGCTTCGATTTGGGTCTTCACTTGATCCCGCTCCTTGACGAGCGCGTTGCGTTCGGATTGAAGATCCTCCATCCGCCGCCTTAGGCCATGGAGTTCCTCGTCAACGGTGCCCCGCTCCCCGCGCTGACGCTCCACCTCTTCCCGGAGCTGGTTGCGCTGCTGAACGAGCGCCTGTAGTTTGCCTTCCAGTTGCTTTAGTAAATCCATGGGGGCCTCACGACCCTCATTCTATCCACGCAATTCGGCGCCGAGGGATCTTGCGACATCCAGGGCGGAGGCCATCCAGCCATCCACCTCTTCGCTGGTGAGGGTCCGGGCCGGATGTTGGAAGCGCAGGCGTAACAGCCAGGCCTGGCGGCCTTCGGGTAGGCTCTTGTGGCGGAAGACATCCACGCAGCGGAGCTCCTGGAAGGCCTCCCGGGCGCTGGTCCGGACCTTGGCGGTCATGGCATCCGCTAAGGGGCGGTAGCCCTGATCCAGCTTCACCAGCAGGGATAGATCCCGTTCCACGGAGGGGAATCGGCTGAAGGCCTTGAAGGCAGGGATGACGCGGTCCGCCGCATCCGGGATAGCCTCCAGGGAAACCTCGAACTGCCAGCCCAGCTGGTTCTTGGCACCCCCCACAACCCCGGCCAGGGGCCAGCGCTCGAAGGCTCGGATGGCTGCATCAGGAACATCGAGGGCCTTGAGCACCCCAATCAGGTGGCTCTTGCCCGCCAGGGCCGACACCTTCCTGACCGGGGTCAAAGGATCCTCACCCCCGGTCTCGCCAGCCCAGGCGAGGGCCAGGGTCCAGCACTCCCGGATCGGGGTGGTGGCATCCTGGGGCTGGGCGACGAAGACTGGCGCGATCTCGAAGAGGCGGACCTCACGAGCTCCCCGGTCCAGGTTCAAAGCGGCCGTATCCCGGAGATCCCTGAGCAAGGTTCCTCTCATAAGGGAGTATTCCTCACCCAGGGGGTTTTTCAGGGTTCGCCAGGCCTGCTCGTCGACTTGGGGGTTGCCCTCCTGGCTTTCCAGTGGATCCACGAAACCGTAGGTCACCGTCTGGCAGAACCCCAGATGGGCAAGCTTGGAGGCGAGCTGCCGGCGCTTGAGGTAGTCCTTGGACAACGGCTCCGGGGCTCCCTCCAAGGGGGGCAGGGCCGAGGGGATCTTGGCATAGCCCCGAAGCCGCAGAATCTCCTCGGCCAGATCGTCAGCAATGCTGAGGTCGTGGCGCCAGGAGGGCGCTACGACCTGCAGGCACCCCGGCTCGGGTGCCATCTGGCAACCCAGACGCTTAAGCAGGGCCAAGGCCTCGAGCCTGGGAATCGGTTCACCTGCCACCCGCTCCAGCAGGGTTTGGTTGTAGGGGATGGGTGGGGCGGTTGGAGGCACCGCGCCAGCCGTCCAAGCGCCCACTAGCTTGGCGCCCGCCCAGGCCTCAAGGCGCTGAACGAGCAGATCTCGCGCCATTTGGGCCATGGCGGGATCCGCGCCACGGCCGAACCGATAGGAAGCATCGGTGTGCAGGTTGTGGCGGTGGGCCGTCGCGCGGACCGTTCGGGGATCGAAAAAGGCGCTCTCAAGGAGTACGCGCTGGGTGGCGGCCGTGACTTTGGTGCTGTCGCCGCCCATGACCCCCGCGAGGGCAATGGCGCCGGCCTCGTCGGCGATGACCAGATCCTGATGGGTGAGGGTGCGTTCCACGCCATCCAGCGTCACGATTTTTTCGCCCTCGCGCGCCCAGCGCACGATCAAGGCGCCCTGGAGAGTATCTGCATCAAAGGCGTGGGTCGGCTGGCCGAGGCGGTGCAGAATCTCGTTGGAAGCGTCCACAGGGGGCAGGTTCTTGGCGCTGGCACCCATGTGGCCCAGGAAAACCTGGACCTCGCTGGGTGTGCCCTGAGCCTTGCCGAGTTCAAGGATGGCCGTCGCGTAGAGCGGGCAGGCCTCACTCTCCAAGCGCACGGGCAAAAGCGCCGCGCCCTCCCGCAGAGTCGTGACCGGCAGGGTGGAGAGTTCCATGTCCAGCTTGGCGGCGAGGTCTCGCGCCAGACCCCGATGGGACAGCACGTCACCACGATTGGCGGTGACATCCACTTCGAACACCGTGGCGCCGTTGCTCGTGTCCACAGCATCCACTGGGAAACCCAAGGAGGCCAGGAGTTCACAGAGAGCCAGCGGTTCGATATCGCACAGTCCTGGGAGCTCCTGCCGCAGAGCCTTGATTTCGATCAGCATCAGTCCAGCCCTCCCATGGTCTTGAGGAACCGTTGGTCATTCTCGAAGAAGAGACGCAGATCCGGCGTCTGACTTACCATCATGGCGATCCGCTCCACCCCCATGCCGAAGGCGAAGCCGCTCCAGATGTTGGAATCAATGCCCGCGTAGGCCAGCACGTTGGGATGCACGAGGCCAGCGCCCAGGAGTTCCACCCAGCCGGACTGCTTGCACACCCGACAACCGGACCCGCCGCAGAGGGGACAGCGCACATCCACCTCGCAGCCGGGTTCCACGAAGGGGAAATAGCTGGGCCTGAAGCGCACCTCGGCAGCGGGTCCGAACAGTGCCTTCATCGCATAGGCCAACGTGCCCTTCAGGTGATGCATGCCAATGTCGTGACCCACGAGCATGCCCTCCACCTGATGGAACATGGGACTGTGAGTGGGGTCGATCTCATCCTTGCGGTAGACGCGGCCAGGCGCCAGGAAGCGGATGCCGCCCTTCTCCTGAATGTGCGGTGCCAGACGCAGCAGGGTGCGCACCTGCACCGGGCTCGTGTGGGTGCGAAGCAATAGTTCGGGGTACTTCTCGAAGTAGAACGTGTCGGCACTTCCGCGCGCAGGGTGATCCGCCGGAATGTTGAGGCCATCGAAGTTGTGGGCCTCCGTCTCGATCTCCGGGCCTTCCTCCACGTGATACCCGAGCGGGCGGAAGACATCCACCAGGCGATCAATGAGCTGATTGAGCGGGTGCATCGCTCCGCGTGCGGGGATGGGCGGTGGCAGGTCTGGATCCCAGGTGTTCCCGAAGGTCGCGAGCTGTCGCCTCGCTGCTTCGAGTTCGGATTGGCGCGCCTTGAGGGCTTCTTCCCACGCATTCTTCAAGACGTTGATGGCGCCACCCAGCTCGCGCTTCCGCTCCTTGGAAGCCGCCTTGAGCAGCTCCATCAAGCGCGCCGAGTGGCTGCCTTCACGGCCGATGTAGACGCCCTTGAGGCGCATCAGCCCATCCAGGTCCTTACAGGCGGCAAGTGCCTCAGGGAAACCCTGCTGGGCGTCGAGGATGTCGATGGGCAGGAGGCTCGGCTCCATGGGTTCCTCGTAAATAGAGAAAGGCCGCGTCAGCGGCCTTTCGGGTCTGTTGCGATGAAGATGTCAGGTCTTCGCTCAGCCCTTGGCCACGGCCACGAGCTTGGTAAAGGCTTCTGGATTCATGACGGCGAGATCGGCCAGGATCTTCCGGTCCAGATCCACGCTGGCCTTCTTCAGCCCGCCCATGAACTTGGAGTAGCTGGTGCCGTTGATTTCGCAGGCCGCGCCGATGCGCACGATCCACAGCCGACGGAAGTCGCGCTTGCGGGCCTTGCGATCGCGATAGCCGTAACCAAGCGCCTTCTCAACGGCTTCCTTAGCGGAACGGTAGAGACGGGACTTGGCGCCGTAGAAACCCTTGGCGAACTTCAGCATCCGCTTGCGGCGCTGGACTCGTTTGAAACCTCGTTTTACACGGGTCATGTGTCTTTCCTTTCCTCGGGGCCGCTCGCATCAACGAACGTTAGGGAGCCCCATCGGGGGTGGCCTCAGCCACCGGGTTGAACCAGCGATTGTCGCTTCGCCAGTGTGGGAATCTAAGCTCCAGGCGGGCTTGGCCTGCACGGAGCGCGGGGCCAGGGGGAACCCACGCATGCGTGGGTTTCCCCTGACGACATCAGGCGTAGGGCAGCATCGCGCGAACCCGACCAAGATCCGTCTTGTCCACCATCCGGCCCATGTCGAGCTGACGCTTGCGCTTGGAGGACTTCTTGGTGAGAATGTGGCGCTGATGGGAGCAGCCGCGCTTGAACAGGCCGCTGCCGGTCTTCTTGAAGCGCTTCTGGGCGCCTTTGTGGGTCTTGAGCTTAGGCATGACGAACCTCTAAAGCTTGTTAGGTTTCCAGGACGGTTTCAGGATTCTTGGTTTCTGGCTTGGGAGCCTTGGGCTTCTTCACGACTTCCACCGGGCGAGGGATGATGATCGCGTGCATGTCGCGACCGTCAATGCCGGCGGTTTTCTCGATCAAACACTTGTCGGCTACTCGGCTGAGCACGTCTTCGATGATGCGGAAACCGATATCGCGGTGAACCACTTCACGGCCTCTGAACATCACCACTACCTTGACTTTGTCCCCCTCTTCGAGGAATCGGAGGATGTGCTTGACCTTGAATTCGAAATCGTGATCGTCGGTGCGGGGCCGGAACTTGACCTCTTTGACCACGATGTTCTTCTGCTTTGCTCGCGCGGCATGTTCGCGCTTGGCTTCCATGAACTTATATTTCCCGTAGTCCATGATTCGGCATACAGGTGGATTGGCGGTAGGGGACACTTCCACTAGATCGAATCCCTTGACTTCAGCGATCCGTATGGCCGCACCGGGGGTCATGACCCCCAACTGGGTACCATCTTCGTCAATGACCCGGACTTCCGGAACTCGGATGCCATCGTTGATGCGTGTTTCAGTCGCTCGAATACGGTCCTCCCCTACAACACAAGGAACAGAATCTTATCAATAAAACGCCCTATTTCCAAGCAAAGATCATCGGACGCGTCTGCGGATCTCGTCGGTCAGTTTCTCAAAGAACCCGTCCAGGCTCTGGGCGCCTAGATCCCCCTGATGTCGATGGCGGACGGACACCTGGCCACTGGCCGCTTCCCGGTCGCCCAGGACCAACATGTAGGGAACCTTCTGGAGCTGGGCATCCCGGATCTTGGCATTCACCTTCTCATTGCGCAGATCCAGCTCGGCACGGATTCCAAGTTCCAAGGCCCTGCTCTGGATCTGGCGGGCATAGTCATGGATCCGGTCGGTGATGGGAAGAATGGCCATCTGCACGGGCGCCAGCCACACCGGGAAGGCTCCTGCGCAGTGCTCGATGAGGATGCCCATGAAGCGCTCCAGACTGCCCAGGATGGCGCGATGGAGCATGACAGGGGTGCCTTCGCTGCCATCCTGTTTCACGTAAGTCAGGCCGAAGCGGCTAGGCATGGAGTAGTCCACCTGCAGCGTTCCCAACTGCCAGGGCCGCTTGAGCGCGTCCAGCACCTGGAAATCGATCTTGGGGCCGTAGAAGGCACCATCCCCGGGAATCACGGTGTACTCCAGGTCGGCTTGCTTCAATGCCTCGGCTAGGGAGTTCTCCGCCAGGTCCCAGATTGCGTCGCTGCCAATGCGCTTTTCGGGTCGCGTGGAAAGCTGGATGCGGATCTCGTCGAAACCGAAGGTGTGGTAGACATCCATGATGAATTCGAAAAAGGACGCCATCTCGACCTTCATCTGCTCCGGTGCGCAGTAGATGTGGGCATCGTCTTGGCAGAAGGTGCGAACCCTTGTCAGGCCCTGGGTAACTCCGCTGCGCTCGTACCGATGCAGCCGCCCGAAATCCGCGTAGCGAATGGGCAGGTCGCGGTAACTGTGCTTCCCGGTGCCATAGATGAGGCAGTGGGTGGGGCAGTTCATCGGCTTGAGGGCGTACTCCCGCTCCTCGATCTCCGTGAAATACATGTTCTCTTTGTACTTGTCGTAGTGCCCGGAGGTCTTCCACATGCTCACATCCAGAGCCTGCGGCGTGATCACCTCGCTGTAACCCTGACGCAGGTAATTCTGGCGCATGTAGTTCACAAGCTCGTTATAGACCACCGTGCCCTTTGGGTGGAAGAAGGGTGAGGCCGGTGCTTCGGGATGGAAGGAAAAAAGATTGAGCTCCTTGCCGAGCTTGCGATGATCCCGGGCCTTGGCTTCTTCCAGCCGGTGCAGATGCTCATCCAGCTCCTTCTGCGTGTGGAAAGCCGTGCCATAAATGCGACAGAGTTGGGCCTTCTTCTCGTCGCCACGCCAGTAGGCCGCAGCGGTGTGCAGAAGTTTGAAGGCCTTGAGCTTCCCGGTATTGGGAACGTGAGGTCCTCGGCAGAGATCGTAGAAATCGCCTTGCCGATAACCCGAAATCGTCTCACCAGCGGGAAGTTCAGAGACCAGTTCCACCTTGAATGGTTCTCCCATGGCTTCGAAGCGAAGGATGGCTTCGCCGCGCTCAAGCTCTTCGCGGATTACGGGAATACTTTCTTCTCTGATCTTCCGCATCTCTGCTTCGATGGCTTCGAGATCTTCGGGTGTGAAGAACTTCTCGACGAGGAAATCGTAGTAGAACCCATCCTCGATGATGGGTCCGATGCCCACCTTCACCCTCGGGAAGAGTCTCTGCACGGCCTGAGCCAGCAGGTGCGCCGTGGAATGCCTGACGAGATTCAGGGACTCCGGATCCTTGGAGGTGACCACGGATACCTTGGTGCCGTCCTTGAGCGTGGAGCCCAAGTCCTGCAGCTTTCCATCCACACGGAGCGCAAAAGCTGCGTCGAACAATCTGGGGCTGATGCCCTTCGCCAGATCAGTTCCTGTGGCACCGTCCGGCATTTCACGGACAGAGTCATCGGGAAGTCGGACACTGATGGGCATGACGTTCCTCGCGGAGAAATAGTCAGTTTAGCGCGTCCATGGCGTAAAGGTTTTCGTGAATACACGAACGCCCCCAGGTTATGGGGGCGTGGGTGATTTTAACGTCGCGGCGACCTACTTTTCCACCTCTGTCCGAGGAAGTATCATCGGCCCTCTGGAGCTTAACTGCCGTGTTCGGGATGGGAAC